>CAMYIS010000239.1 GCA_947258485.1 uncultured Woeseiaceae bacterium
GCAACGATCGCCGTCGCTTCGACAAGTATACGTTTCCAAGGAATTTCTTGAGGGTCATTCATTTAAAATTCTAAGGGACTGATGTCCGCTTTGGGTCAAAAGCAGCCCTTTCCAATACGGTAAATACTAGCATTTGAACGACTGCTTTTACTTCTACACCGGCCTGTCGCGGGCATCAAGCAGTGGTCGTTTCCGACACCATTGATTGCGAGAAAGCTAGTCGTGATACTGCGGGCTGAGCTCGTGCACCGCGTCGACCAGCACGCCGAGGTGCTCCGGATCGATGTCAGGCGTAATACCGTGCCCGAGATTAAACACGTGCCCCGGCCCTTTACCGTAGCTGGCCAGCGTGTCGGCGACACCCTGTCGTATGACTTCGGGACTTTCGCGCAGCGTCGCCGGGTCAAGGTTGCCCTGTAGCGCAACTTTGTCTTCGACATAGCGTCGAGCCGTTCGCAGATCGGTTGTCCAGTCGACGCCGAGCGCCTCGCAACCGGTATCGGCCATGTCGGCAAGCAGCGCACCGGCACCCTTGGTGAACAGTATGACGGGAATCGGCTCGGCACCTTTGTCGCGGGCAAGGTTGTCGACGATGGTCTGCATGTTGGCGAGCGAGAAACGCCGATAGTCGTCAGGCTCCAGCGCTGAGCCCCAGGTGTCAAAGACCATGATTGCCTGAGCGCCCGCGTCTATTTGTGCATTCAGATATTGAACGGTCGTCTGCGTCACGATATCGAGCAAACTCAGCAATGCCTGCGGGTCTTCTTTGGCGAGCCCCTTGATAGTCGCAAAATCCCGACTGGAGCGGCCCTCAACCATGTAGGTCGCGACGGTCCACGGGCTGCCCGCAAACCCGATCAGCGGCACCTGGCCGTCGAGCGCGTTTCTTATCGTGCTGACTGCCTCGAAGACGTAGCCGAGGTCCGAGCCGACGTCCGGGACCGCCAGTTTGCGAATCGCCGCCGCGCTCTGCACCGGCCGTTTGAACCGCGGTCCTTCTCCGGTCTCGAAATACAGCCCGAGGCCCAGCGCGTCGGGCACGGTCAGGATATCCGAGAACAGGATGGCCGCATCCAGCTTGAAGCGCCGCAGCGGCTGGAGCGTCACCTCGCACGCCAGCCTGGCGTTACGGCACAAGCTCATGAAATCGCCGGCTTCCGCCCGAACCTCGCGGTACTCCGGCAGGTAGCGGCCGGCCTGTCGCATGATCCAGACCGGTGTGCGTGCCGTGGGCTGCCGACGCAACGCGCGCAGGAACACGTCGTTCTTCACCTCCGCCGTCACGCGCCAACCTCGGCGGCGATCGAGGCCTGCATTGCCTCCGCAGCCGCGCGCGGACTCTCGGCGTCGCGAATGGGGCGACCCACGACGATGTAGTCGGCACCGTTCGAGAATGCCGTCTCGACCGTCACGACGCGCTTCTGGTCGCCCATCGGTTTGTTGTCGACAGGACGAATGCCGGGCGATATGACAAGCAGTTTGTTGTCGATGTGTTCGCGTAGTTTGGGCACTTCGAGACCCGACGAGATCACGCCGTCGCAACCAGCTTCCAGTGCCCGCCTGGCACGCGAGAGGACCAGCGACTCGAGGTCGCAGTCGAAACCAAGGTCATCCAAGTCGCCGCGGTCCAGGCTCGTCAGCACCGTTACGCCCAGCACCTTGAGGCTATCGCCCTTGTTCTCCGCAGCAGCCTCCATGATCGACTGATTGCCGTGCACCGTGACGAACGATGCGCCCCGATCCTTGAGCGACCGCACCGCGGAACCCACGGTCGCGGGAATATCGAAAAATTTCAGATCGCAAAACACTTTCTTGTCGCGCGCGAGCATCCAGTCGAGTAGCTTGAAGTACTCCCCACTCATCATGAGCTCGAGCCCGATTTTGTAAAACGTGACGGAATCGCCCAACTCTTCAGTGAGGGCTCTCGCCTGATCGCAGTCGGGTACGTCCATCGCGAAAATGAGACGGTCTTTATTGGGAATGTTTTTGTGCTTCACTGGAAACCCTGGCTTGCTGTCGGACGGCCTGCATGGCCGCCGGGTAAGAACTGCGGCGCATTCTATCAGCCCCGGATGCCCTCGTGGGCCGCGATTGCATAGCGATCTGTCATCCCCGCAATGTAATCGGCAACAACCCGAGCCCTGCCGTGCTCATCGAGACTGGCGGCCGCGTCGGCAAACTCCGGCGGCATGCGTTGCACATCCTCGGAGTACGCGGTGAACAACTCCTTGACCATTATTTGCACCTTGCGCGTCATTTCGAGTTTTTGTTCGTGGCGGTACAGGTGCTCGTTCAGGAAGCGTTTCAGCGATACGTGTTGTTCGTAGACATGATCCGACATCGACACGAGCGGCTTGCCGGCGTTGCGAACGTCATCGATGGATTCCGGGCACTCTTTCTCGAGCCGTCGCCGTGTTTCCTCGATCAGGTCCGTGACCACGGTGCCGATCATGCGACGAATAATTTCGTAAATAAGCCGGCGGTCTTCGAGTTCGGGATACCGGGCATGCACCTCGGCATACTGGGACTCGAACAACGGCTGCTCACGAAGTTGATCGAGACTCAGAAGGCCGGCCCGGAACCCGTCGTCCACATCGTGGTTGTTATAGGCGATGGCATCGGCGATGTTCGCAAGCTGTGCTTCCAGGCCGGGCTGTTTGCGTTGCAGGAAACGCTCACCCACATCGCCGAGCTCGCGGGCGTTGCGTGCCGAACAATGCTTGAGAATGCCTTCGCGCGTCTCGAACATGAGGTTCAGCCCGGGAAAATCGGCGTACTTGGCCTCGAGCACGTCAACGACCCGCAGCGACTGCAGGTTGTGCTCGAAACCGCCATAGTCGCGCATGCAGGCATTCAAGGTATCCTGGCCGGCGTGGCCGAACGGTGTATGGCCCAGGTCATGGGCCAGGCTGATTGCCTCGGTCAACGGCTCGTTGAGCTTCAGTGCAAACGCCACGCTACGGGCTATCTGTGACACCTCGAGTGAATGCGTCAGGCGGGTACGATACAGGTCGCCCTCATGATTTACGAATACCTGGGTCTTGTAGACCAGCCGCCGGAACGCCGTCGAATGAATGATCCGGTCACGATCTCGCTGATATTCACCGCGATACGCCGGACGTGGCTCGTCGTATTTCCTGCCGCGGCTCTGCGTCTCGTCAGCCGCATAAGGTGCGAGGCCTGCTGCACCCATCAAGCAGGAGCCCCGGTCAGCGCCGTCAGCCTGGCCCGGTCATAGTCGGCGCTGACGTAAGCTTCCCCGAGCGAACGCAAAAGGACAAAACGCAGCTGTTTTTGTAGTGCTTTCTTGTCCATACCCATCGCTTCGATCCAGCGCTCGCCGGCGATGGCCGGCGCTTCGGTCGGCAATCCCGCCGCCGTAATCAGCTCTTTGAGGCGCGACAGGTCCGCGGCCGCGATGCCACTCAATTGGGCGGCCATTATCATCCCTGCTGCCACGGCTTCGCCGTGCAACCACTCACCGTAGCCGAGGCAGCGTTCGATCGCATGGCCAAAGGTATGTCCGAAGTTCAGGATCGCTCGTCGACCGGCCTCTCGTTCGTCCTCTGCCACAACCTCGGCCTTGATCTCGCAGGAGCGCTGTATCGCATGAGCGAGTACTTCGGGATCTTTCTCGAGCAAGGCGACCATATTGGACTCAAGCCACGCAAAGAACGCCGGGTCACAGATCGCACCGTACTTGATCACCTCGGCCAGGCCCGCCCTGAATTCACGCGCTGGCAGCGTGTCGAGCGTATCGGTATCGATGAGTACGACCTGCGGCTGGTGAAACGCGCCGATCAGGTTCTTGCCTTTTTCGTGGTTGACGCCGGTCTTGCCGCCAACGGACGAGTCGACCTGCGCGAGCAGCGTCGTTGGCACCTGGACAAATGCAACGCCTCGCATGTAACAGGCGGCAGCAAAGCCGGCGATGTCGCCGACGACTCCACCGCCAAGTGCAATTATCGTGGTATCCCGATTGGCACCCGACGTAACCAGTTTATCCAGGATCGTCTGCATCGTCGCAAGGGTCTTGAACGACTCGCCGTCCGCAAGACTGATGCTCGTAATGTCCCGGTCGGCCAGGTTCGGCCTGAGCTTGTCGAGGTAGAGCGGCGCAACGGTCTCATTGCTGACGATGAGACAGTCGGGTCCGTGAACATAGTCCGCAAGGTTGAAGTTGCCGTCCATGAACCCACGGCCAATGACGATCGGGTAGCTGCGGTCGCCCAAATCTACAGAGATTGTCTGGTATACCGACATTTCTTTAGGTTACCGCAATCGGGACGGCCTGGGGTGTTTGCCGGCGAGACATCAAGCGAGCGCAGCGAGACAGTCCGCCGGCATTGTCCCCGCATGGGGGTAAATACGCCAGGTCGGCCAGTTAGCTAACCTTTTCGATGATCTCGCTTGCGACAGAATGAACCTTGCGCCCATCCGTATCGACAACCAGGTCTGCGATCTCCCGATACAGCGGATCACGGGCAAGCAACAGCTCTTCGAGAATCTGGCGACGATCACCGTTTTCCAGCAGCGGTCTCTCGCGGCCCTTGTTGGTACGGGCAAACTGCTGGTCCACCGTCGTATACAGGTACACAACGAAGCCGCGGCCACCAAGACGGCTGCGGCTTTCCGGATCGACAACCGCGCCACCGCCCGTTGCAAGCACGACACCGTCGATTCCGCTCAGGTCGTCGATCACCGCCGCCTCACGTTTGCGAAAGCCCGCCTCACCCTCTTTCTCGAATATGAAGGCAATATCAACGCCTGTCCGCGCCTCTAATTCGTCGTCGCTGTCCATGAACGACAGGTGCAGGGTCCGTGCCAGCTGCCTGCCAACCGCCGACTTGCCCGCACCCATTGGGCCGATCAGGAAAATATTCTTAGGGTGTTTCATTAAGGACGGTGTTTCACCTGTGTTTTGTGAAGGCCCGTAAAGAGAAAGCCAACCCGAAGGTTGGCTTTCCGGATCTTCAGCAGAGCAAAACCCTAGTAAACAGTCGCGCCTTCCTCGAGGATGCGCGGCGTTACAAAGATCAAGAGCTCGGCCTTGTTATCGGTCCGCTGCTTGCTGCGGAACAAAGCGCCGGCAACCGGAATATCACCGAGGAAAGGCACTTTCTTGACCGTCTCACGGCGTTCCGTTTCGTAAATACCGCCGAGAACGACCGTTTGTCCGTTAGCAACAAGAACCTGGGTTTCTACGGAGCGTGTATCGATACTCGGCACCGTACCGCCAAGGCCACCGGTCGAGATAATCTCGCCAACGTTGTCCTTGCTGACCCTGAGATCCATGATGATGTTGTTGTCCGGCGTAATTTGCGGAGTAACGACCAGCTCGAGAACAGCCTCTTTGAACTGGATCGTCGTCGCGCCAGAAGATGCCGACTGCTGGTACGGAATTTCCACACCCTGCTTGATAGTCGCTTCTTTCTGGTTCGCCGTGATAACGCGTGGAGTCGATACGATCTCACCGCGACCCTCGGCCTCCATTGCTGTCAGCTCAAGGTCGATCAGATAATCGTTCTCAAGCACGGCCAGCGAGAAACGGCCCGCAGCATCGGCAATCGGCAGAGGAACATTGTAACGGTTACTCAGCGACGGGTACTCGAGAAGGAAAGGACTGGTCGGGTCAGCCTGGTTTTCAAGGTAGGTACTGATCATGTTGTCGGTACCTGCGCCGGTGCCGCTTATCGTCGTGAGACCCGTATTGCTCTCATTGAACGCGGTTACACCAAGGCGGACGCCGAGATCACGACTGAAATCATCATTGACGACAACAATGCGTGACTCGATCAAAACCTGCTTGATCGGAATGTCCAGCGTCCGAACCAGGCGGCGAATGTTCTGCAAGCGTTCCGCCGTGTCCTGAACCAGAAGCGTGTTGGTGCGATCGTCGACGCCAACGCTGCCGCGGTCCGACAGCAACGGGTTGCCGCCACTATCGGCCTGAATCAATCCCGCGAGATCGCTTGCTTTGGCGTAGTTGACCTGCAGGAACTCGGAGTACGTTGGCTCCAGTTCGCTAATGGCCAGCTTGGCCTCGAGATCCGCTGTTTCGCGTGCCGCAATTTCTTGCGCAGGCGCAACCATGATCACGTTGCCGTTCTGGCGCATGTCCAGGCCCTTGGTCGTCATCACGATATCCAGGGCCTGATCCCAGGGAACATTGCGCAAGCGCAGTGTTACGTTGCCTTGAACCGTATCGGAGACAACGATGTTCTTGCCTGAGGTTTCGGCAAGCAGCTGCAATACAGCACGTGTTTCTATGTCCTGGAAATTCAACGTCAGGCGTTGACCCTCGTATTCCTTGGTCTCCGAGAAAAGGCTCGACTCGTCCTTGCCTTCTTCCGCTGCCGGGTTGATTTCGATAGAGAATTCATTGTCAGACTGATAGGCGAGCTGCTCATACTTGCCTTCCGCCGAAATGACGATACGTGTATCAAGATTCGTGCGCAGTGTGTCGACGGTCGTAACCGGAGTCGCAAAATCCATGACATCAAGGCGACGCATCAGCTCTGCAGGCAGGCTGGTGCCTTTGAAGACAGCAACGACGCGGCCACCTTCCTGGCGAATGTCGACCGGCGTTGACGGGTCGGTCAGGTTCACGATGACTCGGCCTCCGCCGTCACGCGTGCGACGGAAATCTACGCTTGAAATCGCACGGCTGCCGGGTGCGGCGTAAGAACGGGTATCGGATGCTGGTGCGCTGGCGAACTGGGTTGTCCCTGCGCTGTATTCATCCCCGCCACCCAGGGTGACGATTACCGTGTTACCGCTGCGGCGAGTCTGGTACTCGACCATGGAACCCAGGTTAAGCACGACTCGTGTGCGGCCGTTTGCTTCAGCCGTCAGCACCGTGTCGAGCGGTCCGAGGTTCACATCGCGGCGGCGCGAGCTCAGGCCCAACGTTGTGTCAGGCAGATCGAGCGCAATCCTCGCAGGATTCTCGATCGTGAACGCCAGCGGCTCGGGTGCCGTGTCGCTCATGATCAGCTTCAGCTCGACTCGCTGGCCGGGCAGACTCTGCACCTGAATGTCCTGCAGCCGGTTGCCTTCCTGTGCGCTGGCAGTCGCGCCCCAGAAAAGCAGCAGTGCTGCCTGTGCCAATGCGGCCAGCTTTATCACCGTCATGCGATAACCGACCGTCGGTTTGCTTTTGAGCATCATTCCAATTACTCCCAGTTCCATTCAGGTGTCAGTCTGCTAGACCAACCGCGGCGTCTCTCTCGATATAGCCGCCGATTCCATCAGAAATAATTTCAACCAAAGTGATTTCCGA
>CAMYIS010000240.1 GCA_947258485.1 uncultured Woeseiaceae bacterium
GGACTGGACATCGAGATGCCATCGGGCAGCCAGTTCAACCGCGAAAAATTGCTGCCCGCGATCGAGTCAGGCAAAGTCAGCGTCGCCACGATCGACGACAAAGTGCGGCGACAGCTGCGCGTCGCACTGATGTTCGGCTGGTTCGATCGCGATCAACTTGACTCGTCGATCCCACGCCCGAATCCCGACGGAGACGCGGCCGCTTTGCAAGGCGCGCGTGAGGGCATGGTGCTGCTCAAGAACGACGGCGGATTACTGCCGCTCGACGGCGGGGACATCAAGACCATCCTCGTCATCGGCCCTAATGCGCAACCTGCCGTGACCGGTGGCGGCGGCAGCTCGATGGTGGAGCCCTTTAAAGCAACCAGCGTTCTGGACGGCACCGTTGCGGCCGCGGGTAACAATACCGAGGTGCTTTACGACCGCGGTTTGCCGCCGTTGACGGAAATGATCAGCGCCACGCGATTCTCGACGGCAGCGACCGGCGGCGAACCCGGAATGTACGCCGAGTACTTCGCGACTGAAGACCTTTCCGGCAAACCCGTGCTGACGCGCATAGAACCGCGTGTCGAAATCGGCCTGAACGATGGAGCGCCGCAATTTCCGGAAGGAACACGATCGGAGCGCTGGACGGGTTATTACAACGTGCCGGAAAAAGGCACATACGACATCTTCGTTGCCGCGGCCGGTGACCTCGGTGGCTTGTATCGTCTGTTTCTTGACGACGAACTCGTTATCGACAGCTGGAACCTGAACAAGGCCATGGTCGACTACGCGACCCTTACGCTCGATGCCGGTCCACATAAAGTGATGCTGGAACATCACGGTCGACAAAAGTGGCCGGGTGAACGCTTGCAGCTGGGTTTCTCCAGGCACGGTGACCGGGTTGAAGCGACGGCCAACGCGAAGGCTGCCAAGGCCGACGTCGTCGTGATCGCGGCCGGCTTCGATGGCTCGTCCGAGTCCGAGGGCAGTGACCGTACGTTCCGGTTGCCGCCCGGGCAGGACGAGCTGATTCAGCTCATGGCGGCAGCGAACAAGCGCACGGTAGTAGTAATGACCTCGGGCGGCGCCGTTGATATGAACAGCTGGATCGACGAGGTACCGGCGCTGCTTCAGGCATGGTTCCCGGGTCAGGAAGGCGGCACCGCGGTCGCCGAGATTCTGTTTGGCGCGGTCAATCCATCGGGCCGCCTGCCCGCAACCTTCGAGAAGCGTTGGCAGGACAACCCGGCGCATGACTACTACTACCCCGAACCCAACTCGAAAAAGATTCTTTATAAGGAAGGTATCTTCGTCGGCTACCGCGGCTTCGAAAAGAACGGCGTAGCCCCACTGTTCGCCTTCGGCCACGGCCTCTCCTACACCACTTTCAAATACAGCGATCTCTCCGTGTCGCCCGAATCGTCAGACGACGGCAACGTGCAGGTCAGTTTCGATTTGACGAACACCGGCCGCCGCGCGGGTGCCGAGGTGGCGCAGGTTTATGTTGCCGACACGCACAGCCGTGTGCCGCGGCCGTTGAAAGAGCTGAAGGGCTTCGCGAAAGTCAGTTTGAATCCCGGGGAGACGCGGCGCGTCACGATCGATCTTGATCGGCGCTCGTTTTCGTATTACGACGTCGACGCAAAAGATTGGCGCGCCGCACCCGGCACTTTTGAAATACTAGTCGGCCGATCAAGTGCGGCGATCGAGCTGCGCGGCAAGCTGACGCTCACGAACTAACTGATTTTCAATCAGCCTTTGTGCGTGACGCCAGCTCGTCAGGCGGCGGGCTTGTCTACCGGAATACGGTCCTTGTTCTTCGCTCCCTCTTGAACTGGTACATGTTGCCGAGGTCTTCGGCGCCCGGGAAACCGAGTGCGCGGTATGCGTCGGGTTCGATCGGGGTGTATCGCACCGGCTCGCCAAACGCCTTGCTTAAGGATGCCGCCATCTGCTCGCCGGTCAGGTGCTGGCCCGCGATGCCGAGCGTCTTGCCGACAAACTCCGTGCCGCGCCGGAAAATGCCAAGCGCGCATCTGCCGATGTCGGCCGACGCAATGCCCGGCAGCGGCTTGTCAGCCATGGCTAGTCCGAACTCCAGCGTGCCGTCAGCACCGCGTTTCGGCTCCGCGCCAAAGGAGATCAGGTTGTCCCAGTAAAAAGACGTCAGCAGGAACGTCGTCGGTACACCCCGGTCGCTGAACTCGTGATTGGCTTCGCCCTTGGCATCGAAATGCGGCACCTTGTAGTTATCCATCAGTGTCGGCATGCGATCGTCGCTCAACGGCACCCATTTGCGTGTGTCCTCCAGCGTAGACCAGATGACGTGTTCGAGGCCCGCGTCGCTGGCGGCCTCCGCCAGGTTTTTCGCTTGCACCAGTTCTTTTTGCGGCGAAAAGTGTTCCCAGAAATTGGTGACACAAAAAGCGCCGTAAGCGCCTTTAAACGCTTTCTTCAGGCTGTCGAGATCATCGAGGTCGGCCTGCGCCACTTCCGCGCCACGCGCGGCAAGCTCCTGTGCTTTGTCGGAGTTCGCGTTGCGCGTCAGCGCCCGCGCCTGAAACTGCTGCTGCGGATCATCCAGGATTGCACGCAGCAATCCCCCGCCCTGTGCGCCCGTCGCGCCGACGACGACGATAATTTTTTTCTTGTTCGGTCACCGGATAATCAACATGCTGAAATCGAAACTCACCGCGTCATTGGCATTCCTTGTATTTGTGCCGCTCCTCGGCTGTTCGCCGACCGACCGCGACCAGGAGACCGAACTGCGAACGGCGGCAGTAGCGATGCCGGATACTTATGGCGCGGGCGTTGCCGAAGAAATCCTGAGGGCCGGTGGTAACGCCGTGGACGCGGGCATTGCCGCCGGGCTGGCGCTCGCAGTGACCTACCCGGAAGCCGGCAACATTGGCGGCGGCGGCTTCATGCTGATCCACATGAACGGCGAAGACGCTTTTATCGACTATCGCGAGAAGGCGCCGGGCGCTGCGGACCGTGACATGTACCTCGACGTAGACGGCAACGTGATCGAGGGCCTGAGTATTGTTGGCCACCTGGCGGTCGGCGTGCCGGGCACCGTTGCCGGTTTCTGGGAAGCGCACCGGCGTTTCGGCACCCTGCCCTGGCGTGACCTCGTCATGCCGGCCGTGAAAATTGCCGAGGAAGGCTTTGTCGTGCCGGATAAACTCGGGGGCGGCATGCTCACCAAACTCGAGCGCTACGAAGGCAAGACCAACTTCGGCGACTACTTCGGCAGCATGAAGAGCGGCGAGCTGCACAAACAGCCTGAGCTCGCGGCGACGCTGCAGCGTATTGCCGACAACGGCGCGGACGGATTTTACAAAGGAAAAACGGCTGAACTGATCGTTGCCGAAATGAAGCGCGGCAATGGGCTGATCACGATGCAGGACCTGGCAGACTACAACGCTGTCTGGCGCGAACCGGTTGTGGCCGACTGGCGCGGTTACCGCATTTTGTCGGCGCCGCTGCCGAGTTCGGGTGGTTTTGGGCTGGTCCAGCTACTCAAGATCCGTGACTACATCGACCATCACTTCAAAGGCGTGACGCACAACTCGGCCCAGAAGGCGTGACGCACAACTCGGCCCAGTACGTGCACCTCGTGGCCGAGATTGAAAAACGTGTGTTTGCCGATCGCGCGCAGTATCTCGGTGACCCGGATTTCGTCGACTCGCGTATCGACGAGCTCTTGAACGACGATTACATCCGCCGCCGCGCGCAGGAAGTTAAACCGAACGCGATCTCGATGGATGTCGGTGCCGGAACCGGGCTCGAGGAGCATGACACAACCCACTACTCCATCCTGGACCAATGGGGCAATGCCGTTTCCAATACCTACACGCTCAACCTCGGCTTCGGTAGCGGCGTCGTCGTCACAGGCGCCGGCTTCCTGCTGAACGACGAGATGGATGACTTCAGCATCAAAGCGGGTGTTCCAAACGCTTTCGGCGTCGTTGGCAGCGAGGCGAATGAAATTGCGCCCGGCAAACGAATGCTATCGTCGATGACACCGACTATATTGTTACGTGACGGCAAGGTCGCAATGGTCGTCGGCACGCCGGGCGGATCGACTATTTTTACGTCGGTGTTCCAGTCTATTTTGAACGTACTCGATTTCGGCATGTCGCCGCTCGAGGCGACGGGTGCCGCACGTTTCCACCATCAGCTGTTGCCGCCAGACCTGATCCTCATGCAGCGGGATTCACCTCTGCCGGAGGAAACGCTTTCGATACTCGGAGATCGCGGCTACAAAACCCGGGACATTTACAACTACGGCGACATCCAGATGATCTACGACGACGGTGACACCGTGCAGGCCGCATCGGATCCGCGCAACCGTGGCGAATCCCGCGTGATCGAACTGGCTACGGAAGCCGCGCCCGATCAATAGACGACTAGGCCGCCGCGTCTTCTTTCATGAATGCGCGAACGTGCGGCTCGGCTTCGCTGATGACGCGTTGCACCGACGGGCGCGACGCCAAGCGACCCCAATAAGCGCTGATGTTCTTGTGGCCATCGAATGGTGCTGCCCGCTGCGCATAAAATAGTGCCGGCGTTGCGGCGCAGTCGGACATGCTGAATTTCTCGCCATTCGCGTAAGGCTGTTCGCCCAACTCCTGTTCCATGAAACCGTACATGGTGTCGATGCGAAATTTCGCGGTATCGATGCGTTCCTGGTCACGCTTGGACTCGGGTTTCATCGACTGGAACAGCAATGTGCTCACGGATTCGTTCAGGTACAGATCGAACATGCGGTCCTTGAAGCGAATCTTGCGGCGCTGCTCGGCGCGCTGCTCGGCGTCGCCGAATACAAGTTTGGGCTCCGCAATTTCGTCCAGGTACTCGATGATCGTGCTCGACTCAGGAATCAGGTGATCGTCGTCGACGATCAGCAGCGGCACTTTGCCCATCGGATAAACCTCGCGGTACTTTGCGCGTTCTTCGGGATCCATGAGCGCAATTACGTGCGGTTCGAAGTCGATACCCTTCTCATACATTGCCACGAGGACTTTCTGGCAGTAGCTCGAGATCGGGTGGTAATAGAATTTCATCATTGCTCTCCTTCGCCGGGGTGCTGCAGCTATAACTTAACAATAGAACGTAAATCCCCGAGGTCAAGCAGAAACGGGTTAGTATTACTTCAATAAAAACAAAAATCGGGGATTCAACTCATGAGCGGCTCTCTTGTTCTATCGAACAACTCGCGCGTGCGCTATGCGACAGGTTCGTTCATGTACTTCGCGCAGGGCATTCCACAGGGTCTCCTTGGCATCGCCATTCCCGCCTGGCTGGCCAGCGAAGGCGCCTCGGCGTCGGACATTGCGTCGTATCTCGCCGTCATCGTGTTGCCCTGGGCATTCAAGCTTGTGACGGGTCCCTTGATGGACCGCTACGAATTTCTGCCGATGGG
>CAMYIS010000241.1 GCA_947258485.1 uncultured Woeseiaceae bacterium
TCCCGCGCTTCCGCGGATGCCTCGAAGTTCTCGATGCGCTCTTTAATCAGCGTGCTGATTTCAGAAGCTTTGAGTGCCATTACGTTTTCCTCTTTATTTGGTCAATGCGTTGGCCAGGCCGCTAAGCCTCGCACGCATTGACCCGTCAATAACGACATCACCGGCGCGAATTACTGCACCGCCGATGAGCGTTTCGTCTATTTCTGTAGTGATCCTGACATCGCGACCCAGGCGCTTTTTGAGCGAAGCCGCAATTTCATTAATCTGCTCGTTGCTTAGCGCAACTGCCGATGTAACTACGGCGTCTACGCTGTTCTCGACTTCCGCTTTTAGCGCTTCGAAATGTTTTGAGATTTCCGGTAACACACCGACACGGCCATTCTCAATCAGCAGCTTCAAAAAGTTGCTGCCTTTTTTGTCGCCTCCGGCAAGCAACCGGCTGCCAGCCTTGTCGAACAGGCCTGTCAGAAATTCATACCGCCGATCGTCAGTGAGGTCCGGGTCGCCCAGGTACTCGACAAGGTCGCGGTCGCCAAGCAACTCGCCCGCAACAGCCAGAGACTCGGACCAGCCGGCAAGTGCTCCGGCGCCGTCCGCTATCTCGAAGATAGCCCGCGCGTACGGTCTCGCTATTGTGTTGTTGTCGGCCACGATGGTCTCCGCTTACAGCTCTTGGGCAAGCTTGCCCAGGATGTCTTCGTGCGTCTTACCATCGATTTCGCGATTCAGGATTTTCTCGGCGCTCGCGATAGCAATCGCCGACACCTGGCCGCGAAGCTCTTCGCGCGCCCGGTTCGTTTCCTGCTCGATCTCGGCTTTGGCCGCCATCAGCTGACGTTCCCGTTCTTTTACGCCATCTGTCTTGCCCTCGGCGACAATTTCGTTTGCGCGGGCGTGTGCCTGGTCAAGAATCCCGGTTGCCTGCTTGCGGGCCTCGTCAACGATGCTGTCCGCTTTGGCTTCGGCCTTGACCAGCTTTTCCTGGCTAAGGTCGGCAGCCGCCAGGCCCTCTTCGATTTGCTGTTGGCGCTCTTCCAGCGCCGCGAGAATCGGTGGCCAGATGAACTTCATGCAGAACCAGACAAACACGATCATCGCGATCGTCTGGCCTATGAGAGTTAGATTAATATCCAATGGATACTCCTAATGCTCCGTATCGTGACTGTAGGAGCGCCCCTTGGGCGCGATCGCGGCGCTTCGCCGCTCCTACGGTTTTGTTAGCCGCCGGTCGCAGCTTGCAGCTGACCAACAAACGGGTTCGCGAACGCGAAGAACAGCGCGATACCGACACCGATCATCGCGACGGCATCGAGCAATGCGACGACGATAAACATCTTCGTCTGCAGCATCGGGGCCAGTTCGGGCTGCCGCGCAGCACCTTCGAGAAAGCGGCCACCCAGAAGGCCCATACCAATACCGACGCCCAGTGCGCCGAGGCCAATCAAAAGTGCGACAGCGATTGCCGTCAAGCCAATAACAGTTTCCATCAGTTTCTCCTAAGGAGGTTCGTTTAAATCAATGCGTTTCGGATGCGAGACTTAAATAGACTATGGTCAGCATCATGAATATAAAGGCCTGAAGCGTAACGATCAGGACGTGAAACAGAGCCCAGCCGAAGTGCAGCGGCAGCTGGTAAAGGCCCAGCAACGCAATCAGGATAAAAATCAGTTCGCCGGCGAACATGTTGCCGAACAGTCGCAGGCTCAGGCTAACCGGTTTGGCCACCAGCGCGACACTTTCGAGAATAAAGTTGAATGCGATGATAAACGGCGCCGCGATTAGCCCAAGGCCCCTGGTTGGCGGTGCTATCGGGTGCAGCGTCAGCTCGCCAATGAAGCCGGTCACGCCCTTGTTCTTGATCGTGTAGAAGATGATCAGGAAGAAAACCGCGATCGACATGCCGAACGTAACGTTGACGTCCGTAGTCGGCACTACTTTCATGTACGGAATGCCCGCGGCGCCAGCCGCCAGCGGAATCCAGTCAACCGGTATCAGGTCCATGAGGTTCATCAGGAAAACCCAGACAAAGACCGTCAGGCCCAGCGGCGCAATCAGGCGACTGGTTCCATGAAAAGTGTCTTTGACGCTGGAATCGACGAATTCGACAATGATCTCTACGAGCGCCTGAAAATGACGAATATCAGCCCGAGCAGCACCGACCAGAACATCGAATCGACGTTTATCGCCATCGGGTTACCGGCACACTGGTTCCACACCCACTCACCCGTCTCGGCCTTGCATACCTGCAGGTTCTGGAGATGGTGGGAAATGTAGTCGCTCGACGTTGCCGCGCCCTGTCCGCCTTCAGCTGCCATTGCCGTTTCTCTTATCCTGTTCCTGTTCGTGCCGCATCAACAAACCCGTCAGGGTCACCAACTGCGTCGCGATAAATGCCGCAAACAACGCTGCCGCCGAGAGCGGCTTCACCAGCGTAAACACGAGGCTGAAAAACAGCACGGTTAACGCCAGCTTTCCCAATTCACCGATATGGGCCGCCCGGACCAGCGGCTTCACCAGCGTAAACACGAGGCTGAAAAACAGCACGGTTAACGCCAGCTTTCCCAATTCACCGATATGGGCCGCCCGGACCAGGGACTGTGCCCCTGGATCCCGGCGTGGTAATGCCAGCCGCAGCGCCAGGAAAGCGTTCGGGATGACGCAAACCAGGCTTCCCAACAGCGCCGAGTACCCGACTACGTCCCCAAAAATGCTCCAAAGAACTACGGCGAGGACCGCCCCTACGCCAACCTGTGCCACGAGTAACTTCAGCATCACGGATTGGATATCGCATGCCTCCGGCACTAAAAACGCCACGGCCATCGGGCTTACCGGCGGCTTGTGGCGCGTGTGGTTTTGGTTGTTCCAGGCGGGCCTGTAAATCGCGTGCGCATTATAGTGTCACCCCCCCTCGCATGGCAACACGAAACCCCGCTAAATACCGCGCTTTTCAGTCATTCTTGAGGGCCGGGGACATTCCTGGTTACTGCCGCCGGAGCCGGTGTCGAGCCTTTACCCGGGAGGCAGTAATCAGGAGTGTCCCCCTCAATCTTGCCTAGCGGATGTGCTTCAGGATGCCATCCAGCTCATCGAGGCTGTTGTAGCTGATGACCAGCTTGCCGGCCCCTTTTTTGCTGTGGTCAACACGAACTTTCGCGCCCAGTTTCTCGGACACCTCGATTTCCAGGCGCCGGATATCGGCGTCCACGTTGGCGGCTTTTTTCACGGGCTTGCTAGTTGGGCCTTCCTGCATCCGCCTGACGAGTCTCTCCGTTTCACGAACCGAGAGGCCCTTCTTGATCACCTGGCGTGCGACGTCGAACTGCTGGGTCGCGTCCGCGACCGCAAGCAGCGCCCGGGCGTGGCCCATTTCGATCTGGCGCCCCTCGAGCAGGGGCTTCACTTTGTCGGACAGGTCCTGCAGGCGAAGCAGGTTACTCACAGACGCGCGCGACCGGCCGACAGCTGAGGCCGCTTCGGCATGAGTCAGGTCGAATTCACGAATCAGGCGGTCCAGCGCCCGCGCTTCCTCCAGCGGATTCAGGTCTTCACGCTGGATGTTCTCGATAAGCGCCATCGCGATGGCCGACTCGTCGGGCACCTCGCGAATGATGGTCGGTATTTCCGCCAGGCCTGCCAGTTGCGCCGCCCGCCAGCGGCGTTCGCCGGCCACGATCTCGTAACGCTGGTTCTCGCCGGTCTTTCCTATGGGCCGGGCAACGATCGGCTGCACCACGCCCTGCGCCTTGATCGAGCTGGCCAGATCCTCGAGCGAGTCCTGGCGCATGTCGACTCGCGGCTGGTATTGCCCACGCTGCAACAACTCGACGGGTATCTGCTTCAATACGTCGCCGCCTGCGCCTTCATCGCCTGCAACAGACGCGACCCTTGAGACTGGTTTGCTAAGTAGTGCGTCGAGGCCTCGGCCCAATCGTTTTTTCGGTGTCATGGTTTTCATTCGCGCGCAGCGGCGCCCTTACAATTTCTTCAAACGGCCTCGGCGATGCGTGCGTCCTCGCGTCGGAGCACCTCGCCTGCCAGGGCCAGGTATGCAATTGCGCCGCGCGATGACCGATCGTGCAGCAATACGGGACGGCCAAAACTCGGCGCTTCGGCCAGTCGTATGTTTCTCGGCACAACCGTGCGAAATACTTTCCGGTCGAAGTGCTCAATGAGCTGCATCGACACCTCGTTGGACAGGTTGATGCGAGGATCGAACATAGTGCGCAGGATGCCATACATCTCGAGACCCGGGTTCACCGAATCACGTACCTGCTCAATCGTGTTGAGCAGGGAACTCAAGCCTTCCAGCGCATAGTATTCGCACTGCATCGGAATCAGCACACCGTTGGCAGCGGTCAGTGCGTTTATGGTCAGCATGTTAATCGACGGCGGACAATCGATGAGAATAAAGTCATAGAGCCCGGCGACAGGCGCCAGCGCTTTCTTGAGCTTCATCTCGCGGCCAATTTCCTGCAGCAGCGTGACCTCGGCCAGCGTCAGGTCTTCGTTGCCCGGTAGCACTGCAAATCCGCCCTCGGGTGCCGAGACAATCGTGTCGGCGGCGGTTGCCTCACCGAGCAGAACATCGCAGGTGGAGTTCTCGAGATCCATCTTGTTAATGCCGCAGCCCATCGTGGCATTGCCCTGCGGATCCATGTCGACGAGCAGCACGCGCCGCTGCGTCGCGGCCAACGATGCAGCCAGGTTCACGCAGGTGGTCGTTTTTCCCACCCCGCCTTTCTGGTTTGCTACTGCAAGAATTCGCGTCATGAAATCAGCTTATCAGGTTGCTCTGTTCGAGTTCTTCTGCCGGGTAGCGCCCTTTGAGCGCTACAAGCACCCCGTTCTCTCCTACGTGATGCCCGGCGATTTCCACGAGACGCGGCAATGGCGCCAACGCCCTTGCAATCACGGTATCAAAGCGCTGCCCGGGTGCATAGTCCTCGCCTCGGCCTTTGGCCGCCGTTACATTGGCGAGGCCCAGCAATCCTGCGACATGCTGAACGAACATGATCTTCTTGTTATTGCTGTCGAGGAGCGTGAAGTGCCGGTCCGGCTCGACGATTGCGAGCGGCAGGCCGGGGAACCCGGCGCCTGTTCCAACGTCGAGTATCGTTGCCCCTTCGAGCAGTGGTCTCACCACCAGGCTATCGAGTAGGTGCGCCGTTACCATTTCCTGGCGCTTGCGAATGGCCGTCAGATTGACACGACGATTCCATTTCTCCAGTTCGTCGAGCAACGCCCCTAGCTTCAGAGCCGTGCCGTCCGGGAACGCCTGGTCGAGCTGCTGGATCGCGGATTCGATTTCGTGCAATGGCTACTCGGTGCCCGTGAGATGTTCCTGAAAGAACAGCATCATAGCCTGCTGAAACGTGTCGCGATTGTCCCGTTTACGATAGCCATGGCCTTCGTTCAATGCATTCATGTACCAGACCGTGTGGCCATGTTCGCGCAACGCCGTGACCATTTGTTCGGCTTCTGTGACCGGGACTCGCGGGTCGTTCTGGCCTTGCACAATAAACAACGGCACGCTGATCCTGTCGACGTTGTTCAGCGGGCTGATCTTCTCAAGGTGCGCCCGCATTGCAGGGTCACGCTCATCGCCGTATTCGACGCGCCGCAGGTCGCGTCGATAGTCCTGCGTGTTCTCGAGAAAACTGACGAAATTGCTGATGCCGACATTGTCGACCGCCGCTTTGAGCCTGTCGCTGAAATGCACTGCACTCGCCAGCACCATGTAACCGCCGTAGCTCCCGCCGTAAACGGCCACGCGTTCCGCATCGAGGTCAGGCTGCGTCGCGATCCAGTCCAGGAGTGCGCCAATATCCCTGACCGAATCTTCCCGCTTGAACCCGTTGTCGAGGCCCAGGTAGGTCTTGCCGTAACCCCTGGATCCCCGGACATTGGGGCGCACGACGGCCACGCCCAGCTTGTCGATCCACATCTGGTAAGTAGCGCTGAAGGACGGCCGGGCCTGCCCTTCGGGGCCGCCGTGAATGACTATTATGACCGGGAACGGCCCTTCGCCGGCCGGTTTATAGACCCACGCAGGGATCTTCCTGGGCTGGTCGCCGACTTTGTCAAAGGTCGGGTAACGAACCAGTTCCGGCGTTCGAAATTGAGTTGTATCCAGGCCGCCAACTTCGCTCTTCGTCCAGCGAACCAGCGGGCCGTAATCCAGCGGGTTTTCGCCGAGCTCGAGCACAAAAGTGTCGCTCGGCGTTTGCGGCGTATTCAGGGTCATCGCGAGGCGTCGATCGTCGGGGCTGAAGCGGAGGCCAAACGCGAGCCCCGTCGGAATGCTCTCGACCAGCCTGTACTCTCGAGACTGCGTGTTCAGCAGGTAGATGCGTGACATGCCGTCTTCGTTCGTGACGAATGCCATGCGGCTGCGATCGTGGCTGATCGTTGCCTCGGACAGGCCCCAGGGAATGTCTGCGCTGACGATTTCCGGCCGTGCGCCCGGGACCGCCGGCTGCCACGCGAGCTGGCCGAATTCGCCGTCCTGGTTGGTAACGAGCCAGATGCCGCCCGCTTCATCGTCAAACCCGACCGGGACATTGGCGCTCCTGTTATCGGGGCCGCCCGCAAGTAGGGGCGCCTGACCCGAATCAAGGTCCAGTACGTGTACGCGCGAATCCGTCGCGCTGACATAGTTCATCAACAGCAGCTTGCTGCCATTCGCCGAAAATTCTGTTGGCCCCCACCAACTGCCATCCGGAGATTCGAGCACGATCTCCGCTTCGCCGGGTTGCGACGGGTCCATGACCCACACATCGTTCGATGCGCCGTTACGTCGCGTGCTTTGGTACGCAATACGGCGGCCAAGACGATCCCAGACTACGGCGGTATTCCTTGATTCGCCGTCAGTCAGCATTCTCGCTTCGCCGCTCGCCGGGTCCAGCTCGAATATTTGTGCGAACTCGCTGCCGCCGGCATCACGCGTGAACAATAGCTCCTGGCCACCCGGTCTCCGCGTTACTTCCCTGACCGGCTCGCGGTAGAACGTGATTTGATGGCGTGCGCCGCCCGGCATTTCCACATGGTGGAGGGAATCCACGTCGCCAAAACCCGTGGCCACGAAAATGCCGTTGCCGTCCGGAGTCCAGGCACGAAAGCCGGCGGCGCGAATGTTCTGGAAGCGCATGAGGTCAACAACCAGGTCGATCGGAATTTCAGGTACATCCTCCATGACGAGGCTGCCGTCATGCAGCGAGCGACGCTCGACGTCGGCCATCGCCGCCCAGGGTACAAGAACAAAAGCCAGTAGGAGCGGCCCCCAGGCCGCAACGGCGAAAGCAGTCTTGCGGCTGCCGCGTTGCTTCGCGGCCTGGGGGCCGCTCCTAGAGAAGGAAATCATGCGACCAGTAGCGCCATGAAGTCATCGACCGATGTCGCCGCGAGTTTTTCATGATCGGCACATAGCGCATCAAGTTTTGCCCACTGCGCTGCCGCCAGTTTTGGTGAAACGCTGTCAATGAATTTTTGTTTGAGTACGGGAATACCCTCTTCACGACGCTCGCGATGACCGATCGGGAAATGAACCTCGATGCGGTCCGTGCTGCTGCCATCTTTAAAGAAGACCTGTACCGCGTTGCCAATGTAGCGTAGCTCGGGGTCAAAATAGTCCTTCGTATACTGTTTGTTTTCTGTGACTGTCATCTTGTCGCGCAGTTCATCGATACGAGGGTCGCTGGCGACAGAGTCTTCGTAATCGGCGGCGGTCAGACGACCGAAAATTAGCGGTACGGCCACCATGTACTGGATACAGTGATCGCGATCGGCGGGATTATCGAGCGGCCCGGTCTTGTCGATAATGCGAACGCCGGCTTCCTGCGTTTCGATGACGACCTTTTCGATCTCGTCGATTCTGTCCTTTACCTCGTTGTGCAGCGTCATGCCTGCCTCGACGGCTGTCTGTGAATGAAACTCCGCCGGGTACGAGATCTTGAACAGGATGTTCTCCATGACGTAGCTGCCGTATGGGCGCTGGAAGCTGAATGCATTGCCCTTGAACAATACGTCGTAGTAACCCCAGGTCTTGGCCGTCAACGCGGACGGGTACCCCATTTCGCCGGTCATTGCGATCAGCGCGAGTCGCACGGCGCGACTGGTTGCGTCGCCGGCCGCCCAGCTTTTGCGGGAACCCGTATTCGGCGCGTGACGATAGGTGCGTAGCGAGCAGCCGTCGATCCAGGCGTTGGACACTGCGTTCAGAACCTGCTCACGATCTCCGCCCAGCATGCGCGTGACAACGGCCGTCGAAGCAACGCGCACGAGCAGCACGTGGTCCAGCCCGACGCGGTTGTAGCTGTTCTCCAGGGCAAGCACGCCCTGGATTTCGTGGGCTTTGATCGCGGCGGCGAGCACGTCCCGCATCTTCAGCGGCTCTTTACCTGCCGCACGGAACTGGCGGCTCAGATAGTCGGCTGTCGCCAGGATACCGCCCAGGTTGTCGGACGGATGGCCCCATTCCGCCGCAAGCCAGGTGTCGTTGAAATCGAGCCAGCGATTCATCGCGCCGATATTGAACGCGGCCATAACCGGATCGAGCTCATACGAGGTGCCCGGCACCCGCGCGCCGCCGGACAACGTGGCACCGGAAACGACCGGCCCAAGTAACTTGGTGCAGGCCGGGTAGTCGAGCGCCTGGAATCCGCAGGCCAGCGTATCCATGAGGCAGTAATGCGCCGTTTCGAAAGCCAGCTCGCTATCGACCTCGTAATCACAGACATAGTCGGCGATATCGACGAGCGCCTGATCCCAGTCGGCCCGCTTGGCCGAGCGAATATCCAGGTTTGACATGACGTTTCCCTAAGCGCGATCTTCGATCGCTGTCCATTTCTGCAGGCCGGGGCCGATGTAGTCGGCGGCCGGGCGAATCAGCTTGTTGTCGCCGCGCTGTTCCATGATGTGCGCGGCCCAGCCCGTGATGCGCGAGCAGACGAAGATCGGTGTAAAGAGATAGGTTGGAACTCCCATGAAGTGATACACGCTGGCCGCAAAAAAATCGGCATTCGCAAACAGCTTCTTCTCGTCCCACATGACTTTTTCGATCGCTTCGGATACCGGGTACAGCGTCGTGTTACCGATATCGTCGGCGAGAGCTTTCGACATTTTCTTGTTAACGGCATTGCGTGGGTCCGACGTCGTGTAAACACGATGGCCAAACCCCATGATGAGATCCTTACGTGCGAGCATTTCATGCACGCCCTTGACGGCATCTCCTGCTGAATCGAATTTCGAGATCAACTCCATTGCGGCTTCGTTCGCGCCGCCGTGCAGGTGCCCGCGCAGCGCGCCGATAGCGCCGGTAACCGCCGAGTGCATGTCCGACAGCGTGCCGGTAATAACCCGCGCTGCAAACGTCGATGCATTGAACTCGTGCTCGGCGTACAGGATCAACGTCGTGTCGAGACATTTACGATGCAAATCTTTCGGCGCTTTGCCGTGCAGCATGTGCAGGAAATGTCCCGAGATGCTGTCATCGTTCGTTTCCGTGTCAATGCGAACGCCGTCCGTATGGAAGCGGTGCCAGTAGAGCAGCATGGACGGCAGGCAAGCGAGTAAACGATCCGCAACGTTCTGCTGATTCTTGAAGTCGCCCTCGGGCTCGATGTTGCCGAGGAACGAGACGCCCGTGCGCAGCACGTCCATCGGGTGCGCGTCCTTCGGTACCATTTCGAGCACCGTCTTCAGCGCCTCGGGCAGCCCGCGACTGGCTTTTATCTTGTCGATGTACGCATCGAGTTCCGCCTGTGTCGGCAACTTCCCGTGGAGCAGCAGGTAGGCCACCTCCTCGAAGCTCGCATTGTCGGCCAGGTCGTAAATGTCATAACCGCGATAGGTCAGGCCGGCGCCTTCCTTACCAACCGTGCAGATATGCGTTTCACCCGCCGTCACGCCGGCGAGACCGCCGGTCTTTTTAGTTGCTGCCATCTTCTTCTCCCGTCTTCAGTCCCTGTTCCTGGAACAGGGCATCGAGCTTGTCTTCGTAAGCCTGGTATCCGAGCACGTCGTAGAGCTCCATACGTGTTTGCATCGTGTCGACAACCGCCTGCTGAGTGCCGTCTTTCCTGATGGTTTCAAAGACCTGCAGTGCAGCCGCAGACATTGCGCGAAACGCACTCAGCGGGTACAGCGTCATCGCTACACCAACGCCGGCCAGTTCTTCCGTTGTAAACAGCGGCGTTTTGCCGAACTCGGTCAGATTCGCAAGTACAGGTACTTTAATGACATCGGTAAACTGCTGGTATTCCTCAAGTGTGGTAAGTGCTTCGGCAAAGATCATGTCCGCACCTGCCTCGACGTAAGCGGCCGCCCGGTCGATCGCGGCCTGCTGGCCTTCCACGGCGTGTGCGTCGGTGCGTGCCATAATCACGAACTGGTCGTCTATTCGTCCATCGACGGCGGCTTTCAGCCGATCACACATCTCTTCCGGTTCGACCAGCGCCTTGCCCGGCCGGTGCCCGCAGCGCTTGACCGCTACCTGGTCCTCCAAGTGGACTGCGGCAGCACCCGACCAGGTCATTTCGCGAATCGTCCTGCCAATCATGAACGCGCTGCCCCATCCCGTATCGATATCGACGAGCAGTGGCACATCGGTAGCCGAACAGATGCGCCGAACATCTTCACAAACATCGCTGAGAGTGGTCATCGCGAGGTCCGGCAGGCCGAACGAGGCGTTCGCAACGCCCGCGCCGGACAGGTAGATCGCCTTGAAACCGGCGCTTTCGGCCAGCATGGCCGCGTAGGCGTTGATGGTGCCAACGATCTGAAGCGGGCTTTCCGCCTCGAGCGCGGCGCGGAATCGGGCTCCTGCACTCATCTCGCGTACTCTCTGTTAAGGGGGCGAGGAGTCTAAACCACGGGAAGGTCGTTTCCCAAATAGAGCGGGTGGTTAATTTATTTCCACGACCGTGCGGCCCGTTACCCTGCCGTCGATGTAGGCCTGAAAGGCATCGGGCAGCTCGTCGAATGAAATGCTTTTGTGGCCTATGGTTTTGAGGTGCCGCGGCTTCAGGTCGCCACCGATGCGCTGCCACACCGCGCGTCGCAGGTCCTTCGGCGTGTCGACCGAGTTGATCCCGAGAAGACAAACGGCGCGCAGGATGAACGGCAAGACGGTTGTTTTGAGTGCCGGGCTGGCCGCAAGGCCGATGCTCGCGATGTTGCCGCCGTAGCTCATCGTGCGCGTCAGCCACGTCAGGTATTCACCGCCGAGGTTGTCGATGGCGCCTGCCCACTGCGCTTTTTCCATGGGGCGCTTGCCGAGGTCGACCTGGTCGCGCAGCAGGATCCGCGCGGCCCCGATCTCGCGAAGGTAAGCCTCCTCCGTGCCCTTGCCCGTGACAGCGACCACCTCGTATCCGCGCCCGTGAAGCATATCGATCGCGATACTTCCGACGCCGCCGGTCGCCCCGGTTACAACAACGGGACCCAGGTCCGGCGTTTGTCCATTCTGCTCCATGCGGTGGATCGCCAGCGCCGCCGTGTAGCCAGCCGTGCCAATCTGCATGGCTTCGGCGCACGTCATGTCCTGCGGGATCGGCACCAGGCTTGCGCTGTCGACGCGCGCATACTCGGAATAGCCTCCGTCCACGGTTTCGCTCAGTCCGCAGCCATTAACCAGCACCGCAGCGCCTGGCTGGAATTCTTTGTCTTCAGAACTGACAACGACACCGGCCAGGTCGATGCCGCCATTCAATGGATAGCGGCGCAGAATTCTTCCCTTGCCGGTCGCCGCGAGCGCGTCTTTGTAGTTAATCGTCGAGTGACTGACGCGGACCACCACGTTGCCGAGGTCGTCGATTGACAATTCCTTGAAGCCCGCGACGATCTCGCCGTCCTGCTCATCGATTCGATACGCGCGAAAATTGTCCACTGCCTATCTCCTTTTTTCCATACGACTATCCAGACGATCGAGCCAGGCGACGAGGCCGGCCGCATTCAGCTCCACATCGATCTCCAGTATCGACCTTATCGCATCATCGCCCCCTTTGAAGCCGTGATCGATCAATCGCGTCGAGAGGTAATCGTACATTGCGGCCTCGAGCGCCGTGTCCCGATTCTCGCTTTCACGACAGGCCAGCGCCATCTGCTCGTAAGCATCGATGCCGGCATGCATGTCGGCCGCCAGCCGATCGAGATTCCTCACCCGGCTGTAGTGCGTCAGGTAAACCTGCCGCGGTTCACAGCTCATGATTCGATCAACCGACTTGTGTGCTTCCGGTGGATCAAAGCTCGCCGGCGTCGAGGTCGGAAAGATGAACTCGCCGTTTGCTGTGTCGAGCTCGCGATAGGAAACGCCGAAGTTATCACCCGTGAATACGCCACGCGACGCCGGGTCATTGAGACAGTAGTGATGCCGCGCGTGTCCCTCTGTAAACAGCGCCTGCATTGCCCGACCGTTGAGCTCGATCCATTGCTCGTCTTCAACTATAACGATGCGACGTTCTTCAATGGGCCGAATCTCGCCGTACATTTCGCGAGTGCGTTCGACACCGTAAACGCCTTCGGTACCTTTGATGAGTTTTTCCGGGCTGGCCATGTGCGGTGCGCCGCGCGGATGAATGACGCAGCGTGCATTAGGCAGGTGTTGCATCAGCAGTCCGGCACCACCCGCGTGGTCGAGGTGAATGTGCGTCAGGAAAACAAAATCTACGTCAGCAGTATCGAGATTTTGTCGCTGCAAGGCGTCAAGCAGCAAAGGGACACTGTCGTTGGTGCCGGTGTCGACGAACGCGCCGCGGCCATTCTCGACAATAAGGTGGCTTGCATCCTGCATAGGTCGAGCGTACTCGGTATCGATGGCATAAATACCATCGTTCAGGACCGTGATATGTGCACGCTTACCCGCCATCAGTAATGCGGTGAAGGGCCGGGCGACAGCTAGTCGACCTTCGTGGTTTCGAGGCCTTCAAGGCTTGCGAAGTAGCTCGCGAGGCGCGGAATATCCTCTTCGGCAATTATCGCCGCCTGCGCGCCCATTATGGCGTTGGCACGGCTGCCATCGCGATATTGTCGAAGCGAGCGTTCGAGATAGCTTTCGTACTGACCCGCAAGCGTCGGCCACTGCGCATTGACGCTGATGCCGTTCTGGCCATGGCACGCGGCACACGCCGTCGCAGGTTCAAACGGAGGAGCTTTTTCGCCACCCGAAGCCACGGTTTCGCCGCCCAGGCTTGCAAGGTAGGCCGCGACGTCCTCAATTTCCTGATCACTCATACTCGTTGCCTGCGCCTGCATGGTCGGGTGCGAGCGCTCGCCGCTGCGATAACCCTTGAGCGCGATGACCAGGTAACCGGCCTTTTGTCCGCCCAGCTTGGGGACGCGATACGATGGATAGGCATTGCGATAACCCTCGATGCCGTGGCATCCGAGGCAGGTGTATCCGAGCTCTTTGCCGGCTTCGGCATCGCCTTCGGCAAGGGCGGGCTGCGCCAGGAAAACCATCGCAAGGAGCAGTGTCGCGGCATTGGCTGCGATCTTCATGTTCGTAGTCACTTAATTACTCTGTGGGTTTTCGCGCCCGAACCCCGGGTTCGGGCAATTCGTGAGGTCGCTATGGTAGTGACACTCGGCTTCGATTTCTAGCGGTAATGATTAAGATCGACCGGGGCCGCGTGCTAGCATCGGCCCATATTCAACGTCCGAACAGGAATTCATCGTGAAAAAAAGTATTGTCGTTCTGCTGGTCGTCCTGGCCCTGGCCATCATCGTTTCGCCGGGAATTCTGGGCAGGCTTGCCGAAAAAAGCGTTGACGACAACCTGAACTGGGCGGCCGCCGAAAGCGGCGATCTCGTCGTCAGCTCCGACAGCTTTGACCGCGGTTGGTTTTCGTCAGACGGGCAGCACCGCGTCGAAATCAGGGAGGGCAACCTGAAAGCCATGCTCCTCGGCCTGGGTGAGCCCGCGGACGACGTCGACCTGCCCGTGCTCGTCATCAAGACGCACCTTGACCACGGGCTGATTCCCGTCTCGTCAATGGCACGCGAGAAAGGTTCATTAATGCCGGGTCTCGGCAGTGCCGTGTCAACACTCAGCGTCGAGTTCAAAAATGGCGACACGGTCGATATCCCCGGCAAGATTTACAGCAAGATCGGCCTGACCGGCGAGCTGCAGTCCAGCTATTTGCTGGCAGCGGGTTCGCGCGAAGAAAACGGCGCGACCGCAACCTGGGGAGAGACCGAGATCGACGTCACGACGAACCCGTCGACGGGTAACGTCGCATTCAAGGGCAATGTCGGCGCGCTATCGCTTACCGATGGTGGCGACCTGGTTGCCGTCGATGCGCTCACGTTTTCGGGGCGTCAGGCGCCCACGAAGTTCGGCTTCACCATTGGTGACATGAAGATGGAGCTCGACACCCTCTCGGTTACAAGCAACGGCGTTCAGGCGGGTGGCCTGAAGCGCATGAGCGTCGACGGAAACACAAAGCTTGAAGACGATCGGCTCAGCGCCCGGACAACGCTCGAAATGCAGTCGGAGGCCGTTCCGCAGTTTGGAGAAGTCACGGTCGTCGCCGACGTCAGTCTCGACGGTGCCGACGCCGGCGCCATCGGCGCGCTGCGACAGTCGCTGGAAGCGCAGGGGCCCAATCCTGTTCCTACCCAGATGTTCGCCTCCGTAGAAAATGACCTCAAGCGCCTGCTCGCCGCCGGTTTCGAATTGCGCTTCGATCAGTTCGACATCACCCTGTCTCAGGGGACGGTCATGTCGAAGATCAACCTCAAGGTCGCCGAAGAGGACCTATCAACTTTCGAATGGACAACGCTGCTTTTGGCCACAGAAGCGTCGGCCGACATTTCCGTTCCGGAAGCGCTCATTAATATGGTGGTGCATATGAACCCACAGGCCGGCGCCGCCGTTGGCATGGGCTTCCTGCAAAAGAACGGCGACGTCTACGAAATGAAGGCGGACTACAAGAAAGGCCTGTTGACGATCAACGGCGCGCCGATGCCAATCCCGATGGGGGCTTTTTAGGCACCGCGTCTAAAGCGACAGATCGATTTCATCTGCGTAATGGCAGGCAACCTGCGCGCCCTGCACATCGCGTGTGGTTGGCAGCTTCGACCTGCAGAGTTCCCTGGCGTATTTGCATCGCGGATGAAACACGCAGCCGGGTGGCGGATGCAATAACGACGGCACCTCGCCACGCAGCGGCGCTTTTTTTGGCGCGACTACCGGGTTTGGAACCGGGACGGCGTCGATCAAGGCCCGCGTATATGGGTGGCGCGGACGGGAGAACAGCGACGCGTTATCGGATCGCTCGACCAGCCGCCCCATGTACAGAACAACGACGCGGTGGCTGATAGCGCGAACCACGGCGAGATCGTGCGAAATAAAAATGATCGCAAGCCCGGTGTCCTCCTGTGCCTTTCGCAGCAGTGCCAGCACCTGTTCTCTTACCGAGCCATCGAGCGCAGCGACCGCCTCATCACAGATTAAAACCTTCGGCCCGAGGACCAATGCTCGCGCTATGGCAACGCGCTGCGCCTGGCCGCCCGACAGTTCGTGCGGATAGCGGCCAAGATACTCATCGTCAAGACCGACCTGCCCGAGCGCCTCGACGACCCTCTCGCGGCGCGCCCGCGATGACAGCCCCGGCTCATGCACCAGCAATGGCTCACCAATAATGCTTTGTACGCGCATGTGCGGATTCAGCGCGCTGACAGGATCCTGAAAAATGAGCTGAAGATCCCGATGCTGCGCTTTTGCCCGGCGCTCCACCGGGCCCTCGAGCGCCGCACCCGCGTAAACGGCGCGACCCGCGCGCATTGGAACGAGGCCGAGCACGGCTCGCACGAAGCTGGACTTTCCGGAGCCGGATTCGCCGACGACCGCAACGGTCTCACCGCTGCGCAGCGAGAGGCTCACATCGTGAACCGCCCGCAGTTGCTTGTTGCCGAACGCCGTGTAACTGACCGACACGGCGTCGATACCCAGAATCGATGCGCCCGTCGCCGGCGGCAGGTCGCCGGCACGATCGATCCGCGGCGCAGCATCGAGCAGGAGCCGTGTGTGCGCGTGACCGGGCGATGCAAACAGCGAGGTCGTTGCCCCGGCGTCGACCAGGCGTCCCTTTTCCAGAACCAGCATTCGCTCGCAGTGGCCAGCGACCACGCCGAGATCATGGGTGATCAACAACAAGGCCGTGTTGTCGCGAATTTCCTCGAGCAGATCCAGTATCTGTGCCTGGACCGTGACATCGAGTGCGGTCGTTGGCTCGTCGCCAATCAGGAGATCCGGTTCGGCAATCAGGGCGGACGCCAGCATGACGCGTTGACGCATCCCCCCGGAGAGCTCGTGCGGGTAGGCATGGAATTGTTGCCGCGCGTCGGAAAGGCCGACGCGCGCGAGCATTTCAATGACGCGCTCGTCAATCTCTTTCCCGCGCGCCAGCTTGTGCCGCACGAGAATTTCCCGCAGCTGCCGGCCAATCCGGAGATAGGGGTTCAGGGCCTGCATCGGGTCCTGAAAAACGATTCCAATACGCCGCGCCCTTAGGCGATCAAGGGCCTCCTCACTTGCGCCCACGAGTTCCGTGCCATCGAAACGAATACTGCCGCTAACGCTCGCCTGTGCAGGCAACAGGCCAAGCAGCGCCAGCGCGGTTTGCGACTTTCCCGAACCGGATTCGCCGACGAGCCCGACCGACTCCGCCCGATCGATCGAGAAGCTGAGTGCATCGACAACCGCAGTCTCCTTGTATCGAATCGAAAGATCCTTGACGGTCAGCAGGCTCAATTTGTGTGCCTCACGTCAAAAAAGTCCCGCAGCCCGTCGCCGAGGAAATTGAAGCACAGCAGAATCAGCGCCAGCAGGCCGGCCGGAATGAGCAGCGCCCAGGACGCACCTTCCATCTGGTTCACGCCGGCGTCGACCAGCGCACCGAGAGAGGTCTGCGGCTCCTGTATGCCAAGACCAAGGAAACTCAGGAACGACTCAACCAGTATCGCCTGCGGAATGGTCAGCGTTACATAAACGACAACGATGCCGATCAGGTTCGGCGCAATGTGGTGCAGCAGGATGCGGGCCGTGCTGACGCCCGTGAGGCGCGCCGCGTCGACGAACTCACGCTCTCTCAGGCTCAGCGTCTGGCCGCGAACTATGCGCGCCATGTCGAGCCAGTTGACCGCGCCGATCGCAACAAAAATCAGCAGGAAGTTCCTTTCGAACGCGACCATCAGGAGGATCACGAAAAATATGAACGGCAGCGCATACAAGGTATCGACGAAACGCATCATCGCCGCATCGACACGACCGCCGACGAAGCCGGCTATTGCCCCGTAAGCAACACCGATAATGAGGCTTACGAGACTTGCCACGATAGCGACCAGCAGGGTCACGCGGATTCCGAGCATCGTTCGCACAAACAGGTCGATCCAGGGTCCGGCGAGTGCGCACGCGGCAACCGTCAACAGGATGCCGCCGCTGACGCGGATCGTGCGATTGTCGAGCAGGCTCACCGGTAGCGCACCCGCGGATCGATCGCGCCATAAAGAACATCGACGATGAGGTTCAGCAAAACGATCAGCGTCGCATAAAAAACGACGATACCGAGTACCAGCGTGTAGTCGCGGTTAAGCGCGCCGCGAATAAAAAACTGCCCGAGCCCGGGTATGCCGAATATTTCTTCGACGACTACCGAGCCCGTCAGTATAGCTGCGATAGCCGGACCCATATAAGAGAGCACGGGCAGCATCGCCGGTCTGAGTGCGTGCAGGCGCACGACCGTCATCGTGCCCAGGCCCTGCGCGCGCGCCGTACGAATAAAGTCTCGCCCGAGTACGTCGATCATACTCGCGCGTGTCAGGCGGGCGATGTAGGCAATCTGCGGCAACGCCAGCGTAATGACGGGAAGCACCATTCGTGAGGCCCCGCTGGAACTGCTCCAGCCGGCCGGTAACCAGTGCAGTTTCACCGCGAGAAACAACACCAGGACCGGTGCGACAACAAACAC
>CAMYIS010000242.1 GCA_947258485.1 uncultured Woeseiaceae bacterium
TGCCATCATCGGAACCGGCATCGAAACCGTCAATATTGAAAGACGCGTCCCACGAGATCATGCCAAATTTGGCGAAAACGCCCAGTGGACCAAGATCGACACCCGCTGTGCCGAAAGCCGCAAAACCATTGGCATCCACCTCGATCTGCGAGCCCGCCACGTCACCGGACGGCGCGCCGAAATCGACGTAGCTTGCCTCAACACCGAGAGTGACCGCGGGCAAACCGAACTCGTAGCCGATCAGGGCTTTCCAGCCGAAGTCTTCCTCGTCGAACGAGGCCGGCACTGCCGGCGTGCCCGCATCAAGGTCGATGTAGGACTGCCCGACACTGACTCCAATGTAACCTTCCGCCTGCGACTCGGCAGGTGCGAATACCGCGAATGACACCAGGAGTGCCGCCGTTACTGACCATGCTGCACGGCGATTTGCCAGGAATTGTTGAATCATGTTCTTGCTCCCAAATTTGCCCAAGCGCCCTGCGTTTTCCGGCGCGAATTCCTCATTTAGACGAAAATTCCGGGCGAAATCCGGCACTGGTTCAATGTTTTGGGGTGTGACCGGCAGAGGGGATCGCTACATTGCGCCGAGAATGCTTGAGTCGATGTCAACCGACTGGGCATCCATGTCAAACGCGTAGGACCTACCAGGCTCTTTCACGATGACCGCAATCGGCTTCAGACTTCCGGTCAAAAATCGCTTGTGATTCCAACTGCCAGTCTGGAACTCCAGTGACTGCACTACAGTTACCGTGAACCTTTGATCGTCAAATACGATGTCCGTACGCCGTCTGTCCATGTCTCACCCGGATGTCCGCATGAGCATGACGCCTCGCCACATGGATGGCGAAAAAAGAAGTCCGAGCGCGAGGATCATGAACTGCAGGGGTACCAGCCGTATTGTCCCACTGCTGTCCACTTCGAATGTTGTATCGACAAAGTCCGGCTCGATCGCAATCCTGATGTCGCGCAGGTTCGCGAAAAATCCCGATAATGGTCCAAATACGGCCCACAGCTGACCGGTGTCGGCGGGATCTCCCAGGCCCATGCGAACCAGCAGCCGGACATTCTTCTTGTGAATCGCACGCCACACGTCTGACATAAATCTAAAGATTCGTCGACGAAACGACGGTTGGCGGATCGCGGCCATGAAATTGGCCTTCCTAGCCTGCGACTTGTCCGGCCGACCGGTTTTCTTGCGAGCAGATTCTGGTTTGTCGGGTTTCGCTTTTGCGTTATCCGGCGATACATCCGCGCGAACCAGCCCGAACGCCCATTTCAGCCTGATATTGGCTGACAGCGTTTGTTTCCAGTACAGCCGATACGTAAACGTTACCGGTATAGCCAGCAAAATCACAATCAGCGACAGGAATATTGCTGTCCCGATCAGCACGACACGGTCGACGTGTTAGTGCGCTGTTTCCCCGGCCTTTGCAGCCGCGGCCTTGCCGACGGTCTCAGCAACTTTCTCGAATGCGGATGCCGCGCCGGACTTGATTGACTCAAGGTGGACGCCTTTGTCGTTGATGACAATGAGGGCCACTGGTTTTACACCACCGCCACCGCCGGTGCCGCCACCATGACCGCTACCTTTCTCCGGCTCTTTGCCTTCGCCACTACCGACTCCAAAGCCGAAGCCAACGTTGACAAGGGGAATCAGGGTATTGCCTTCGATCTTGATCGGTTCGCCGACCACGGTCTTCGAATTGAGCATGCGTTCTATTTCGCCAACCGCTTTATCAAACAGGTTTTCGATGCCGTTCATCACTATCTCCTGCACCAAACTGAGGTCAAACACCTCAACTCTTAAGTTACAGTGACGAACGCTGTTGTCTATACGAGCTTGCCGCAGGGCCTTCGACCGCGGTACCGGGGCGCCCGTTACTGTAAGTGCCTCACCGTGTATAACGGTGCATCACGGATTTCGGCAAGCAGGCCTTCTTCGGCTCCTATGTCGCGGAAGGGGGTCGTTCGTGTTGTCGCCCAGACAGCTAGCGTACCGGTCCGAGATAGTCGTCAAAAAAGTCACTGACTTCACGGGCGACAGAGTTCGGCGGAAAATCGATGTGTCCGCTGTCATAGACAATGTGCTTTTTGTCGCTGGCCGGTGTTCCGAGTTGCTCAAACATGCGCTTTTGTGAATTCTCGTACAGGAACAGATGGTCGTTGCGCCCATTGATCATCAGTACGGGCAAAGTCATGCGCGGAAAATAGTTGTTGGGATCGTACATCGGGTGTGCTTGGGGCCAGTAGGGTGCGCCGCCAGCTATAAGCACGGCAGCGTCAAAGCGCTTCTCGATAGCCAGGAATACAGCGCAACGGTAGCCACCCCAGCTATTGCCGATAAACCCCACTTGCTCGTCAGCAATGTCTTCACGAGACTCAAGATAATCAATCGTAGTAGCTACATCTTCGTACCAAGCCAGCGCAACCCTTCTGGCAAAGTCAGCACTTTCAGGCGATTCAGCGGTCGGGTAGGGATCGTAGCGCTGCGCCGTTTGTTTCCAGATCGGTATGACGAGGGTGCGTCCGGAACGGGGAATGAAGGTCAGGTAATCAGTGAAGTCCAGCACGGCGCGATTCGGCATTTTTCTGACAGGGCCGCTATGCGGCATGTAGACGACGGGTTGCATGCGGCCTTTTGGTGCCAGCGGTGACAACGTGTACAGAACGAACTGATCTTCCGTATTGAATGAGAGGACAATTTCTTCTGCACGCCAGGAGTCTGTCTCCTGAATTACGGTGCGCGAAATGTGCTGCGGCTCCCTTCGCACGTGCGTGAATTGAAAACGCATTGCTTCGAACGCTTCATCGCCGAGCGGTTCGATGATTTTCTCTGAAGCCGCCCAGTTCATGATGATGGGTTCCAGCAATTCGGGATCGACCCGATTGCCAAGGTTATGCATGAGTCGTAGGCCGTTTTGCGGTGACCTGTCGAATGGGCTCAATGTGTAAGCGGCTTGGTACATGCCGGTGTAGTCGGGCCAGGCGCCACCGAGCGCAAAGCCAAGGTCGTCAGTCGTATTCCAGACCCATTCGCGCATGTTGCCGGCCATGTTGATGGTTCCCCAGGGGCCGACACTCATCTCGGTGTCGACCCGGACCGGTGAAGCAGCGTCAAAATTGCCAGTGTGCGACACTACCGCTGCCGGTCCAACAACGGCGTCGGCCGGCGCAAACGCTGCGCGTGCCCAGTGATGAAAAGTCGGCAGGTTTAGCCCGCGATATCGTGCATAGGCGCGCGCCTCATACATGCTGATGCCGCCAACTGGCAGGTCGGCTTCACCCGGCGGAAAGCTACCCAGATCCCAGCCTGCTGGACCCGGCCGCCCGGAACTGTCGACGAAAGTTGCAATATGTACGTCTGTCAGTGGCGTGCCATCGGTCAATTTTATCCCGTCCCAGTAGCTTGGGTCGCTGTAGCCACCGGCACTGACAAATTCTTTGTACGCCTGGTTGCTTACTTCCTGCTTCCCTATTGCAAAAGCCGGCATCTCCCGTCGACCAACACCAAATGTTCCAAAGGCATAACCTGCGAGAGAAACGGGAATATCAGTTTCCGGTACAAGGACCATGTCTTGCGGCAGCTCGCCTACACGAGTCAACGTAATTGTTGGGTACGGATACGGAATGATGCTGTTGAGTGGTTCCTGGACGTTGTTGAACATCGGACCTGGATTCGCCATGGCGATCTCTCGCGTCACGTATCCGTCCGCCGATAACCTTACAAGAACAGTCCCTCTTGGCACGCGGAGATTCTCCGCCAGCGGCGTGACGCCCAGGCCAGTCCAGGGCGCTTCGGGGAATTCGTAAGGACGGTATTGCACCGACACGTCCGACATATCTATTCGTAAACCAACGGGAAGTGTCGTCGCTTCCATAAGACGAGCAAATTCGGCATCGTCCTCCAATAGTGCCTGTACAAGTTGTAGCAACAAGTAAGCTTCGCCGTAGCGATCCTGTTGCAGCAACTCCTCAGCCAGCACCAATTGTTGTCGCGCCGCGTTTATCTCGTTGCTGTTTTTGCGCCAGTCGAATGCAAACCAGACGATGCCGCCGATGACCATCAGAGCAATCACCGTTGCAGCAATGGGTAGCCGACGCGCCTTTCTCGCTGGTGCGGGAGTGGCTTCTTGATCCCCTTCATCCCGCTTTACGCCTTCTGGCGTTATCTCGAATGCCCAGGCCAAGGCAATTGCAATGGGCAGTCCCAGAATAAGCAGGACAACGACGACCTGTAACACCCACGGTGGTGCTTCGAACGTCTCAAATGCAAATTCTGCGACCTGCGCGACCACCCAGGCGACGGCGGCGTAAGCAACGGCCACGCGTACCACTTTGCGGCGTTTCAGTTCGGCGAGTATCGACATATTTTTTTTCTTGCCTGCGTAGGCTGAGAGTATACCTAGACCTGTCGAACTTTCTCGCAGGCCTCGCCGATGGTCGGTACTTAGGGCGCCGAAGTACTCGCGACGCAATCGTCACGCTATGTGGCCTGCGTTCTGGGCGCATAACGACACACTATTCAGCCCCTGAGTTAAGCAAAGTCATCGAGCAGCAAACAGGGTGTGCGTCTGTCGGCGCTGCGCGCCTCGGTTGAACTGCCGACACGCGGATTTTCAGTGAACCGAGCCCTTTAACTACAGACGCTTCGTGCAAAGTACCGTTACCCGACCGCATAGCGCAGGCTTGCGCACGGCGTCTCACCCCCTCGCAAACTTCCAGGGGTCCAGCTCGCAACGCAACTGCTCCTCGTCTTTGTGGTCGAGGCGAATCCACAGCACGTTGGCGCCATGCGCCTTGTCCAGGGGAAGCTCATAGTTCGCCTCCCATGGCGATTCACCGTAGACCGGTTCGGTCAACCCGGCGCGTGACACCATCTCGCCCTCGACCTCCACGGTCTCCGTCACTGGCTTCAGGTCGCGCCATTCACCATCCGGCTTCGATTTATCGCGCGAGAGCCGGACGGCAAGCGTGACCCCGTCGACCGGGCCGTAGACGTTGTGCAAGATCAGGCGAAGCAGTCCGCCTGCACCCTCCTCCGGCCAATACTCCGTATTCAGTCCGGTTTCGCCGACCAGCTCCCAGGACGTCGACGCCGCGGGCTTGCGCTTTTTCGGCGCCTTGGCGGCGCTACCGCCACGCTGCTTTAGACGGGCCGCTACGTCACCCAGCTGCATCTGCTTCAGATCACCAAACGTTGCCAACTCCAGCTTCTTGCGCGCAAGAGCGACGTCTATCCCTGCATCGAACAGAACGTCGAGCAACGCGATCCGCGACGTCTATCCCTGCATCGAACAGAACGTCGAGCAACGCGATCCGCTGCCTGATCACCTCGCGCTCCGCATCCGGCGTAATGGTCATTTTCCTGACCGTCTTGATCTGCGACTTCTGTTTGCGCCTGGCCTCGGCGAACAACTTCCCGAAGTTTGAACCGTCTTCATTGAGTAGATCATTGTCGAAGGAGACCGCGCTCGCACCCGGGTGCCCCATATACTTGGTGTAGTGAAACGCCATCTCGAATCCGCCCGGTATCGCGTCATTCCACAACATCGCTGACGTGCATGCCTCCCACAACGGATTGAGCTCGACCGTCACGCCTTTGTTGGGATCTTGTCCCGCTGCCAGCATGCTGCGCACCGCATCAATATCCAGCCACGCGCACCGATAACAAAACAGCAGGCGCTGCGCGGCCGCGTCGAGCTTGGCAACCTCAAGCAGCTGCGCCATGGTCTCGGGAAAGAGAAAGGTCTCCCCGAGCAGGCGCTTGCCCACGGGAAGCTGTGTCTGGCTGCTGCTCTCGAAAACGGCAAGGAAGTCGCGCAACCCCTTCTCGCCGTGGGCATAGAAAGCCAGCGTGAGACCGATCGCGTCCTTTACATTGGTTTTTGCGCCCGCGGCGAGCAGTGTTTCCATGACGCTCGCATTGCCGACCCGGCACGCCGCATGTAAAGGAGTACGCCCGTAAGCCAGGTCCTCCCCGAAGGTTTTCTCCAGGTAGGTCTCCAGCTTTGAGATGGGCACCTCGACCTCGGTCATTGCGGTCGTATGCTTGATCGGATCTTTGGTCTTCTCGTCAACCGGCGCAGAGAACTCGAGTGCATCCGGATCCGACGCCAGCACCGCAATCACTGCGGCATTGTCGGAGAGGATTGCCACGTCAAACAGCGTCCGATTACGCGCATCGACCAGGCAGCGATCTGTCAATGCCGAAATCGCCGTAACCACAGACGCGTCATGCGCCTCGATTTTGTCAACCAGATTCGCCACAGGTGGTGCATCGGCCATGTATCTCGCTCCTAAGAAAACCGCTAGAACGTCGGCTTTTCGTACCGGCGCTTGCTCTCACCGCAAGCATGATCGTCTGTCCGGAACCAGGAAAGCGTAGCGTGTACTAACTCAGGACAGTTTCGAGCTCGTCGCTGCCGCCACGGCTGTCGACCCAGCTCACCTTTAGCGTGTCGCCGGCCTTGGCGCCGCGAAAACTAAAATTGATATACGGGTTCTTGGACACTGCCGTGCTGAAATTCGCCACCATGACGGCCTCACCGTTGTTGCTATAGGTCAGCTGCGTAATGTGGTGCCTCGGCACCAGTTCGCCGGTGGCCGGATCCTCGCGGGCGCCCGTCTCCATCGGGTGAATTATGAGGCTCTTGACCTCCGCGACGTCACCGGTAAGTCGGGTCTTGATTTTGATCTTGCTTGCCATCAAACGCCTCCTGCAAGCCGGCTAAGCACAGCCACCGAGCGTGACCTTGACGTATTTCGACGTGCTGTAAATCCCTGTATCGGTTTTCACCACCGCCATAACCCGTGTCGTATCAGCCATCTTGATGCGGGTCGCTATTTCGGGAAGGGCGCGGGACACCAATTCAAAGTTCACTGCGAGCGGCCTCGGATTATTCTCGACCACGACGCTGATTGATTCGACGTTCTCGAGCGTCGTGCTGATCGTTATAGGCACGACGGCCCCGTTCTCTGCGATTTCGGGCACCTTGAGGGTGATCCGGTTCGACGGGGTCGTCTGGTCCGTTCCGAGGAGCGCGGCCAGCGCCTGCCCGGCATCGGTCGACAAGAACGCTTTTTTTGGCCAGGCAGCCGCGAACAGGGCTTTCGGTAACACCGTGAGCAACGCCAGCGCGGCGCCTGCTTTAAGAAGTGTTCTCCTGGCTGCTTGCAAGTTCGTTACTCCGTGACCTGCGGTCAGTGCGGCTACGTGTACGGGAAGTCGAGTCGCGATTATTTCATAGAACGCCGACCGGATCGTCTGCCGGACCCGCTGTTGCAGCATTACGAACCAGCAGGATTACTACCATCTGCTACTCTTTGTATAGCGCCGTTTGGGGCGAAGTGCCAGCAAGAGGCACGATCCACACCGGAGATTCGAGCGATGCAAACCTCAGTACGACATTTCTGCCGCATTCTCGTGCTTGTAACAGGCCTGCTGCTCATGCCGGCCGGCCAGGCCGAAGAACTCAGTCGATCCGCCATGCTCAGTGCGTCCTGCGAGGGATGCCACGGGCCTTACGGGCGCAGCCCGGGAGCGATCCCTACGATCGCCGGCAAATCCGCCGACTACCTGCGCGAGACTCTGGAGGGCTTTCGTTCGAGTGATACGCAGGCCACGGTCATGGGCCGACACGTAAAAGGCTACACCGATGAGGAGATTCGCCTGATCGCCGAGTACTTTTCCAAACAAAGTGAACAATAGGACGCAGCAGCCATGAGTCGAATTACACGCAGAGATTTCGTTTATTCGGTCGGTGCGCTTGGCGCGGCGACCTCGGTACTCGGTTGGCCGACACTCGGCCAGGCAAAAGCCAACGGCGGGCGGGTCGTCGTAATCGGCGGTGGTTTTGGCGGTGCTTCCTGTGCCAGGTATCTCCGCCGATTGTCCGCCGATGTGGAGGTGACTTTAGTCGAGCGGGACTCGAGATTCATGACCTGCCCCTTCAGCAATGCCGTGCTGGGCGGGCTTTACGACATGGACTTCATCACGCATGACTACAAAGCCCTGAGCGCCGACTATGGCGTAAAGGTCGTGCACGACAGTGCCGTCGACGTCGATCCGGATACCAGGAAAGTTCGTCTTGCCGGCGGTTCGTCGCTGCAATACGACCGCCTCGTGGTATCGCCGGGCATCGATCTTCGATGGGGCGCGATCGAGGGCTACGACGAAGCAGCGAGCAAGACGATGCCGCACGCGTGGAAGGCGGGCGAGCAGACGACGATACTGCGCAAGCAGCTCGAGGCAATGCCAGACGGTGGTGTCGTGATCATTACGGCGCCGCCGAATCCGTTCCGTTGCCCGCCAGGCCCCTACGAGCGTGCCAGCCTCATCGCGCATTACCTGAAACACAATAAACCGCGTTCGAAAATCCTGATCTTCGACGCCAAGCCGAATTTCTCGAAGCAGCCCCTGTTCGAGCAGGGCTGGCAGGCGTTGTATCCGGGCATGATCGAGTGGATCAGTGAAGAAGAAGGCGGGGCGATCGATGGCGTGGATGTCAAGGCAATGACCGTTATCCCCACGTTTGCCGAACCGCAGCGCGGGGACGTCGTCAACGTGATTCCGCCGCAGAAAGCCGGCGCCATTGCAGCGGCGGCTGGGCTCACCGATGACAACGGCTGGTGCCCGATCGACCAGGGCACCTTTGAATCCAGGTTGCAAAAACATGTCCACGTCATCGGCGATGCCGCAACCGCAGCCCCGATGCCAAAATCCGGCTTCGCTGCCAGCAGCCAGGGCAAGGTCTGCGCAACGGCTATCGTGGCCAGTCTCAGCGGCCAGGAGATGCCGCCGCCGTCCCTGGTGAATACCTGCTACAGTCTCGTTGGACCGGATTACGGCATTTCCGTCGCCGCTGTTTACCGACTCGGCGAGGATGGCATCGCGGCTGTCCAGGGCGCGGGCGGAGTGAGCCCGAAAGACGTTGATGCCAGTTTTCGCGTCGCCGAGTCGCGTTATGCGGTGGGCTGGTATCAGAGCATCACCGCGGACATCTGGGGCTAGATTAAGGAATTTTAAGCACGCCAATGTTTATAAATAGTCGATTACCGATACTCCTCATCTTGCTCGCAACGCAGGCTGTCATGTCGGCCTGTACGCGTTCGGATGATCAGGCTGACATCGTCGACACGGTCGACAAGAGCATCGACAGTCTCGTGAGCGCCGAGTGGCTTCGTGAGCATCTCGACGACCCCGACCTCGTGGTCATCGATGCCACCGTGCTCATCGAGCCGGATGGCAGCGGCAATATATTGTCAGTGAACGGCAGAGAAAGTTATGAAGCCGGCCATATCCCGAAGGCGGTCTTTGCCGATTTGTTGGGCGATCTCGCCGACGCAGACAATCCACTGGAATTCTCGGTACCGTCACCCGAGCAATTTGCGGCCGCCATGGGGGCATTGGGCGTGGGCGACGACTCCCGGGTGGTCATTTACGACAGGATGAACGCGGTGTGGGCATCCCGGGTCTGGTGGATGCTGCGCTGGATCGGCTTCGACAATGCTGCGCTTCTCGACGGCGGATTCGCCGCCTGGACGGCTGACGGCGGGTCGATTGCGACGGGACCCGTAATTCCGAGCGTGAAAACGCTCACCGTGAAGCTGCGCCCCGAACTGATCGTCGACCAGGACGAGGTGCGTGCAGCCATCGGCGACGACTCCGTGAGTCTCATCGACGCGATGTCCGTAGAACACTATCGTGGCGAGTGGGCCATGTACGCCCGGCCGGGCCACATACCCGGTGCCACGAACGTGCCGACCACGGCGCTTTTCGACGAATCGGGCAAGTTCCGTTCAGACGTCGAGCTGCAGGCGTTATTCGGGGGTGACCGCGAGACCCGATCCATCACCTACTGTGGTGGCGGAATCGCTGCAGCGGCAGATGCGTTCGTGATGACCCGACTTGGCTTCACGGACGTTGCCGTTTACGCCGCCTCGCTCCAGGAATGGGCTGCCAACCCTGACAACCCGATGGATGTCGTACTGGAGTTTGATGAGAGCGACAACTGACTTCGCTTTCGGCTGACCGTCGCTTATTGCTCCCTCGGCCCGACCGGAACCATTATGTGCCGTAAAGGTGTTTCGCCCCACATCACGTACGGCCCGGGTTTGTACGGATCGGCATTCATCCCTGCCAAAGAAACGGTAGTAGGCAGCAACAGCATCAGGTGCGGGCCTTCCTGAACCCAGTGGCCGCTGTCGTCCGGTTCGGTCGCCGATGGATCATGGTTGTGCACCATCGCATCACCTTGCAGCATATACGAGTAGCCCACCGTATCGGTCGAGAATTCCTCACCGGCCGCGGCTGCAGCCAACCAGGCCGACCACACAGGATCGTTGCACATCGGATGTTTGTCGCCCGGAATCAGCGGCACCCCGGGCACGCAGGTCCAGCCATTACTACCTTGCCGCAGCACGGTGCCATCAACATCCACGATGGTCGCGTCAGCTGAAATACTGGCGGGCGCGGCAGACTCAGCACGAGCAATCTTGGTAGCAGCGGTTTCGTCATCCGCCAAAGCCGTACTGGAAAACGTAATGCCGACAAATAACGCGAGTAAAGCCCGGATGAAACGATTGGAGAAATGTGTGTTCATGGCAACGTCCTTATCGATTAGTCCGGAGAGTATAGACCCGCTGAGGAAAAGTAATTGGACTATCTTCAGTAGTGCCTTTCCGGATCGCCCGAGAGGATAGTGACGCGTCTTAAGCTGTGAAAGGGATGGTGGCCAGGGGCAGACTGGACTGCCGACACGCGGATTTTCAGTCGCGTGCTGAGACCTCCAGGGCTTTATTAATCAACAAGATACCGGGGCGTCCGTTGCTGTTAGTGCCTCACTGCGCATAACCGTGCACAACTGAGCCCCGCAAAATCCCCACGACGAAAAAGAGGTAAGCAAACACCGGCAACACTGAGTACTTGTGACAAGCCCTTATTGTCTCTTATCCGCAAGTTCGGATACTGATTTGATGGACATACTCTGAATCACCATTAATGGCTAGCGATCCCATCAGCGCCCTGTATTCAAGCACCAGCGGTTTCGCCCAACAGCTCAGGGAACGGAATATCTGGCGCGCTGCTGTCGCCTATCCTGCGGTGGCTTTCGCGATCCTTGAAGCTGTCGAATTTTTTGTCGACAACTATCAGCTCAACTCCAAACTCCTCACCGTCGGCTTAATCCTTTTCATTGGCGGGCTACCCATTGCACTCGTTTGGAACTGGTGCCACGGCCAGCCTGGCGCGCAATCCATCGGCAAGCGAGAAAGTTTATCTTACGTCGTTATGACCGTCTTGACGTTCACTGCCGTCGGTTGGTATTGGGTGGGCACGCCTGAGCCTTCACCGGCAGGTCATATCGATGTCACTGCCTCTGCCGATAATTCGATCGCTGTGCTTCCTTTTCAGAGCGCCAATGGTGGTTCAGAGTTTGATTACCTGTGCGATGGAATTCCCGAGAGCCTGATCAATACGCTGTCAGCCATTCCGGAACTGAAGGTTATCTCCCGATTTTCGGCCTTTGCACTTCGGGATCGAGTCGATCATCCACAAGAGGTCGGAGCTCGGCTTAAAGTCGGCAAATTGCTATCCGGCCAGCTGGAGCGTCGCGGCGACGACCTCATTGTTCGCGTGACGCTGGTCGATACTCGCGACGGTCGGGAACTGTGGGGTAACCGCTTCGTCCGGCCAATGACGGAAATACTGGAACTTGAGGACACGATCACGTCTGACATCGCCACGGCGCTTCAGTTAGAGCTGCCAACGCGGTCCACGCCCTTGCGCGACAGTGTCGGCGTTGGCTCATCCGCCTATCAGCATTATTTGCAGGGTCGATTCCTGGCGCAAGGCTCTACCGCGGACGAGATCGATCGCGGGCTCGCACATCTACGTGAAGCGACCAGACTCGTCCCATCGTTTGCGCCGACTTATGCCGCAATCGCTGACGCAATGATCGTGAAGGCATTTTTCTCAACATCCGCACCCACGCAGATCGTTGGAGAAGCCCGAACCGCCGCTCAATCTGCCATCGCCCTGAATCCCGATCTTCCCGAGGCTTACGCTGCGCTGGCGTCGATACGCCTGTTCTTCGATTACGATTGGCCAGGTTCCGAAGACGCATTTAAGCAGGCGATCTCGCTCGGGCCTAGCAGCTCAACAGTGTATTACCGCTACGCCAATCTGCTGACCGCGGTCGCCCGTTTTGAAGAGGCGGTGCAGATGGCGGAGAAAGCGGTAGATATAGACCCTATTTCGATCGGCGCCTTGCATGCTTTCGGCTTTGCGAAGCTGATGGGGGGAGACTTCGACGGAGCCGCAATCGCATTTCAGAACGCCATCGAAATCCACCCGGGCTGGACGTGGGGGTACGTAAAAAAGAGTCTCGCGCACGCGCTAATGGGTGAGCGGGACGAAGCTCTTGCAATGGCCGAAGAAACGGAGAAGTTGACGGACGGATGGGGCTCGGCGTTTCTGCAAGGCTGGCTGGCGTGGGTATATTCAGTCACTGAGCAGGATGAACTTTTGCGACTCGTCGTCGAAAGAGTCGGTCGCGGTATTGAGGAGAATAGAATCGAGGAACCGTTTGGCGTCGCGATAACGTACCTTGCCGCCGGAGACCTCTCGGTTGCGCTCGACTGGGTGGAAAAGACGGTCGATCACCGTTCTCCTAACGCGGTGTTCTGGAATGTCGGCACCGCGGCTCACATGAAACTGGGCCCTGCTGAATTGCGCGACAGCCCCCGTTTCATCGAGCTACTGAGACGAATGAATCTCGCAGAACAATGACACCGCATCGCCTGGATATTGCCCAATGAATTTGAGAACGTCGCTGATCTGCATGCACGGTTGCTTCACAGCCGTACCGTAGTACATGCACGTGTCTGACACAGGACCACTAAAGTGTCGG
>CAMYIS010000243.1 GCA_947258485.1 uncultured Woeseiaceae bacterium
CCATTCAAACCGGTAGCCTTCGATCGAACCACGAATCGACTCCGCCACCTCGATCGCATGCTGTTCATCGCAACGTTCGAGCAACACTCCGAATTCGTCGCCGCCAAGGCGAGACAGTACATCCGTGGAGCGGATGCTCTTCTGAATCAGCTCGGTCAGCTGCTTGAGCAATGCGTCGCCCGCGGTGTGTCCGAAGGTATCATTGACGACCTTGAACTGATCGAGGTCGACATAGAGTAAAGCATGCGTTTCATCGACGTTGTCCCGAGTTTTTTCGAGCGCGGCGATAAGGTGATTTTCAAATTCACGCCGATTGACCAGGCCCGTCAAGGTGTCATGCGACGCCTGGTAGCTGAGCTGGCGGAACAGTCGGGATTCCTTGCTGACGTCGTGGAATACCATGACCGAACCGATGATATTTCCGACACGATCACGAATCGGTGCCGCCGAATCCTGGATGGGAACCTCTTCACCATTCGCCGTAATGAGCACCGAGTTTTCGGCCAGCGAAATGACGCGTCCTTCCTTGAGGCACCGTATTACCGGGTTTTCGACGGTCGCTCGAGTATGCTCGTTGATGATCGTCATGATTTCCGTAACGCAATTGCCTTTTGAGCCGCGCATGTCTCGGCCGATGAGGTCCTGTGCGACCGGGTTGATGTAGTCGACTTTGCCATTGGCGTCGGTCGTAATGACCCCGTCACCGATAGACTGCAGTGTAATCTGCGCGCGCTCCTTCTCTTCGAAAACGCGCGTTTCGGCTCGTTTGCGATCGGTGATGTCGGTGATCGTACCCTCGTGCGCCACGATATTGCCTGCATCGTCGTAGACGGCACGGGAGTTTTCAAGAACGACTATCGTGGTGCCATCCTTGCGGCGCAGCCGGTATTCGAAATTCTTTACGACGCCTTTTGCCTCGAGGCGCGCGAAAACTCGCTCGCGATCGATCGGATTCACATACAAGACGGTCGTTTTGCCGGCGGCCTTGAGATCTTCGACATTATCGTATCCGAGTATTTCCACGAGCGCCGGGTTAGCCGTGATGATTTCGCCATCGCGCGACGCAATGTAAACACCGTCGACGACGTTCTCGAACAGACCGCGGTAACGCGCTTCGCTGGTGCGCAGCTTTTCTTCATCCTGCTGGCGTTTGATCGCGATACCCGCAAGTCGCGCCATCTGGCTAAGTTTGTCGAGTTCTTCGGTAGTCGGTGGGCGAGGCTCATCAATATAAACATCCAGTGTGCCAATGACACGACCGGCCGCGCCGTAAACAAGAAACGACCACGCCGCCTTTATGCGGTGTTTGGCTGCTTCCTTTTCTGCGCTTGACCAGCCCGCATCTTCGCGAATGTTCTCGGTAATGCGGTCTTCGCGCTGGTGCACGGCGGCGCCGCAGGTAAGGCTGTCGGGATCGACTTTGATGAATTCGAGACACAGCTTGAAGGAGTCCGACAAGCTCGGCGCCTGCTCCACCGACAAAGTCTGGCTCTTCGGATCGAGACGCATGATGGCAACTTTGAAGTGTTCGCCGATCTTCTCGGAATATCGGCAGATGGCACGCAAAGTACTGTCATGAGGCGTATTCGCTGCAATCATCTCCAGCACCTTATTTTGTGCAAAAGACGATGCCTCGCTGCGTTTACGCTCGCTGATGTCGTTGATGCTGACGCGAATCAGTCGACGCTCATCCGACGGAAGGCGGCTAAAGCGAACCTCGCAGGGAAATTCTCGGCCGCTGGAATCTCTGTGCATCCACTCGAAGATTGGATGTTCGCCCGCAAGCGCCCGATCGACAAAGCCGCGACGCACACCGAACGAAGGAGTCCCATCGGGCTGCATTTTCGGGCTGATCGCCTCGGGTCCCACCTTGAGCAAGCGTGCACGTGACAGATTGAAAAGCGTGCAGGCATTGTCGTTGGCATCGGTGAACCGCGCCTCGTCGACATCGAGAACAATGATGGCTTCGGGTGCATTTTCGACCAGCGCGCGATAGCGCTCTTCATTTTCACGAAGCGTGCTTTCCGCATGTTTGCGATCTGTTACGTCGCGAAGGCTGATGACGAATACTGGTCCCTCGGCGATATCCAGTTGGCTGGCCCTGATTTCTGAAACGAACGGCTCACTGCCGGCACGTATTGCCTGGACCGCATGTCCGTCTGACTCGATGTGCGTGTCCTCGACACTGGTCATGAATGGCGACAGGAACCTGGCAAGCGGCTGGCCGCGTGCATCCGGCAGAATCGTCACGATTTCCGAGCCGATCAGTTTGGTTTTCGGAATCCCGAAATATTGAGCACAGACCTTGTTGCAGTTACGAATGACGCCGTCGGCGCCAACCGAGAACAGCGCATCGGTAACGCTGTCGAAAATGGCCTCGATCGGAGTGTTGTCCTGGAGCACACGCGTCTGGACAGACTGCGTGATGGTCGCTTCCATTTTGTCATAATGCTGGCTGATCAAACGAAGCAGTTCTACGAAGGCCGGCTTCGTTATACCGGACTCCTCGGTGGCAGCCCTGATTCTCTCCCTAAGATCCTGTTGCATCGGCCAGCTAATCCTGTAGCAGTGCCGGATACTGTAAAGCGAAGTCGCGCTGAAATGTAAGTAGAAAACCCTAAAGGGGCTGACGCCTGGAATGAGTCTACTCGGGCGTAAGAACCCTGACGGCTTCACCGTTTTCGTCGATCTGCACCTCGCCATTCTCCTCGAGCGTGCGGCCGCCGCTACCCACCTGGATCGGAATAGCCATCATGCTGGACATCGAGCCACTCTCTGTCTCGACAGACGCACCCACGTTCAGGTACAGGCGACCTTCGCGCTGCGGAATGACCGTGACCTGCTGCTTGATGAATCCCTCGTCGGCAACGGGCGCCATCGTCACCTGCGCCGGCTGTGCCTCGTGGAACATCATCGCGGACGCGTCGTTGATTCGATAACTGACCGTGACCGGCTCCGATCCGAGCGTCGATGTCACGAGCAGGTCGATCGTGACCGGGCTGCCGATGATCGGCGTGCCGATAATCTTGTAGCTGACGCTGAACGGGGCGCCGGGTTTGGCGATCGTGCCGTCGTAGCTCGATTCCGGCTTGGCGCCGACGGCTGCAGGCGCGATTTTGGCCGGCGTTAATTCTGCCTCGATGGCTGATTCGTCGACGTCACTATTGCCACAGGCGCTCAGGCCGCAACTGGCAAGCGCAGACAATGCAATGATTTTCGCTCTGTTCATGGTTATCACCTAATGATCGGCCGGTTGCTCAGCCACTATTACGGGCTCATGGAAACGTCAAAACAAATCTGCTCGGGGAAGTCGCTGGACGCACCGCCCTCGTCTTCGTAGCGCCATTCCTGCAGGTCGGCAACATAGGTGTCTGCCGGGAGCACCTGGGTCGTGAATACTTCGGAGTTCGCGTCGGGACCATTGCCGATAGCGACAATTTGTCCCCTACGAAAAATGAACATGTCCGGGTCGCTCTGATCGCGAATTACATCGGGTGGTGTCGGCGGTGGATCGTTTGTCGGCGGCGTTGGCGTTGTTGTCGTAATGGTCACGGTGTAGCTCGCGGTTGACGTTGTCGTGAATCTCAGGTATCGGTACTCGGCCAGCTTGTTCCCGTCGCGCCGTGAATCGTAGTCGCTGTTCGCACAAATATTAATAACGGTGCCGTCCGTCGGCAACGTCGTGTACAGCGGCAGGACGTCGCGCGCCTGGTTCGGCGAGGTCAGGATATTGTCCTGGCTGCTGCCCCAGATATCGAGGCCCGTTGTATCGATGTTCTCGCGTGCCAACTGCGAATCGACGAACGTTCGTTGTGCTGTATTCAGCATTGGGCGCAGTTCAGTGGCGAACGAAAACAATGTCGTGAACGCGTTGGTGCTGCTCTGCGGGCCCGTCATCGTGGCGAAAATCGGCCCGAAGCCGATGGAACTGGTATCGGTGCCATCAACAGCGGTGTCCCAAAGGTCATAGAGAAATGTCGCGACCGACATCTCGTTGAACCAGCCCTGCGGTCCGAAATCGAAGTTTTCGGTATCGATGCCGAATCCCGATGATGTTCCTGCCGCGCCCGTGTCACAGTACTGCGGCTCGTTGAGTGCCATCGCGGCGAGCGCCGTGGCCCAGCCTTCGCCAAACGCGAGACGTGCGTCGATGCTCTGCCCGCCCGAGTGCGGTCCTCCGATGGAGTCCGACCGCGAGAACACGTCTTCGAAGTAATGCCCCCACTCGTGCACGGAAACGTGATCGTCGAATTCTTCGGTGTCGGTATTCGCGTCACCGAGCAGGAACAGCGAGTCGAGATCGCCGCGGTAGAACGACGTGGGTAGCTCTCCGGCGTCGATATTCGTTGGGCTGGTTATCGTGTTATTGACGCTCCAGAACGCGTCCATGGGCCCGAAGGTGGCGGTCGCATCGGCCGTGAGCACGAGCTGTATGCCCGAGTAAATCGCGTCGAGAATGGCGAACGGCGCCGCGGCACGAGGGCCCGTGTAGGAACTCCCGCCCCAGCCTGTCGTTGCCGTCAAATTCCGCGTCAGGTCGGCACCACCGGTATTGAAGGTGGCACTATCGATGACATACAGCGGCCGGTCGCCGAGCGGCGGCGGGCTGCCCGAAGTATCCACATTGTCACGAACTTCGACATCCCAACTCGGTGCGCCGTCGCGTTTGAGCTCGGCGCGCACGCGCAGACGCACATCGAGGTTGCCGGCAACGTTGTTGAAAGCGTAGTCGCCATTGTCCGCGGCAACCGTCGCACCGAGTTCATTGCCAGTTGCGTCATCGATGAGTTGCACGGTCGCCGCACGAATAGGTCGCGTCTCGGTTGCGTTGAAATTCAGCCCGTTGCAGTTCGCATTCGGCGGCACGAATTCGTACTGCACTTTGCCCGAGATATTCACCGCAGCCGCTGCTTGCGACACCGCAATTTCAACTGTGTCGGTGACGGTCGCCGTGCCGTCATTGACGGTCAGCTCGAAGGTCAGAGTTTCACCACCGGCGCCAACCGCCGGCGCTTCGAAACTGGCGTTGGCCGTGTCGCCGTTGCTGATCGTCACGGCGGTTCCAAGGGTCTGCGTCCAGGCGTACGTCAGCGTATCGCCCAGATCGCTGTCGGTAGCCGTGCCGCTGAGGTTCACGGTTGCGCCCTCGGAGGTCGACCGGTCGCTGCCGGCATTGACGACCGGATCCGTGTTCGTCACGCCGCTGACGTTCACGTCGACGCTGGCGGTATTAAAGGCGCCGTTTCCGTCACCGACGCGCAGTTGGAAGGTCAGCGTCGTGCTGCTGCCGATACCAACGTCGGGGCCGTCGAAGCTGGCCTCTGACGAGGTGGCATTGCTCAACGTAACCGACCCGCCGCCGGTCTGCGTCCAGCTGTAGCTCAAGGAGTCGCCATCCGGGTCGCTGCTGGCCGTCCCGTCCAGCGTCACGGTCGTCTGCTCGTCGACCGACTTATTCGCACCGGCGTCTGCAACCGGCGCACGATTGGTGATGCCACCACCGGCCGGCGCGCCGCCACCACCGCCACCGCATGCCGCCAGGGCGGGCAGCAACATTGCAAATATGACGTTTTTCCGCGTTAGATTTGCAGTCATATGGCGACGGGTACTCCGGGTAGGCTTGAGGTAATTGTAACGACTAATAATGAACGGGAACATAACCCGAGGTGTGCGACTATGGCGACAGTGAAACTGTTAAATCGCCTTACAGACTGCGATGCAGGTCCATATTGTTGTCCTTCAGTATTGATAAGCTTTGTCCTGTAATCGCGCGTTCGGTTCACAGTTTCAGCGCAAATTTTTGTTTGGGTAAAAAAAGTCTATGAAAAACAGTAAGATACTGGTCACCGGCGGCGCAGGTTATATCGGCAGCCACGTTGTGCGGCAGCTCGGCGCTGCGGGCGACTCCGTCATCACGCTCGACAATCTATCGACAGGCTTCGAAGCGGCGGTGACGTCGGGCGAGTTGATTATCGGCGATACCGGTAACGCGGCGCTGCTCGAGAGCATCTTCACCGAGAATGATATCGACACGGTGATGCACTTCGCGGCGCACACGATCGTCCCGGAATCGGTTGCCAACCCGCTGAAGTACTACCGCAACAACACGGCTTCCAGCCGCACGTTATTGGAAGCGGCGGCAAACAATGGCGTGAAAAATATCGTGTTCTCGTCGACGGCCGCCGTTTACGGTATCCCGGACGGCGGCAAAGCGTCCGAAGATTCTGCCACTCAGCCGATCAACCCTTACGGCACGTCGAAACTCATGACCGAGTGGATGCTGCGCGATCTCGCCGCCGCTGGTGGACCAAAGTATGTCGCGTTGCGTTATTTCAACGTAGCGGGCTGTGAGCCGACCGGCAGCATCGGTCAGTCGACGCCGAAAGCGACCTTGCTCGTCAAAGTCGCCTGCGAAGCCGCCACGGGACGCCGTCCCGGGGTTTCGATTTTCGGAACCGACTACCCGACACCCGATGGCACGGGCTTGCGTGACTACATCCACGTTCAAGACCTCGCATCGGCTCATCTCGATGCCCTGACCTATTTGCGCAGCGGCGGCGACTCGGCTGTCCTGAACTGCGGCTACGGTCACGGCTACAGCGTACGCGAGGTGCTTGCCGCCGTTGAAAAAGCCAACGAAGCGGCGCTGAACATCTCGGAACAACCCCGCCGTGCCGGAGACCCGCCGGAGCTCATCGCCGTCGCAGACCGCGTGCGCGAAGTGCTGGGATGGTCACCGCAGTTTGATGACCTCGACACGATTGTGCAGACGAGTCTTGCATGGGAACGCAAGATTGCAGCCCGCGACCCGTCAGCTTACTGGGCCGACTGAGACTCGGCCAAGGACTATTGCAAGCACGCCGGTGCTAAACTTTCGCCATGAGATTTCATCGCCCAAGATCGCTTAACGGACTGATTCTGGTCGGTTTCGGGTTTGTCGCCCTGCCGCTGCTGATCGCCGTGATCTGGGCCCTTTTCAGCCTGGATCGGGTCGCTGAACAAAGCGAACTGCTGGTTACGACGGGCGTGTCTGCGGCCGAGAATAACCGGCGCCTCGAACAACAGGTAAGTTCACTCGAGCGCGTTGCACGCCAGTACCAGGTGTTGAAGAACCCGGACAGCCTGCAGCTCATGGCGCAAGATCTTCAGTCGCTGGAGTCACAGCTCGACGGCATGGCACCGCTGCTCGAGCGTGCGAGTGCCGCCGATCTGGCCACAGCGATCAAAGCCAGCGCACGCCGCATCGTGGCAGCGTTGTCGAACCCGAGCCTGGACGCAGCAGCGCAAGAAGCCGCGATTGGCCGATTCTCGGCCCTGCGGCAGCGCGTCACGCGCCTGACCAGCATCCTGACGGCGTATATCGATCTGGAGCTGACCACGCTGCAGGAAGAAGCGCGCGAAGCGCAGCGTTACTCGGCGTGGCTGGTTGCGGCACTGGTCCCGGGCACGCTGATTCTCGTGTTGATTTTCACGCTGCTCGTTGCGCGGCCCATTCGCCAGATCGACGAGGCGATCGGCCAGCTCGGCGAAAGCGGTTTTTCGAAACCCATCGATATCAGGGGTCCGACGGACCTGGAGCGCCTTGGCCGCCAGCTGGAATGGCTTCGTGTGCGCCTGCTCGAACTGGCGCAGGAGAAAAACAAGTTCCTGCGGCATATGTCGCACGAACTCAAGACACCGCTCGCCAACATTCGCGAAGGAACCGAACTGCTGTTGGATGGCTCGGTCGGCGATCTCGAGGGATCGCAGCGGGAAGTAACCGATATCTTGCGCATGAATGGCGTGAAGCTGCAGCAGCTCATCGAAAACCTGCTGTCTTTCAGCGCCTGGCAAGCCAAGAGCGAAGTTTTGACACTGACCGATTTCCCACTGCGCGCGCAGGTGATTTCGATCTCGCGGTCACAGCGACTGGCCCTGAAAGCCGCCAATATTCAACTAAAACTGGAAGTTGAGGACATTATTGTGAACGCGGATCAAGACAAAATCCGCACAGTGCTTGATAATCTCTTATCGAATGCGATCAAGTTCACGCCAAGAGGCGGCCTGATCACGATTCGCGCAAGCCGCGCTCCGAGAAGTTTCGTGCTGGAGTTCGGCGATACGGGGCCCGGCATTCCCGAGGAAGAAAGCCCGAGAATATTCGAGGCGTTCTTCCAGGGCCGGCGCGAACAGGGCGGCCAGGTTGGTGGTACGGGCATCGGGCTGTCCGTGGTGCTGGAGTGCATCCAGGCGCACGACGGTTCGGTGGAATTGATCGACTCGGGTGAATTCCCGGGCGCGCATTTCAGGATTCACATTCCACAGAAGCACGATGTGGCGCAACAGAAGCTGGCGGCGAATGGATAACTTGGGACGGACAGGCAGGGCAAATCGCATCGCACTGATCACCGTGATCGTGGCGACGATGGCCGGCTGTACCCAGGCGACGGACTGGTTGAAAGGCCGTCGCACGGCGAAAGCCGACAACCCGGTTATCCTGGGCGCGCCGGGAGCCGAGGTTTACCTCAATGAACTCTACGACCTCGCCGCGGGCGACCCGGCGACGCAGGCCGAAATCTACGCCGATGCAAAATCGGGCGCCACGCTGACACCGGGCCCGAATACCCAACTGCGGCTTGGGCTGGTGCTGGCAACACCGGGCCACCCGGAATCGAACCCGGTGGAGGCTGAGAGCCTGTTGCGCGAGGTTCTGGCGCAGACCGAGCTGCTGACACCGACTGAGATTACGCTCGCGACCATCCACCTGAACAACGTTGCGCGCTTCATTGTCGCCAATGCCGAAGCGCGGCGCCTGCGCACCTCGAGCTCGCGCGCGGCACAAACCGAGGAACAGGCCGTCAGCCAACGCCTGTCGAGCGTCGAGGCGGAGAACCGCCGGCTGCGTCGCGAACTCGAAGAGGCCGAAAACAAGCTCGAGGCCATTACCTCGATCGAACGATCGATCCGCGAACAGGAATAATGTAGGAGCGGCCCCAAGGCCGCGACCCTGTGCGACCCCGGCGCGACACCCGGATGCCCTTGCCGCACCTCACAAATAGACCTATTCTGCTACTCCATGGCTGCCAAGAACCCCCAGCGTGAAGGCAAGATCCTGCTCGTCGATGACGATCCCGGACTCCTGCGCCTGTTGAGCATTCGGCTGCGTGCCGAGGGGTACGAGGTCGAGGCCGTGGAATCGGCGCACACTGCGCTTGCGACGCTCGGTCGATTCAGCCCGGACCTGGTCATTACCGACCTCCGCATGGACAAGATGGATGGCATCGGGCTCCTGAAAGAACTGCAGACGCGTTCACCGGGCCTGCGCGTCGTCATCATCACGGCACACGGCACGATTCCCGACGCGGTCACGGCAACGCAGCACGGTGCGTTCGGTTTTTTGACCAAGCCCATCGATAAAGACGAACTCATTTCGCTGGTCGAGCGTGCACTGAAATTCTCGGGCTCCGTTGACGTGGACGAAGACTGGTCTTCCGAAATCATAACGCGCAATCAAACGATGAAAGAGATCATGCAGCAGGCCAAGATGGTTGCGGCAACCGATGCGCGCGTGCTGATCACGGGTGAAAGCGGCACGGGCAAA
>CAMYIS010000244.1 GCA_947258485.1 uncultured Woeseiaceae bacterium
ATTTTCTTGCCGACTTTCACGCGCTTGCGAAAAGCGGCGACCCGGACCAGATCAGCAAGTCGACGCTGGAGATCGCGGCTGCATGGATGGCACTGGGCCTCGATACAGAGCATGCGACGTTTTACCGGCAATCCGATATTCCGGAGATAACCGAACTGACCTGGGTACTGACGAGCATGACGGCCAAGGGATTGATGAACCGGGCCCACTCCTACAAAGCGGCCGTACAGGCGAATATCGAAAGTGGTAACAAAGATCCTGACAAGGGCATAACCATGGCCCTGTACAGCTACCCGATTCTGATGGCTGCTGACATACTGATGTTCAAGTCGACAAAGGTTCCGGTCGGCAGAGACCAGAAACAGCACGTCGAAATGGCGCGCGACATGGCACAGCGATTTAATCATCATTACGGTGACGTATTCGTGCTGCCGGAGCCGGTCATTGATGATCACACGGCGGTACTCGCGGGACTTGATGGCCGCAAGATGAGCAAGAGCTACAATAATACGATCCCGCTGTTCGCGGCGGAGAAGCCGCTAAGAAAACTCATTATGAGAATCAAGACCAACAGTCTTGAGCCCGGCGAGCCGAAGGATACGGAGGGCAGCACTGTCTTCGACATTTACAAAGCGTTCGCGACCCCTGGGGAAACGGCAGAGGTCGAGAAGCTCTATGCCGAGGGCATCGCCTGGGGAGAAATGAAGCAGAAATTGTTTGAGTACATCAACGACCATATCAAACCCGCCCGCGACGAATACGAGCGACTGATTGCCGATCCGGCGATTGTTGAGGCAGAGTTAAAGAAAGGTGCGGCACGAGCACGAGAATTTGCCGTGCCATACATGGCGGAAATTCGTGACGCAATAGGAATTCGAAAGCTGGGATAGACGCGACCATGAGCAACAAAGAGATTCGAGTGACGCAATAGGAATTCGAAAGCTGGGATAGACGCGACCATGAGCAACAAAGAGATTCGAGAATTACTGGCCAGGCTCCAGGGCGAGATTCAAAAGACGGAGCTGGACGAGGATACGCTCGCCGCCGTGCGCGAGCTGGACACTGATATCGATGACTTGCTGGACCCCGAAGGGCACCGCGCGGAAACGGATTCGGTGCTGGAGAAAGCCAGGGAACTGGAGACCAACTTCGCAACAGAACACCCGACCATCGAACGTTTCATGCGCGAGGTGATTGATACGTTAGTCAGGATGGGAATTTAGTCGTCTGCCAGGGTCAGGCGACTCGAGTAGGCTGAGGAATGAATCACGGCTCTTGCTTGTGCGGCCGGAAGAGGCCTTAGATGTTTCTGCACGAATTGTGGGTCGCCGGTCTGGTTTGAGTCGCTTGATTATCCGGAAATTGTGGCAATTCCGCTCGGCGTCCTCGGCGATGGCGACATTCCTACACCCGATATGCATCTATGGACCCAATCCAAGCCAAAGTGGTGCACTATCAGTGACAAATTACCGCAGCATAAGACTAATCCATAGGAAGCCTTGGGATCTGTCTGATGAGGATGCGTTTGGTCAAACCGAAGTCTCTTGTCGCAGGTTTGTTGTTCGGCGCTGCAGTCGCGTTGAGCGTCACTCTTGTCATTTGTTTGTGGGAATGGATAGAAAATCCGGGCGGGATTTTCCACGGTGACGATGGAACGAACTGGGGCTTTGTTTTCGACACCGCGATTAGCTGGTTGATACCGACATTTTTCTACGCAGTGCTTATTGCCTGGCTTGTACAGGTGTTTCTTAAAGGCACCGGCTTCGTGTATCGCAAATATTTCACGAGCGATGGTACTCAAGAAGACGCCTAAAAATACGCTGCTATACTCAATGTGACAGAGTGCCGTTACTCCATGGGAGAAGGGTTATGGGTCATAAAGAATATTGCGTTGTTTCAGGTACGCTCTTTGCTCTGGTTGCTTTAGCTCACTTGCTGCGCATCGTGTACGGCATGTCGGTCCAGGTCGGTGAATATGTGGTTCCGATGCTGGTTTCCTGGATTGGTCTGATCATACCGGGCGTATTGGCAGTCTGGGCGTTTCGGCTAAAATGACCCGCCCAACAGAATTCGATCCGCGTACGCACACGATCGGCCTTGGCCGCGACCTGCTGGCCTCGAAGATTCCCGAGAGACCCGATCCGCCGGTTCCCGTCGATGGAGTTACTTTTGGCGTTGCCGCGATGTCCGAGAACTCACCTCACGGTGGCGAGATGCATCCTGACGGTGACGAGGTTTTGTACCTGATTGCCGGCCGGGCCAGGGTCGTTTTTCTGGATACTGATGACGAAGACATCGAAATGCGGCCGGGAGACGGCCTGGTTGTGCCGAAAGGGGTGTGGCACCGGGTAGACATACTCGAACCGTGCCAGATTGTTTATCTGACACCCGGGCCCAATAATGAGTTCAGGCCGCTCGATTACTAGGCCGTGCTTTTCCGGTACGTACTCTGCTGGCTCCTCCTTGCCGTCGTGGCCATCGTGAACGGCGTAATTCGTGAGGGAACGTATGGGAGAAGTGTACCGGAGCTCGCGGCGCACCAGATTTCAACGGTGACCGCGATCCTTTTCACGGGCATGGTCGTATGGTTGTTTCAACGAGTCTGGCCGTTGGAGTCG
>CAMYIS010000245.1 GCA_947258485.1 uncultured Woeseiaceae bacterium
TCGGCCCACATGCTCTCCAGCAAAACGACAGTGCCCTGTCTGTAAGCGCCGTTATCGATACGGGAATACAGCACCTGTTCGTTAAACGCGACGACCATATCGGCTTCGTTGCCCATGTTGGTCACCTGTTTTGATCCCATCCGGACCCGGATACCGCTGGCGCCCTGGCGTTCTCGAGCGGGCGGCTGGATTTCGGCCGGAATGATCTCTACGGTCCAGACGCCGTTACCCATCTTGCCGCTCACGAGCCCCAGTAACTGGCCGCATTTCTGCGCTCCCTCTCCGGAGTCGCTGACGATTTCGACGATGTGCTGGTCCACCTGGCGAACGCCGCCTTTGGCCGGTTCGGTGTGGTCTCGATCATCGGCGGCGGCCGCCGGTGCCTCGGCGACCTCGCCGGCTTGCTCGGCGCGAAGCTTCTCGATTTTGCCGCGGAACTCCTCAATAGCCACCCAGCGCGCCCGGCGCGCAGCCTCGATGTCGTGGGTATGCAACGAGCGCCGCAGGTCATAGCCCAGGACGCCGCGAAGCGGCCGCGGCACGGAGAGCTTCACCCACCACATCCGGTCCCGTTTAAACAAGTATTTGGTGTCGCCCGAAATCTCTTGATTTGACATAATGACCCGCCGTACCTGCTCTTGAAAAGCTGTACCTTTTTTCACTTGAGGGGCGTTTATTGCACGGGGTTCGGGGCATGTATATAAGTATAAACATCCGCGACATAGAGGCTAATCGAGGACAGGAAAATCCGTCCTGCGCTGGCGATCGGAGGGTGTGTGATCGACGAGCAAAATCGCCCCAAATACGGGCGACCGGCGCGCTGTCCGGCTAGTTGTCTTTTGCCCCCTGGTCGATCCAGGCCCCGATGATTTCGATCTGTTCGGCGCCCAGGGACAGGCCGCGTCCCTCGGCGAGGGACTCGTCGTGGTGGGGCGGCATGCGGATCTCCGGATCGGTCTTCCCGGCTATGACACGGTAGAGCGTGCTGGACATGCTGCTGCCCGGTATGACGGCCGGACCGAGTTCCGTGCCTTTCATGACGGCGGCATAGTCGACGACGCTGAAGCCGCTGGCTGCGACGCCCTCACCGGTGTTGTTGTGGCACTCGAGGCAGGCGACCTCGAGTATCGGCTGAACGTCGGCCGAAAAGCTGACTTCGCTGCGACCGCAGGCGGCGATTTGCAGGCTCAACCCGATCAGGGCAATGCCGAACAGGAGTTTTACGTTCATACCTCAGTCTCCTCTTGATTGCGGCACCAGTCTGGCATTATCGGGCACCGCTGCCGATAAGTAGTTTCCGCCTCACGGCGGAGGGCGGCTATCCATGATATCGATCCGCAAGTCTGTTAGCTCCGCGTGCGGCAGTACACTGACGCTGTTGCTTTCAATATCTACACCCAGGCGCTGAAGTGACGGGCGCATGTCAGGAAATCCAGCCGTATCTGCGTGCTTCCGATAAAGGGGCATGAAGACCGGTTCGTCGATGAGCGAATCGAGCTTGGCAAAAAGCGTCGGCCCGCTCCACGAGCGATTCGACGGCAGGCAACAACGCTGCAGTCTGTCCAGCGCGACGTCGAGTGATTCCCGCCCGCCCGAACGCTCGCGTAATTCGATATCGGCCAGCAGGGCGATCGCGGCACCGCTCCAGTAGATTTTCATCCGTGCCTTGCTTATCCCGGCAGCTGCTGCTTCGTTGGGTGAGAGTTCCGGTCGAGACCGGCGGCCGCGTTCAAAACCGGCGTATAGCTTTTGCCAGGCTTCGCTTTCCGTGTAGTGGCCCGCGCGGGCCATCAAGATATTCTGGTAGTAACTCGCGAAGCCCTCCGATATCCACTTATGGCGTGAACGGACATAGGGCAGCATCAGGTGACTGAACTCATGTGTTGCTGTCCAGTCTGCATAGTATTCCTCAATGGGACGATCCGGATTGACGAAGAACTCGATCTTCTCCCCGCCGCTCCGGGTCACGCGGCCAAAAGGAACCGGTGAATCGCCGCCCCATGAGCGACCCCTGGTCGGTATGACCACGACGCGAGGCGACGGGTTGGGAAAACGTCCGTAAGCGAGGCTGACGTTGCTGGACGCCGACCGCAGCCACTCGACTATTTCAGCCGCTTTTTCGTCATCTATGGGTTGTTGCACCTCGATTCGCAGCGTCGCGCCAGGTATCTGTGCCTGTGTGACGAGCGGCGGACGCAACGCTGCAGACATGAGCGTCGTTACAAGAATTGTCAGAACGATAATGAGCGCCTTGCGCATCGGCCGCTTACTCGAGAACCAGGTGGACGCGCCGATTGCGTTTGCCTTTGTTCTCTATCTTGCTGATACGTACGGCGCCGATTTCACTCGTGTTGTTGACATGGGTGCCACCGCAGGGTTGAAAATCCACGTCTTCTACAAGCACCGTTCGAATGTCGCCGGCGCCTCGCGGTGGCTGCACGGACATCGTCCTGACAAGCTCGGGGCGCTCGTCGAGTTCGGCTTCCGTGATCGTTCCAAATACAACCGGGTGCGCTTCGGCTATGAGCGCGTTGATGCGCGTAGTCAGGTCCTCTTTGTCGATCTGATGGTCACCGAGGTCAAAGTCCAGTCGGCTTTTTTCCGCACCGACCGAGCCGCCCGTGACCGGCACCGGGATCAGCGACCCCAGCAGATGCATGCAGGTGTGCATGCGCATGTGCCTGAAGCGTCGCTCCCAGTCGATCGCGGTATCGACCCTGTCGCCAGGTTTGAGCCCGTGCTCCGCCGTATCGAGCTGGTGTCTTATTTGTTCAGACGATTCGCTTTTCCTGGTGTCCAGCACTTTATGCTGCGTGCCGTCGGATCCGCTCAGGGTTCCGGTGTCACCGGGCTGTCCGCCACCCAGCGGGTAGAAGATCGTCTCGTCCAGTTCGATCCATTCGTCATCGACAGCCGTTACCGTTGCCTTGTGCGTTTTTCGGTAGCTGTCGTCGTAGTAGGCTCGTTTCACTTCTGACATTTCAAATCCCCGGGGGCCGCGGCTTGAGGTATTATGCGACGCTTCTCTCATTCCTTGACGATTCATGCATAGCAGCAACCTGATCATACTGGGCGGTGTGCTCGTCGCCGGCTTTGCGTGCCAGTGGATCGCCTGGCGGGTCAAGCTGCCTTCCATCCTGTTCCTGTTGCTGACAGGAATTATAGCTGGTCCCGTACTTGGCTGGCTAAGGCCCAATGAATTATTCGGCGAACTGCTGGAGCCGATTGTCTCTCTTGCGGTTGCCGTTATTCTTTATGAGGGCAGCATGACGCTGAAACTCGCCGAGATCCGCGGCCATGGTAACGTGGTCAGAAATCTCGTGACCTTCGGTGTCCTGATTACGTGGTTTGTTGCCACGCTGACGGCGCGCGCGTTTCTCGGTTGGGATATCTACCTTGCGGCTCTGTTCGGTGCGATCGTCACCGTCAGCGGTCCCACTGTGATTTTGCCGTTGCTGCGCACCGTTCGGCCAACCAAAGCCCTTTCGAATATCCTGCGCTGGGAGGGGATACTCGTCGATCCGCTGGGCGCAATACTCGCGGTCCTCGTATTCAACTTCATCGTGGTCACGCAAACCGCGGCGACCACTGGCCAGTTGTTCTATACGCTGGGCCTCATTATCGTAGTCGGCGCGGGTCTCGGCGTTATTGTCGGTCACTCGCTCGGTGTGGTTCTGAAGAATCACTGGCTGCCGGATTTCCTGCGCGACTATGCGGCGCTTGCGACAGTCATCCTGGTTTTCACTCTCGCAGAGGCGGTCGAATCCGAGTCGGGATTGCTCGCCGTTACGGTGATGGGCGTCTGGCAGGCAAACATGAAAGACCTCGATCTCGAAGATATCCTGGATTTCAAAGAGAGCCTGACACTGGTACTCGTTGCGGGCCTCTTTATCGTTCTCGCCGCACGGGTAGAGCTTGAAAATATTGTCGGTCTTGGTGCTGGTGCCATTGCGGTCCTGCTGGCGCTGCAATTTATCGCGGGGCCGCTTCGTGCGCTGGTATGCTCGATCGGCAGCGACCTCAGCGGACGGGAGCGCGCTTATCTCGGCTGGATATTTCCGCGCGGAATCGTCGCCGCAGCCGTATCAGCACTGTTCGCGCTGCGGCTCGAGCGGATGGGATATCCCGGCGCCGAAAACCTGGTCTCCATAGTCTTCACGATTATCGTCGGTACTGTCGTGATTCAGAGTCTTTCCGGGTCGGCCGTTGCGCGTTTGCTGAAGGTCGCCAGCCCGGACCCGAAAGGCGTGCTGGTCGTCGGTTCAAACAGGCTGGCGCTGCTGTATGCAATGGCAATGCACGAAGCCGGGCAACGCGTTGTCGTTGCTTCGATGAACTGGGATGGCGTCCGGCTGGCCAGGATGGCCGGCCTGCCGGTGTTCTACGGCAGCCCGGTCTCAACGTACGCCGAGCGGCACCTGGACCTGACCGGATTGGGCCAGCTCCTGGCGATGTCGGATCGTCCGGGCCTCAATGAGCTGGCGTGCGTAAGTTACCGCTACGAATTCGGCAGAGAGTCAGTCTATACATTCAAACAGGATTCCGAAGCCGGTCACGAAAAGCATCAAATCAGCGGCGAAGCGGCGGGCCGAGTGCTGTTCGGTGGCCAGAAATCGATGGAGGACCTGCTGGCGCTGATCCCCGACCCGGCGCAGACAAAGACCACGGAAATCACAGACACATTCAGTTTCGCAGACTACCGCAGCAAATACCCGGAAAGGCTGCTGTTGTTTATCAAAACGCCGGGCGGACACGTGCGGTTCCCACTCGGGGAAGAGGACATGAAGGTGCCTGCGGGATCGAGTGTGACGGCACTGATTCTCGGCGAAGAACAGCCGCCAGCTGACTCCGACAATGGCTCATAGTCCGAGCTCGTCGAGTGCCTTGGTCGTCTTCCTGTGGCCGAGGTCGGACATTTCCTCTGCACGATGGAACTCGAAAAAGCTGCAGGCATCCCGGGGTATGTCGATGACCTTGTCCGGCGTGTACGCCGCGAGTTTGAGGCGCGCTATGGCGCCCTGCATCACGTCGATGGACTTCACGAGAAGGTCGGCGGCATCCGGCTTTGATTCATCGCTCTCGTCGCCTTCCACCATGCTGCTTAGGAACTGCGATATTTTCTTGCGATAACTGTTGTCTGACGCCGATTCGGACGCGACCTTCTTCGCGGCCGGCGGCCGGTATTTTTCGGTCATGCCACTAAGGTTCACGGCAATTGTCAGGTCGGTCGAGTCCGTCAGCGTCGGTGCAATGGGTATCGGATTGACCAGGCCACCGTCGACCAGCACGAGGCCATTCAGTTCGACGGGCGCGAAAACGCCGGGCACGGCGGTCGATGCCCGGATGGCGTCGAACATGGCTCCCGAATTCAGCCAGACTTCTCGCTGCTCGTTGAGAGACGTTGCGACCGCCGTAAAGCCACGATCCAGATCCTCAATCTGGCAGTCGCCGATGAGCTCCCGGAGCACTTCGATGATTCGTTCGCCTTTGAATATCGATGTCCAGTTAAATGAGAAATCGAGCAGCCGTACGACATCGTTTTTCTCGAGCCGGTTCGCCCAGTCCACGTAGGTGTCGAGTTTGTCGGCAGCGTAAATGCCACCGATCACGGCGCCCATCGACGTACCCGCAATATTCCGGATCTCGATGCCTCGTTCTTCAATCGCGCGAATCACACCAATGTGTGCATGACCGCGGGCACCGCCGCTTCCCAGTACCAGTGAGATGCTCTTGGCTTTTTTCGGCATGAATGAATAGGCTCCTTACCCGGGGCGGCGAATAGTACAATCCGGGCAACTATACCCGACTGACGGACGTTTTTTGTCGCTGCAGGTTCTTCGAAACCTACGCATGAAAACTCTATAATATATTGAAAAATATAATAAATATTGCGCCAATGATGGACTGGACGGACCGGCATTGCCGCTATTTCATGCGCCTCCTGAACCCGTCGGCGTTCCTTTACACGGAAATGATTACGGCGGCCGCCGTTCATCACGGCGATGCCGAGCGCCTGCTGCGCTACAACGACGAGGAGCATCCCATTGCGCTGCAGCTGGGCGGCAGTGAACCGGAATGGATGGCGAGCGCCGCGCGAAAAGGGGCTGCGTATGGCTACGACGAGATCAACATCAACGTCGGCTGTCCCAGCGATCGCGTGCAAAGCGGACAGTTCGGTGCCTGCCTCATGGCACGGCCGCAGACTGTGGCCGATTGCTACCAGGCCATGCAAGCCGAGACTGGGATACCGATCACTGTGAAAACCCGCATCGGTATCGACGACTCCGACAGTGACGAATTCCTGCAGCGTTTTGTCGGCGTTATCGCCGCCGCAGGTTGCCGCAAATTCATCGTGCACGCGCGCATCGCGATCCTCGAGGGGCTCAGCCCGAAAGAGAACCGCACGATCCCGCCCCTGAACTACGATCGTGTTTTTCGGCTGAAGCGCGAATTCCCGCAGCTGGAGATCGTCATCAACGGAGGCCTGGCCAATATTCAGCAGGTCGAAGCCGTTCTGCAGTATGTCGATGGCGCGATGATTGGCCGCCAGGCGTACCACCAGCCGTATTTTCTGGCCGAACTCGCGCATCATTTCGACCCGGACTGGCCGTTGCCCGAGCGGCGCGAGATCGTGCACGCCATGCTGCCCTACGTGGAATCGGTGCTGGCCGAAGGGGAATCGCTGCATCGGGTGACGCGTCATATGCTGGGCCTGTATGCAGGGCAGCCCGGCGCGAGAGCGTGGCGACGTCATATCAGCGAGCACGCGCACCGGCCCGATGCGGGTGTCGAGGTACTCATAAACGCACTTAACGCTATGCCAATCGCCGCCTAGACAAGTACAATGCTCGGCCCCGACCCAGCCAATCAGTCAAAAGGAAACCGACAGCAAAATGAGAGCCATATCCGCCGAAGAAAAGAACCGCCCGACGATGGCCCAACAGGCCGATATCCACGAGCTCTATGAGCAGTCGGTGCAAAATGTAGAACA
>CAMYIS010000246.1 GCA_947258485.1 uncultured Woeseiaceae bacterium
TTCAGAATATGTCCCGGAACAAGCATCTCGGGAGAACTCACCTTGGCAATCTTGGCGGGGCTCTGAGTTGCCTTTATTTTCTTGCTGACCAGGACAGGCGAAGGCTCCGTCCTGTCTTGCCCGGCCATCTCAACGGTCCAGTCATCCGGATCGTCTTCGATCGCAGTCTCGACTATTCGTTTTAAAGACAGGATTTTCACTTCCGCCAGGCGTTCGCTGAGTGGCTGCTTGTAAAGAAGTCGCAGCGCCCCACCACGCATGTCCGGATTCTCCGCCAACCCGGTGATCCATCGCGTCCGTAGTTCGTCAAAGCTCAAACGACTACCCAGATAGGCGTCGAGGGTTGACTGAAGTTCGTCCAGGTCAGTTTGTTCGTTGCGATGTTCGCGTTGGATCGGCTGCACTTTCTATCATCTGTTCTGTCGGCGGGCCGTAAGTATGACACGCCCGACCGCGACTGCGGAGCTAATCATTTTTTTGATCGTGTTGGCATTTTACAGTTTCATTATTTGATCATGGCGGCGCATAGATGTTCATCGATACCGTGCACTAGAGCATCAGATTTAATCCGAATGGGACAGCGTCACTTACATCAGCTTCTTAAAGTAATCTCAAAGAGATTGGTCCTGATTTGAGTTAACTCCAGTCTCGCCAGCTGGCGCCAGCGGTCAGGAATAGCCCAATGAGCGATTGAAAAAAAGCGCGTTCAGAGCGGCCGTTCCTGCTGTCGCAATATGCAGACAGGATACGTCGGTGGCTGCCGTAATTTATGAGGACAAGGCCTGAAGGAGCCTTTGTGCCCCTCCCGCAGGGAGGGGCCGGGGAATTGGTCCTCGGCTCTAATTTATAGCGCGCTGAGCCGAGGTGGAGAAGCGCCGGGTATATACTAAAACAAAGCAAACAATGTGCCAGCCTTATCAAATCAGAAAGTTATGCATTGAATCTAACAACGCTCATGAGGAATTGGCCAACAACTGTAAATAAATCCGTCATCCGAAATCGATTCTTGCCCGTGATTTCACAGGCTGCTGGATGGATAGGCTCAACCAAGCAGTGCGCGCCCAGTCGTTCGGCTATGCGTCCGCTACGCTCGAGTTTCGATGCTGCAGCTCGAGGTAAATAGCGGCAGAAATACCTGAAACACCAAACAGCATCGCCATAACGACAATCTGGTACTTGGCAGCCACCATGGGCGAAACGCCGGAGAGTATTTGCCCGGTCATCATGCCGGGCAGCGCTACCAGCCCAACCGCGAACAATGAATTAATCATGGGAATCAACGAGGCCTGGAACGCGATTCGCCGCGCCTCCCGATAGGATGTTTCTCTTTCGATTTCGGCCTGCAGTCTCTCGGCTGCGAGACTGACCGTGTTCATCGCGCCGGCAAAAATCATCCCTGCCAATGGCACGACGTAGCGCGGGCTGAACCAAGGCTCAACACTGATGACGAATTGACTTACCAGCCCTAACGTCAACAAACCGCTAACGGATATCGCAGCAAGCGCGTTTAGATACACTCGCGGCTGCTTTTGTTGCACCGGACGGATGGCGATCCAGCTCGCTGCCAGCAGCATGATCACGAGTACGCCGACAATGACGCCGGGTTGATCGGCCGTAAAAATGTAGACCAGCACATAGCCGATGAGCAGCAATTGAACCAGCATGCGCAGCGTTGCGTATACAGCTGTTTTCGTGCCAGCCGCCCAACGAAACATGATGCCAAAGACAACAAAAGCGGGCAGGAACGCCAGGATCAGCCCTTGCGTCGTAATTACTTTGACCGCAGTTTCCACGTCCGTTCCCGGCAGAGCGCTGGAGCAGCTCTACGCTGCATCCTGTTGACGGCGCGCCTCGATTTGAGCCTGAACCTGCTCGAACATGTCGCGACGCAGGCCAACGATATTGAACAACTCGACCACCGTAAAAAACGGCGCGGCAAGATTCGCCTGGATCGGGTGCCTGACGAGCACGGGCATGGACTTTTCGACCGCATGACCAACAAATTGCGCTGCGTATCCGCCGAAGAACGCGACAGTCGCGATGATCCAGCCCGTGTTGCCCGGATAAGCGCCCAGCTTCGCGGCGAGCATCTCGAGGAGAAATCCGCCGACCAGGAATACGACGGCGAACAGTACGTCGAGCGTCACGTAAAACAGGAAGAACGCCACGATGAGGACATGGCCCAGGCTGAAAGAAAAATCATTCACCGCGAAACTCACCCAGGTCAGAGGAATCAGCACGCCGAGCATGATCGTCGGAATGCCGATCATGTGAACGAATACATTGAACGGGTGCTGGTGCGATGCCGCATAGCCCGTGAGCATGTCCATGAGTTTTCCGTCGGCATTCATCATTTCGCCCCCCGTATCATCGCGTCGTAAATCTAGCATGAATCGGTATACTGACGGCCACAAAGTGGTTACTGAGGATCGAATCCATGACACTGTTGATAATCGGCGTCGTCACCTGGAGCCTGACACACCTGTTTCCATCCATCTGGCCGGGCGCTCGCGATCGACTCGAACGCAAGCTGGGCGAAAAGCCGTATCGGGGCCTGTTCTCACTCGTCATCATCGGGGCGCTGGTCCTGATCGTGATAGGCTGGAAGCGAGCGATGCCGGGCGCCCTTTACACGCCACCGTTTACCGGCAACCCTGTAATTTCAGCACTCATCCTGATCGGCTTCATCCTGTTTTTTGCATCCCAGGTCCCCGGCAACATAAAGCGCTTTGTCCGTCACCCGCAAATGGTCGGGACGATGTTTTGGGGCATCGCGCACCTGCTGACAAACGGAAGCACCCGGGCGGTAGCATTATTTGGTGGACTGACTTTGTGGGCCATCGTTGAAGTGCTGATGTGTAATCGGCGCGACGGAAAATGGCAAAAGCCGGAGCCGGCAGCGATCAAGTATGACGTGATTCCGATAGCCATCGGGTCCGTGATATTCGTCGCTGTGCTGTATTTTCACGGCACGCTATTTGGCGTCCCCGCGATTCCAGGTTGATTATTTTTTTCGGTCGATAAATACCAAATACGAACCTGATTCGTGCTATAAATGAGGCAAGGCGCGCGACAGATGCGCCCGAAGAACACGGCGCGAGGGGGGCGAACTTGAAAGAACTACTGCTTGTATTGGCTTTGCTACTGTCGATCGGTTGGCTAATCCTGCGGATTCGCCGCGGAAAAGCGGAAGTGCACGAAGCGTCCACGATAAAGCCTGTCGAGAATACCTCGGCATTCCACGCTGTTTCCCTCAAGTATTCGAGTAATGCCTGCGACGCGGCGAAGGCGATGACCGGCCGGCGTTTTCTCGCCAGCGCGGCGCCACGCCTGCCATTGCCCGATTGCGATGCACTGGAGTGCCGTTGCGGTTTTGCCCACCACTCGGACCGCAGATCCGGTACCGACCGTCGCAACCCATACACTTCAATCCACTACGGCGGCGGGACCGCTAAGGTCAAAGCCGAACGCCGAAGTAGAAAAGACCGGCGTCTTCGCACCGATTACGCCTGATCTTGGTTTGCAGCAGCTGCCCTAGTAGGCGTAGTCGATAACCGCGACCTGGTAGTTCTCGAGTTCAACCTGGTGCCGAGCCCGTTGTTCGTAAAGATCCTGGATCTCTGCCTCGAGCTGACCGATTCTTTCTGACAGGTCTTTGAGGTCAACGAGCAGCAACACCCTTTCCTCGGTCGTTGTTTCCGAGCTGATCAGGGCCGCTTCCTTCTCGCGCATTTCGTCGTCGATGCGCTCAAGCTCATTCTCTCTTGAGTGAATGGCCGAGTTTGCCCGATTCACGTTGCTTTGCAGCGTATAGAGGTGGTAGCCGGCGTTATAAGCGTCGAGGAAATCCGCTTCGAGGTTCGCACCGCAGACACCATTGTAGCGTCCGCCCCGCGAGCCAACGTCAAAGCCGCGACCCGGCGTGCAGTACTCAACCAGGCCCTGCTCCCTGCCACTCTGGTAGGCCGCGAAGTCGGGCGTGACACCGTGCTTGGCGCATGCCTTGCGCCGCTCACCCAGTTGAGCCGTCGTATAACCGCGTGCTCCGTCCTCATAACCGATGGCTTCCCAGTCACCCGTCACGCATTCATCGCTGCTCATTGACGCACAGCCACCGAGTCCGCTCAAAACAAGCGCCAACCCAACCAGGTTCCAATTACGTTTCATGGCATGCTCCGTTCATTCATAAACCAAATATATTGTTCCGGACGCTACCGGCTGACGTCGGCAGCGAACGTGATGACTTTCACAGATACGCCCCTAACACTGAACGAAAGCTGAAAAGTGCGCATCAGACCTTGATGGATGCCCACTCAATGTGACGTGCGTCACAGTGCCACTGGCGCACGAAAGCTACCCTCAGATGCTTGAAGGGAGCAGGGACCAGGCCAGATGGATATTGAGGCAGTCAGCGGTGCGGCGACGGTCGCACTGACAAGTACGATCCTGTTCTTGCTAATTGCCAAATTCTGGAATGCCCTTTCACGCACGGTTGGCTCCGGCCCGAATTTCGCCGATAGCATCATGCACGAAGCGGCGCAGCGATTTCGCGATGAGCTCGACCGGCTCTCAACATCGCAGTCGATTTACCTGGGCAGCGCACTTGTATTCGCCATGCTCTTTACCGCCGCTTATGTGCTGCAAGCGCGGCAGCTGTTCGTCGGTTACCCGGACTGGCAATTATACCTGCAGCTCGGTTTCCTGGTGCTCGCGGCCAGTCTTGCTCTATACAAGTTAACCCGCACGATTCTTGCCAGGCGGCAAATGAAGTTCCTGCGCGACGCCAATATTGCAATCGGGCATCAGCTGCATCAAATTTCGAGTGGGATGACTCAGGTTTTTCACGATGTTGAGACGAGTGCAGGCGTCGTCGATCACCTTGTTGTCGGACAAACGGGGTTGTACGCCGTCAATGTCGTCGCGAAACGATCGCGAAGTGGCGATAGCGTTCGCCTGAACGGGAACGCGCTGCAATTTTCCAATTCGAAAACCGAAACCTCCATTGTCGATATCGCGGCAAGAACCAAGCGTCTCGAAAAAGAGTTTCACAAATTGCTCGGGCACAGCGTCCGCGTCCGATCGGTCATTGCCGTACCCGGTTGGGAAGTCGTCGAGCAGGCACATGAGCTTCACCTTTTGGTGAACGAACGAAACATCGCGATGCTAAAAGGCTGGAAAGATAGAAGCGACCATCTCATGAACGAAGACGTAGACGTTCTGAAAAAGGAAATGACCGCCAAATGCCTGCGCTCGGCAGGTGCCGTAGCAAGCTAGGTATTAGTCAGGCGTTGGCTCCTGCTGCCGCCCCCGACAGCTGCGCCTGAGCCTCGGCGAACTGCACCGACGCTTTCTTCAAATACGCCTCTGCTTCCTCGTCATAGCCGTCCGCAGAGGACGACCAGACGCGGTTGACGTAGCGTTCACCCGCCGCGAATTCACTCATAATGTCAGCATAGGTCTGCAGGCTGTACAGGTGTACCATGCTCGCGCGCGCCTCGATGAAGCGGCGCAGGTCCGGACGCAGCTTTTCATCGATCCAGTCGCGCAGCTGCTCGCCCTGCGCCGCCGTGCCGTCGGTCATCTGTCTGAGGTCCCGCACGATGTTCCCGATCGACTCGTTGAGCTCGTTGCGATTCGTCTCGAGGAGGTCGCCCGACGTGGCCACGGCCCGATCCGCACGTTTCACCAGGAGTACGCCGGCGACAGCGACTGCCGCTGCGATGCCGAACAGCAGCCAGTCGACGTTTTGCGTGTCGAGGGCCGTCGTATAGGCGCCGAAGAGGAAGCCAGCGCAGATCAATAAATAGGCAATCTTTTTCATCCCATAGCCCCCTGAATGACTTTGCTTATTGCATCCCCGACGCCGACCAGCGCCTCGCCGACTATGAACCCGGCGGCGATTGGGATGCCAACGCTGTCGGACCAGTCCTTGCCCTTGAAACGATCGGAAAGCTCGCGGCTCAGCGTGCCCAGCGAGTAGGTCAGGACGATATTGAACGGCAGGTAGAAACCAAGTCCCACCGTGATGCCGAGGCCGCCCATGAGTGCCGACAGCAGTCCACCGAGGATCGCACCCGCGGCGTATTTTTGTGCGGGAACGTCGCCGCCCATGATGCCGTCGACCGTACTTGCCAGCGCCTGCGCCTGTGGTGCCGGTAATCTCGCGCTGCCGAGTTCGTACGCCTCGTGCAGGGCAAAGATCACGAAAATCACAACAATGGGTCCCAGCCAGGCGCCGATGAACTGGCCGAACTGCTGCATGCGCGGCGTCGCGCCGACGAGGTAACCCGTCTTGAGGTCGAGCATCAGGTCCGTCGCCTGGGACATGGCAACGCACATCGCCGCGCCGACCATGATCGCCGCAATGATGGAATCGGCCCGGTCCATGCCGAGCGCCTGGGTAAGCACGATCAACAGCGTGATGCCGACCAGCGTCATGCCCGAGAGCGGCGACCAGTTCGTGCGCCCAATTGCCTCCGACAGGATGATGCCGGCCATCCAGACCCACAGTGTGCCGAGAATTGCCATCGCAATGCCGCCCAGGAGCGTCATCGACTCGACCGCAGTCACGGCCATAACGCCGAGCAGGATGATCGCGCCGCCTACCGCGAAGTAGAGCAGTTTGATCGGCATCTCCTCGCCCGCGGTGTGGGTTTCGACCTGCGCTGCCTTCTGCATGGACTTGATAGCGCTCAGAATTAGCGGTGCCGCGAGGATGACGCCCATGATCGCGCCGCCGATTAGCATGCCTATGCCAAGTGGCCGGTAGAGCAGCAGTCGTAGCGGTTCAGGGGAACTGATGATCTCGCCGACTTCGTCGAGCGGAAAGCTGCCGGTTGCGGCGAGCATCGGCGAGAGGAACCAGTAGGCGACGAAGCCGCCGACGATGAATGCGATGCCGCCGCGTCCGGCGATGAAGCCGACGCCGATCGTCATCAGCGACAGGTACCAGATG
>CAMYIS010000247.1:0-23920 GCA_947258485.1 uncultured Woeseiaceae bacterium
GCCAGCGTGACGCTCGCTTACTACGGTTCCTATTTTACGAATCAGAACCCCTCGCTGACATGGGAAACGCCGTTTACGAGCGGGCAGTATCGAATGGCAATGGCGCCGGACAATGACTTTCAGCAGGTGTCGCTATCGGGGGCGTATCGCGCGACGATTTGGGACACGGTGGTTGCATTTACGCTGGCTTCCGGCAGCGGTGAGCAAAACGAGCCTCTGTTGCCGTATGCGATCGATGGCAGCGGCGGCGCGCTGCCGCAGAGCTCGCTCAATGGCAAGGTTGATACAGCCAACTACGCGTTCACGGTGACGTCCCGGCCGATACCGAAAGGACGCATCAAGTTTGCCTATCGCTTCGACGAGCGCGACAACAAGACGCTGCAGTCCGACTGGACCCGCGTCATCACCGACCTGGTCGTCTTTGGCGAGGTCGAGCAAAACATTCCCTACAGTTTTGAACGCTCAACGATCACGCTAAGCGGCGAGCTCGTCGTTTGGAAAGACATCCGGGTTTCCGCTGGTGGCGAACGCAAGGAAATCAAGCGCGACTTCCAGGAGGTCGCCGAACAAACTATCGACGCGGGATGGGGACAGGTTCGCTGGCGTCCACTCGCCTGGCTCGACGTGCGAGTCAAAGGCGGTGCAACGGAACGAGATATAGACCGCTACGATGAAACTGTCGCGATCAGCCTTGGACAGAATCCGCTGATGCGCAAGTACAACCTTGCTTACCGCTATCGCAGTTACGGCGAGCTGATTGCGTCGATTACGCCAGTCGATTGGCCCGTGTCGTTCGGTACCACGGTTCTGTACGCCGACGATCGCTACAACAAGTCACAGCTCGGCATGACCGACAGCGAAGAAGTGCGTGCGACATTAGATGTGAACTGGGCAATCTCCGAAAACTCGTCATTTTATCTCGCGTTCGGTCACGAAAATATCGATGCGCTGCAGCTGGGCAGCGAACAGTTCGACGTCTGGGACTGGAGCGCAAGGCACGACGATAGCTTCGACCATATCGGGGCCGGTTTCCATTGGTCGCCGTCAGACGGAAAGTACAAGCTTCGTTTTGACTACAACCGCAGTGATGGCGAAACGAGCATCGAGCTTTTCAGTCTGAGCGGTGGCCAGAGCCGGCTTCCGGACCTCACATCGACACTGGATTCCGCAAGGATCGAAGCGTCGTATCAGTGGACCGAGCGCCTCGACGGAACGCTGGACCTGCGCTACGAACGCTTCAAGGTCAACGACTATACGCTGGTCTCTCCGACGACAATCCCGACCGTCCTGACGCTCGGAGCACAGGCGTACGACTATGACGTCTGGGCGCTGGGTCTAGGGATCCGCTACCGCTTCGGCGGCGGGGACATCGCGCTCGCTGATTAAGGCTTCGTCTAGCCCGAGCTTGTCAAAAAGAAACGTGCGGAAGGCTTGTTTTGCGGCCGGATCGATGATGTTGATGGCGGGCAGTCCGGTCAGTTTCTTTACGAGTTCCACCGCTGCGGATGTTGTTGTGGCCGGGCCGGTCACGAGGTCCGGTTTCAATCCGAACGCCTGCTGCACGCCAACGACCGCATACGGATCCGACGCACTGAGTATCGCGCACACGACATTGTCACCGAGCTCATCGATAAGTGCCGCCCCGTTGTAGGGCTCCAGCGGTGACGCGCCCGCTTCGACAAGAACAAAATCCGGCCTGCGGTCGTGCACGTGGTTGAGAACCGGCCGGATAGCGTCACGAAACTGCTGTTCAGGCACGATCGTGGTCGGCAGCCCGCCGTCGACAAAGTCATAGATCTCGCTCGCGCCGGTCTTCAGGTAACTCAGGATGTCGCGGTAGCGGCCCGCCCCCGTGAGCTTCGTGCCGATGATATGCAGCCCCGCCCTGTCGAGTTCCTTGCAGACGCGCCGACCCGTCGTCGTCTTGCCTGCCGACATGGAAGTGCCGACTACCAGCACCGTCGGAACAGAAAACTCATGCTTGTCTGCCCGCATCGCAAATTCGGACATACATACCTTTCGGCCATTGCGACACAGGTGCCCGCGATATTTAAGCAATAGCGGATCCGAAAATAAGGTCGAGAAGGACGTGTAATGGCCCATGAGTCCAGCACTTGTCATCGCATGCATGTAGCCGTCCGCCGTAATATCGGCCCAGCCACCGACACCCTCAAGGGTCGCAGCTCGATCACCCAGCGCACCTACGACCCAGTCGCCTGGCTCGACTTTGACCATATGGCCGCTGCGATCCTCAACGCTGTAAAACTCGGTCGGCGTGCCCGCAACCTCGCCTTCGACATAGTCGCCCGTGGCCCATTGCGACCGGGGCCGCTTTTGCACGTCGAAGTTGCTGTTACTGAAGTTCGCGATACGCGCGAGCGATCCATAGACTCTTGTGCTCATCCCGGCCTCCTCCGGCTAATCCTGAATCGGCGGTGACAACAGCAGCATTGTCAACAGTGCGGCGCGTTCGAGTGTCCTGTCGATTACCATGTGTTCGTGAACCGCATGGGCGCCGTCGCCCACCGGTCCCAGGCCATCGAGGGTCGCCGTATACTGGCTCGTCGTGTTGCCGTCCGAGCCACCGCCGGCGCGTGCCGAATGTAGATCCAGCCCAAGCTCCGAACCTGCCTCCTTCGCAAGCATCCACAAGCGCTGGTTCCGCGGCGTCGACTCCATGGACGGCCTGCCGATGCCGCCTTCGATGTGCAGCCGCACGTCGGATGTCGTCGGTTTAATCGAATGAATAACACGTTCGATCTCCTCGCCGTCGGCCACGGTTGGTACCCTGACATCCACAACGGCTTTGCTGTGCGGTGCGACAACATTCGGCTGAATGCCGCCGTCGATAGTGCCAACGTTAACCGTAATGCCACGCTCAACGTCATTGAGCGCAAACAAGGTCTGGATAACATGCGACAGCTCGAGTATCGCACTGACGCCGCTCTCAGGATCGAGGCCGGCGTGCGCTGCCTTGCCATAAACCGTCACCGTGAATCGGCCAATGCCCTTGCGCTCGGTCTTGATATCACCCCGGACCCCGAGCGCAGGCTCCATGACCAGGGCACGATCGACGTGTTGCGCCAGCCATCGTATGTAGCGCGTCGACGTGCGGCTTCCAATTTCTTCATCGGCGTTAACGAATACAACCGGCACAACGGGCACCTCGAGTTCCAGATCACGAATTGCACCGAGTGCCAGCACGATCTGTGCGAGCCCGCCCTTCATATCGAAGGAACCCGGCCCGTGAATCGTATTGCCATTGATCGAGAACGGACGATTTTGAATCGTACCAACGGGCCATACCGTGTCGAAGTGGCCAAGCAACAGCTGCGACGGTCGGCCTTTCGGTCGGTTCGCCGGCACGGCGAATACATGCCTGGGTTTCTCGGGGACGCCCGTCTCGCGAGAGTCGTAACCGACATCCGCCAGCGCCAGCCTCAGCACGCGGCGAACTTCATCATGAATCTCGGGCTGTGCCGAAGGCGACTCAGCCTCTACGAGCGCTTTGACCAAGTTCGTTAACGAGGACGACTGTCCATTGATATGGTCGAGAATCCTGGCCGCGATTGTTGCGCACATACTGATACTACTTCTTCATTGACTCCGGGAACGGGAACCCGTTCGAGCGATCGATCGTTGCAAATCGGCCGGGCGAGAGATAAGCAAACAACGGCGACTCGTGAATCGTCTCCTGATCGTCGGCTTCAGAATGACGCAGAAAAGCATCGTCCACATACGCCGCGATAATCTCGCCGGTTATCAGGCAGTTCTCGCCGAAACCATCTATCGTCTTATAGTGCCGGCACTCGAAGAAAAGGTAGCCGTCTTCAACAAAGTGACCATCGATTTGTTTTGCAGGAAATGTTTTCAAGTAGTCGACAATCGGCTTGCCACCGCTGTCCTGGCGGGGCGATGCAGCAAGGCTGGCAATGAGTACTTGCGACGGCTTCGGATAGCTGACCGTAAACACACCCGTGCGATCGACGTTGCCGCAGGTGTGGTGACGCGGCGTGCATACAAAACCGAAGTAGTTCTGCCAGCCCATCGGCGTCACCATGTGTTTCGGCGCCAGGTCCGGTGAGCCGTCGGCCTCGGTCGTGCCAATTAATACCAGCGGAGCGACGGTGAAGAACTGCTCCCAGACCGGCACCGTCGTGTCTATTTCGACGATATTGTTCTTTGCTGAGGATTCGTTCATGGCAACACCTTCTGCAGGCACACCTTCAGTATAGAGCCTACCGAACAGGCCGGCGCTGCAAATAGGTAGTTGTCCCAGTCGTCGGGCTTCCGACGAAGTCTCAGGCGCCGTTTCTGATATAGTCGCGGGTCACTTTTCGGAGCAATGCACATGACCCAGGCAAAATCAGGCGACACCGTTCGAATTCACTACACCGGCACGCTCGACGATGGCACCCAGTTCGACAGTTCCGCCGGACGCGATCCCCTTGAGTTTGCGCTGGGCGGCGGCCAGGTCATTCCAGGCTTCGACAGCGCTGTCGACGGTATGACAGTGGGCGACAGCAAGACCGTCACGATCCCTCCCGAGGATGCCTACGGTCAGCGGCACGAGCAGCTGGTGCAGCAGGTGCCGAAGAGCGCCCTGCCCGAGGAGATGGAGCCAGCCGTCGGGATGCAGTTGCAGAGCCAGAGCCCTGACGGGCAGATCATGAATCTCGTTGTCGTAGAAGTCGAAAAAGAGACGATTACGCTGGATGCCAACCATCCATTGTCAGGACAAGCGCTGACCTTCTCGATTGAGCTCGTCGAAATCGTCTGAGGCGCCCGCCTTTACAACACGGCTAGCAGATTCTCGGCAGCGGGTCGTCCTCGAGTTCTTCCAGGAAACGTTCGCCACCCAATGGTGTCTCGAGAATGACGCGTTGCTGGTCGGCCACGATGCGTCCGATTCGGGCCGCCTCCCTGCCCGTCGGTAGCTGACGCCATATCGCAAGCGCATCGTCGACCTGGCTGGGATCGATAACCGCGACGACGCGGCCTTCGCACGCGAGATAGTAAGGGTCGTAGCCCAGCATCTCGCAGACCGACTGTACGGGTTCGCGTACGGGAATAGTCGCTTCGAAGCGAACGCCGAAATCTGTCGCCTTGACGATTTCGTGACCGATCGAGGCAACACCACCTCGAGTTGGATCGCGCATGAATCGCAACCCGTCGAGTGCGAGCAAGGGTTCCGTCAGCGCCATGACGGGGCCCGCGTCGGAAATAAGGTCGCCGCGTAAACCGAATTCCTCGCGCGCGAGCATCACGGCCGTGCCGTGATCACCAACCGGGCCGCTGACAATCATCACGTCATTATCCCGAATCAGGTGCATGGCCGGCCGTACGCCCGGAAGCCTTATGCCGACCCCTGTGGTTGCCAGGTAGATGCCGCCGCCCTCCCCGCGCCGCAGCACTTTGGTATCGCCGGCACTGATCCTGACGCCGGCTTCGTTCGCCGCCGTGTTGAGGCTCGCAACGATGCGTTCGAGGCGAGCAATTTCGAATCCTTCCTCGATAAAGGCATTGAGCGTCAGGTACATCGGGCGAGCGCCGGAAACCGCGAGGTCATTGGTCGTGCCGTGCACGGCCAGCGAACCGATGTCGCCACCCGGAAACTCGAGCGGCTGCACCGTAAAGCCATCGGTCGTAATCATGACTTCGCCGTCACCCAGCTCGATAGCAACGGCATCGGCCTGAACGTCGAGTTTACTGCCGGCCAGCTGCCGCGCGAACACTTCCTCGATGAGTTCGCGCATAAAACGACCGCCGTTACCGTGAGCCAGTGAAATGCGATCGTCTTCCATTAACGTTCCTTCACGTCGTCAGGCGGCGTCGCGTGCCGCGATTTCGGCAGCCTGTCCAAAACTCAGGGCAGCATCGTTGCACGGCAATTTTTCGGACAGGTAAACCTCGAAACCTGCTTGTCGCAGCAGTGCAACCGTTTGCTCGGTGAGCACGCGGTTTTGAAAAACACCGCCACAGAGGCCGACTTGATCGATCGGATGCGCTTCACGCACGGACATCGCTTGCCGCAAAATCACGGTTGCCATGCTGGAGTGAAAGATCTCCGCTCGCGTTGCAGGGTCGACGCTACGATCCGCGATTAGCTTCAAGAGCGGCTGCCAGTCGCTGCGCAGCAAGCCATCGGTCTCTGTGTTGATTGGCAGCTCAATGGCCTGCGCCGGGGCGCGACACAAAGCCTCCAGCATCATCGGCCCTTGTGCTTCGAAATTCGTTTCGGGCAAATCGCAAACCAGCGCAGCCGCCGCGTCGAACACCCGCCCGGCGGCACTCGTCTCAGGGCAGTTGATGTTATTGCGCCAGGCCGCCTCGGCCAGGCCATCCGGATCGGGACAGTCCGGCCAGGGACGATCACATTCCCAATGCAGCGCGGCGGCGCTCCGCCAGGGCTCGCGACCCGCTCGTTCGCCACCCGGAAGCCTGAACGTGCGCAAGCTCGCAACGCGTCGCCAATTGCCTGCCTGGCCGAGCAGCGCTTCGCCGCCCCAAAGCGTTTCATCTTCGCCGAGACCGACGCCATCCCAGGCGAACATAAGCCACTGCCCCGGCCGTTCGAGTTCAGCCGCAACGGCACTGGCATGCGCCTGGTGGTGCCAGACACGCTCGACCGGTAACGCACTCTGGCCATGCGAGCCGCGATACGCCCAGCGATGCGTTGTGTAACCCGGGTGCGCGTCACAAACGATTCGCTCGGCGCGAATGCCGTAAAGTGATTGCAGATCGGCCGCGACTTGCTCGAACACGGCCAGGCTGCGCGGGCTATCCATCTCACCGATATGCGGAGAGACGACGACGCGACGATCCCAGCTCAGCGCGACCGTCCCTTTCATATGACCGCCAACCGCGAGCAGTGGTTGTTCTTGCGACCAGGGCAGGTCAAGCTCCCGTGGTGCGCAACCGCGACCGATCCTGAGCGGTCGCATTTTGCCCGCAATGCGCCGGTAGACCGGGTCGTCGGCCGGTCGCACAATAGGCCGATCATGTTGCAGGAAACCGTCCGCGATTTTCCTGAGTCGGGCTGCCGCCTCGACATTGTCCGTCAGCACGGGCTCGCCGCTGATGTTGCCGGACGTCGCAACAACGGGGCCGCCGAACTGATCGAGCAGCAGCTGGTGCAGCGGGCTGTAGGGCAGGAACACGCCGATTTCAGCCAGTCCCGGCGCAACATTGTCCGCCAGGGCCGAGCCAGGTTTTTGCGCTGCGAGTACGATCGGTCGGATCGGGCCTGTAACGAGCTTTGCCTCGATATCCTGCAACGTAACATGACTACGCACGATGTCGAGCCCGTCGATTCCCTTTACCGGGAACATCACGGCCAGCGGTTTGTCCGGACGCTGCTTTTGCTGGCGCAGTCGTCTCACAGCTGCCGGATCACAGGCATCGCATACCAGGTGATACCCGCCGATTCCCTTGACGGCGACGATGGATCCGCTGCGTATCGCATCAACCGCTGCACCTAGCGCATCCTTCGTGTCTTCAATATCGGCCTGACCCTCAACCTCGAAGGTGAGCTGCGGCCCACACGTCGGACAGGCAACGGGTTCCGCATGGAAGCGGCGATCCGAAGGGTCACGGTATTCGCGTTCACAGTCGGCGCACAATGGAAAACCGGCCATGCTCGTATTCGCGCGGTCGTAGGGCAGCGCTTCGATCAGCGTGTAGCGCGGCCCGCACTGCGTGCAGTTGATAAACGGGTAGTGATATCGGCGATCACCCGGGTCGTGCAATTCGCCGCGGCAATCGTCGCACATGAAATAGTCGGGCGGCACAAAAATTTTTGCATCTGCGCGTGCTGAACTTTCGATAATCTCGAAGCGGTCGGCGGCCGGGACATCAATAGATTCAAACCCCGTGATTGCGGGTTTTGATAATGGCGGGGCTCTCTCGACGACATCACGTCGAAATTGCGCCAGGTCCGACGCGCGACCGATCGCTACTACCTCGACTTCGCCCAGCCGGTTCTGTACCGATCCCAACAAACCGTACTCGTTGGCGAGACGATAAATAAACGGACGAAATCCGACACCCTGTACGTGGCCCGCGAGCGTTATTCGCGCCGCAGCAATGCTCTGGTCAAGCCGCTGCGCCACATCAGCCAACGGCGCTCCCCTTTTTCCTGCCTTCCCACTCGTTGTCGCGGTAGCCTGCCGACCACCAGATCCTGCAAGCGCCTTCATCCGACACCATGCACGGGCCGATCGGTTTTCGCGGCGTACACGCAGCGCCATAAAGCCGACATTGATTGGGATAGATTTTGCCCAGCACGACTTTCGCGCAATCACAGCCCGGAGGCATCTCGCCGACTCGCTTGCGCGACTCATCGGCGTAGGAACGAAATCGTTTGCGCGCGTCATGTGCCGCGTATTCTTCGCGCAGCGCGAACCCGGATTCAGGAATGACTCCGATACCGCGCCAGTTTGCATCAACGACGTTCATGACCTGGTCCAGCTGCCGGCGCGCCTCGAGGTTGCCGCCGGGACGTACAACCTCTGGATAACAGTTATCGAGGAAATGTCGATTTTCGCCGAGTTGTCGCAGTACGGAGTACATCGCGGCCAGCAAGGACTCGGGCGTGAAGCCGGCGACCGCAGCGGGAATATCGTGTTTGTCAACGACGAACTCCCATTCCTCGGGTCCCATAACCGTCGAGACATGCCCGGGCGCGATTAGCGCATCAAAGCCGGGCGTCCCTGAATCCAGTAACAGGGCGACGGCGGGCCAGGTGAGGCGACCGGACAAGAGCACGAGCAGATTGTCGGGCACGCCTTCCGCGAGCATGGCGGCGACCGGCGCTGTCGTGGTCTCAAAGCCCGCGGCGAAAAACACAACCAGTCGCGCAGGGTCTTGTTTGGCTATGCGAACGGCGTCGATGGGTGACGCAATCGGGCGGATGTCCGCACCCGCGGCTTTCGCCTGTTCCAGCGAGCGTGGTTCGCGTTTGGGTGCATTGACCGGGACACGCAACATGTCGCCGAAGGCAACCAGCGTAATATCTTCGTGCAGTGCGAGCTGAATCGCTTCGTAAACATCTTCCTCAGGACAAATGCAGACCGGACATCCCGGTCCCGGAACGAGCTCAACGTTGTCGGGCAGCACGGCTCGAAGTCCCGCGGCGGAAATTGAGCGTTCGTGACCGCCGCAGACATTCATGATGCGCACGGGTTTGTCGACGCCGAGCGACTGCAAGGATTTGAGCCGCTCCGCGGCGCTCTGTTTCACGCGTTGTCTCCGCTGGCTTTCGCCGCCACGCCAGGCCCCCGCCTGACCCTGGCGAGCTCGCCACGAATCCAGTCCAGCCATTCGGGCACGCCGGATCCTGTGCGTGCAGAGACCTCCAGGACCGGTGCCTGGCTCGCCAGCTGCCGCAGACATGACGTTGCGTACCCGGGGTCGAAATCGTCCAGTACCTGCAACAGGTCTGCTTTCGTGATGAGCACCAGGTCCGCTGCGCGAAACATGACCGGATACTTCGCCGGTTTGTCATGACCTTCCGGCGTAGACAGCAAAGTGATATTCATGTGTTGCCCCAGGTCAAAGCTTGCCGGGCAGACCAGATTTCCGACGTTTTCGATAAAGACGATATCCACGCCATCGAGATCCAGCTCATGGAGCGCAGAATGCACCATGTGAGCGTCAAGGTGACAGGCGCTGCCGGTACTGATTTGCACTGCTGGAACGCCTTTCTTTCTGATTCGTTTTGCGTCGTTTTCTGTTTCCAGGTCGCCTTCGACCACGGCCACCTTGAGTGAGCCGCCAAGTGCTTCAATGCTTGCCTCGAGCAATGCTGTCTTGCCTGCGCCCGGAGACGACATAAGGTTGACGGCCAGGACGTTGTGACGTTCGAAGTGCTCCCGGTTGTGCGCCGCCTGGTGATCGTTGGCGTCAAGCAGTCCTTTCAGCACCTCGACGGATTCACTGCCGGCCGAAGTCTTGGCCAAGTGTCCGCCGGCCACTACAAGATGTTCGTTACCAGGGGTTACATTACAGCCGCAGGTGTCACACATGTTCTTGTCCTCGTCGTATCCCGAGACGGCGGGCTCAGATGTCGGCCGCCAGCACTTCGTCAAACAGGGCCCAGGAATCGGCTGCATCCTGCTCCGAGACTTTCTGAATAGCGTAGCCGACATGAACCAGGATGTGGTCACCTGGCTCGAGCGTTTCGTGCTGCAACATGAACAGGCTCACCTCGCGCTCGATGCCTTTGGCTTCACAGGTACACTGGAAGCCGTCTATGTTGGTTATTTTCATTGGCACGGCGAGGCACATACGTGTACTCCGAGATTGCATATCACGTGGCACTAATATACTAAGGAAGCTCCCAATGTTGGAGCGTGGGATTCAACGAACGCGTAAGTAATTACGCTTACGGCATGCCCGGAGAGGACGATATGCGACACCAGGACATTTGGAAATCAAGCACTTGCGTGGCGGCCCTGATGTGGTTGTGCTGCGCGCCGCCGGGCTACGCTGACGAGGCGGGACCGGTCCACACCACGGGGTGTGCCGACTGCCATGGGTCTGATGGCCTGGCCGCAGAAAACCTCGATGCGCCCGTTATAGCCGGTATGCCGGCCGTGCATATCGAGGAAGCCATCTATGCCTACCGGGATGGTGCCCGGCAATGTCGTTACGAGCCGCTCATGTGCGAGACCGTGAAGCACACGAGCGACGAGCGCATTGCGAATCTGGCTGAGCACTATGCCATGCAACCGCGCGACTCCTCGAAAGAAGCTTTCGACCCCGAGCTGGCGGCCCAGGGCGAGAAGATACACGCCAAGCTTTGCAGCGGTTGTCATGTGCCTCCTGACGATCCGGAAGTCGCCGATGCACTTGGAATACCCTTGCACGGGCAACGCGGCGTGTATTTGCGCTATGCGCTCAAGTCCTACCAGGACGGCAGGCGGGAAAACCTGCTGGATGCAATGGCTGAGAAGCTGAAACAGGTGGATTCGGACGGTATCGAAGCACTCGTCAACTACTACGCCAGCTACTGAGGAGCAGACCTCCTTTGCACCAGTGAAACCCAGCACGCTTCGCATCGGCTATCGCTATCGTCCGAGTCGCCTTGCGCCAGGCTACGACGCCATTGTCATCGGCTCGGGAATGGGAGGGCTGACGACAGCCGCACTCCTGAGCGAGCTCGGCTGGAAAGTCTGCGTGCTTGAGCAGCACTATACGGCGGGTGGCTACACACACTCCTACGAACGCAACGGCTACGAATGGGATGTCGGCGTCCATTACATCGGCGATGTCGGCACGCAGACGCAAACCAAGCGCATGTTCGACTTCCTCTCCGATGGCAGACTGCAGTGGGCACCTATGGATGCCGAATACGATCGATTCTATATCGGTGACAAGGTCTTCAACGCCAAAGCGGGCAAACAGGCGTTCCGGGACAACCTGCTGCGACAGTTTCCGAACGAGCAGCAGGCAATCGATGACTACATGAAGCTGCTCGCTGGCAGCGGCAGCGCGCTGTCTGCGTTCGGCATGGGCCGGGCGATGAAACCGTGGCAGCAGTCTCTCGCCCAGCCGTTTCTCAACTGGAAAACGCCGGACGTCTTCTTCCGCAAGACCTACGACGTGCTCAGCGAGCTAACCGACGATAAAGACCTGATCGCGGTACTGTGCGGCCAGTGGGGCGACATGGGACTACCGCCCAAGTCGTCGACATTCATGGTGCACGCCATGATCGCCCGCCATTACCTCTACGGTGGCTACTACCCGGTTGGCGGCGCATGGAAAATAGCGGACAGCATCATCCCCAGGATCCAGAACGCTGGCGGCGAGGTGTTCACATATGCGCGCGTCAAGCAGATCCTCGTCGAAGACGGCCGGGTCTGCGGTGTGGAAATGAAAGACGGTCACCGCATCGACTGCGATTGCGTCATTTCAGCAGCAGGCATAGACAATACGTTCAATCACCTGCTCGCGAATGACGTTGTCGAGGCAAGTGGCTACAAACCCAAGCTCGCGGAAGTGCAGCCAAGCTTTGCACACCTTGGCGTCTACGTTGGCTTGACCGAGACGGCCGAGCAGCTGGGATTGCCGAAGACAAACTTCTGGATCTACCCGAGTAATGACTATGACTCGGCGGTCAATGCGTTCCTCGAGAATCCGGACGCGCCATTCCCGGTTGTCTATATCTCGTTCCCGTCGGCCAAAGACCCCGACTACCTGAATCGGCATCCCGGTACGTCAACAATCGAAATCGTTGCGCCCGCGCCGTATGAGTGGTTCGTTAAATGGCGTGACGAGACCTGGGGCAAACGCGGCGAAGACTACGACATGTTCAAAGCCGAACTCGGCGAACGACTAATGCAGCACCTGTATGACAAGGTTCCGCAAATCCGTGGCAAAGTTGATTATTTTGAAGTTTCCAGCCCATTGTCGACCGACTGGTTCGGTGGCTATCACCACGGCGAGCTTTACGGGCTCGCACACACACCGGAGCGAATGCAGCAGAAGTGGCTGCGCCCGCAGAGCAAAATACCGGGTCTGTGGCTCACTGGTCAGGACATTCTCACCTGCGGGGTGACCGGCGCCATGATGGCCGGCATGCTAACGACCATGAGCATGGTCGGGACCCGCAAGATGGCACCACTGATGAAACGGATTTACAGCCCGGGCTGAACGGCTCAGTTGTGAACGACGAGTACGTCGCACGGCAGGTGATCGAGCACCCTCGCCGCCGTGCTGCCGATGATTCTTTTCTTGAGTCCGGTCCTCGCCAATGCTCCCATGACGACAAGACTCGCGCCTTTCGTCCTCGCGAATGCAGGTAGCAATTCATCGGCTCGCCCGGGTAGCTGATGCACCACGTCGTCGGGTAATCCACACTTCTTCGCGAACGCATCGAGAGCTTTATGGTGCTCGTTGCGAATTTTCTTGTCGATCTCGTCAATTGGCAGCTTGACGGGTTTGAAGCGTTTCATGGCCCGCGAGCCGATCGCATCAAGTCGCTGATAGGTGTGAAGGACCTGAAGCGTGCCACTGCATTGTGCGGCAATCCCCTGCGCGATCTTGACGATCTTATGATCGAGGCTCGCCGGCTTGTCGTGGCTGTGCATTGGATCGACGGCTGCAACGATAACTGGCTTTTCCTTCCAGTCGGTTGGTTTGACGAACCAGAGTGGCGCATTCAATTTGCGAATCAGCTGCCAGTCCGCGTGCCCAAGAGACGCGCGTTCCGACGGGCTGTGATAGTGCGTCCCCTTCACGACATAGAGCGGGTCGATCTTGGCGGCCCTGGCCCGGACCATGTCAACGACGGAGCGCGCTCTGGATATGGTCTGATGCACGACGACACCCGCCGCTTCGGCCGTTTCCACAAGAGCATCCATGCGCTCGTCCTGCGCGCTCCTGATGCTGTCGGCAATCAACTCTGACTCCAACAGGAAGATGTAAGTCTCGCTTAACAGGCGCGGTACCGGGTCACTGACCAGCAACTCGAGCTCACAGTTATTCTGCTTGGCGAGCCACGCTGCGCGCTGGACGACAACCTTGGGATAGTTGTCGAACTCAATAACGCAAAGCACTGTGCGGCTCATGATAATCTCCTCCAGCTACGCATTTATACCGTATCGAGTATCGGGCGAAGAAGCACTGCGTATAACTACGAATATACGATTGTTAATGATAGTTTCGTCCTTACACCGTTTACAAGTTGATGATCATGCCCGTACAGGAGCCGACATTTTTCGCCGTTGTTCTTGCCGCCGGAGGCTCATCGCGATTTGGATCAACCAAACAAGCCGTTCAGCTGAATGGCATTCCGCTAGTGCGGCGGGCCATCGATACGGCTGTCAGGGTCTGCGACAACCGCGTGCTGACCGTAATTGGCCATGACGCCGATACCGTGATTGCAGCCATCGATACCGAGCCGTGCTTCATCGTAGTAAATGAAGACCATGGCGAAGGACTGGGCACGAGCATCGCCGCGGCGGCGCGAGCGTGTCGCGGCCACGCTGATGCCCTCCTGCTGCTGCTGGCCGACCAACCACTAATAACTCCGCAGCATCTTCGCGCTCTCATCGATACCTGGTCGGGCGCCAACAATGAAATCGTGGCCTCCTCCTATTCCGGCACAGAGGGACCGCCCGTGCTGTTCCCGAGCGGTGCATTCGAAGCGCTGGAATCGCTGACCGGTGACCGGGGAGCCCGCGCCCTGTTCCATGACGGTCGCTTCACTCTCGGGACCGTGCCCTTTGAACCAGCCGCTACCGATATTGATACGCCGGCGGACTTAGCCGCGCTGGTTTAGGAACTGCTGCATCTCGGCCACGATCGCGAGTGCGATCGGGCCAGGTCCACGCCCACCCAGGTCGATGCCTGCCGGGCCGTGCAGACGGCCTTTTAAAGCATCCGCCACATCAGCGAGTTCATCCATCAGGCGTTCGCGCCGGCCGGCGGGACCCAGCAGACCGATGTAAGCGATGTCAGACCCCGCGAGCTGCCGCAGGTAAGCCCGGTCGCTTGCCAAATGGTGGCTCATGACGATCGCCAGGTCGAAACGTCCCAGCCCGACCTTCTGACTACACTCGTCGGCCGGACAACACAGGTTCCTGGTTGGATCTGGATAGGAGCGGCTTTCAAGGTACGCCGGCCGATGATCGACAACCGTGCAACGCCACCCGAGCTCGGACGCAATCCTGACGACAGGTTCCGAGTCGAGGCCGGCGCCGAGGATCAGCAGCGAAGGCGGCGGTTCGATGCGCGCGTAAAGCACGACGCATTTGCCGTCCGGAGTCTGCACTCGACGCGTTCTCCCAGACCTTTTCTTGTCGATCTTGTTCGCTATCGAACGGGCGGCCGTATCGTTCATGCCAAAGCCAAGCTCGCGGCCGTTCTGCAGCAGCAAAGAAGCGCCTGTATTGATGGACGATGACTCCGCGCTGACGACAATAGCCAACGTGGCCGGCTCATCGCCCTCCAGGATGTCGGCGATGCCGGCGAACGGCTGGTAATCGGTTTCGGGGGACAATGGCTGCAGCAACACGTGCATCGTTCCATCACAGCCCACCCCGAGCCCCCAGAGTTCGTCATCGGCGCTCAAATCGTAGCTCGCAGTTTCCGAGGTTGCCGTATTGATAACCGACCGGGCACGTTCGACGAGGTCGCCCTCCAGGCAGCCTCCTGACAACATGCCGCAGTAGTGGCCATCGCCATCGATAAGCATCTGCGCGCCCGCCTTGCTGTAGGTCGAACCGGCTGTTTCGAAAACAGTTACGAGAGCGAGCGGCTGATCGTTCAATTTCCTCTCTTTAAAGAATTCAACCATGCGCATGATTAGTTCACCAGCCCGACGTAGAAGAGGCGTATGGCCGTGACGGTGACCAGCGCCCTGAATACGATTCGAAACAACGCCTCGGATATTCGATCCACCACCATCTTACCGACCCACGTGCCGAAAAAGGCAGCCATGATTGAAAATACGATGATCTTGAAATAAGGGGCATAGTCGAATCCATTCAGGGCGTAGCCTGTGATCTTGAAAATTCCCATACCTGTGAGGCACGCGGCCATGGTGCCGATAATCTGTTGCCTGCGCAGACCCGTATGCAGGATAACGGCGTGCAGCAAAGCGCCATAGGCGAACAACGTTGAAAAAAGTGAGTGAATGAAACCGACTATCGCCCATGGATGATTGAGCTTTGGCCGCCAGCTGATTTCGGGCAGCCAGATAGCGATCAACATGACGATACTGATCGCAGTCGCGATGATCGTTTCCGGTAGCTCGACATACAGTCTGGAGCCAATGGCCACAGCGACGACACTGGCGATCAGAAATGGTCTCGCGATCTTCCAGTCGATGTCGCGCCAGAAAAAGAACGCCCTGGTCGACGTTGAACCAATCAGCAGCGTCGAATGTATCGGCACGATCGCGGCAACCGGAAGCACGGTGCTGGTTACCGCAAGCACTATCATCGCGCCACCAGCCGAGAATGCGGCATTACACAGGGCTGCCAGGAAACTTCCCGCGACTATGATGTAAAGCGTTGTGTCGGCCTCGAGCACGTGGTTACTCTGATTGAGTTTATGGGCGGATCAGTGTACTAGTCAGTATCGCAATTCTGGACCCGTCGATTGAACCAGGCTCTACTATTTTGTTTGGCCCTGATGGTACCGGCTGTCACGCTGGGCGACGCTGCCGATCGTCCGCTTGAGCCACCGGTCCTGCGCGCGACCAGGCTCAATGTTGCACCCGTGACCGACGGCAATGTTCTCGGCGACGATGCCTGGTCCGACGCAGTTCCAGCCAGCGAATTCTGGCAGGTACAGCCCAACGATGGCGAGCCGGCGACGCAGAGAACCGAAGTCTTCGTCGGCTACACAGATACAGCACTACACATTGGCGTTATCGCTTATGAGGAGCAACCGGGCGAGATTATTGTTTCCGATAGTCGTCGTGACGCGGACCTGGATAATACCGACGCATTCTTTGTCGTCATCGATGGACTGCTCGATCGCCAGAACGGCTATGTGTTCGCGACCAATGCTGCCGGCATCGAATATGACGGTCAGGTAACCAAGGAAGGTTCGAACGACTTCGGCTCCGGCGGCGGAGGCTTCAACCGTAACTGGGACGGAGCCTGGTCGGTGAAGTCAGCAATTAGCGACGTCGGTTGGAGTGCGGAATTCGAGATTCCATTTCGCACATTGCGATACGGCTCGGCCACCCAGCAGGACTGGGGCATCAACTTCCAGCGCAACATTCGCCGCAACAACGAAATCGCGTACTGGGCACCGCTCGAGAGAAATCGAAATCTGTATCGCGTATCGGAAGCCGGTATCTTGCGGGGCATTGAGCCACCACCACAACGAAATTTCAAAATTACGCCTTACGTACTGGGCCAGTCGCGGCGTGGCGGTGCGCTTGACGGAACTGAGAACGACTCGGACTTCGGTTTCGACATTAAGTACTCGATTACGCCCAGCCTGACGCTCGACCTGACCTACAACACTGACTTCGCGCAGGTCGAAGCCGATGAGCAACAGGTCAACCTCGATCGCTTCAACCTGTTCTTTCCCGAGAAGCGTCCGTTTTTCCTCGAAAATGCGGGCCTGTTCAGCGTCGGCAATGGGGAGGAAGTCGAGATGTTTTTCAGCCGCCGTATCGGCATTGGCGACGATGGCGATCGCATACCGGTAGAAGGCGGCGCTCGCCTCTCCGGAAAACTGGGTGAGCGAACCAACCTGGGCTTCCTGTACATGGGTACGGAGGCAATAGCGGGTATCGCTCCGGGCAATGAATTCGCCGTCGCAAGGATCAGCCGTGAACTCGCCAACCGATCCGCCGTCGGTGCGATCGTCGTCAATCGGGACGGTGATGGCAGTCATCTTGTCGCTCCGGCCGACGATTACAATCGCACCTACGCGATCGACGGTCGCTGGGGTATCGGTGACAACATGTTGCTGCAGAGCTGGGTGGCGAAAACAGAAACGCCGGGGCTAAACGGCAAAGATCACGCGTTTGCACTGTCTTCGGAATGGAGCTCCGCCGATTGGTCGATGAGCATGGCCTACACGGAAGTCGGCGAGGATTTCAACCCGGAAGTCGGTTTCCTCGCACGCAGCGACTATCGAAAAATCCGGCTGTTCGCACTGCGCCGAGTGCGACCGGAGGATCTCTGGGGACTCCTGGAGATTCGACCACACGCGTCCTATACCGGGTTCTGGAAGTTCGACGGCTTCCAGGAGACAGGCTTCCTGCATCTGGACACTCACTGGGAGTTCAAGACCGGCGCGGAGGTCCATACCGGCACCAACTTCACACGCGCTGGGGTTGTCGAGGCTTTTGATATTATCGACGGCGTTACGATACCCGTGGGCACCTACGATCACGCGGAAATTGCCCTCAACTACTTCGGCAATGAATCCAGGCCGCTGAGTTTCAGTATCCGGGGTGTCGTCGGCGGACAGTTCGGCGGTGATCGTGTCTCTCTAACCACCGGCGTAAATTTTCGGTCTGGCGAGAAGTTCCGATCCGAGCTGTCATTCAAATACAACGACTTCGATCTGCCCGTGCCAGGTGGTGAGTTCACGGCGAATTTGCTTCGCCTCAGGTTGTCCTATTCGTTTACGCCCAAGATTCAGCTGCAGCTGCTAAGCCAATACAACGAAACCAGTGACACAATTGGCAACAATGTGCGGTTTTCCTGGCTTCAATCGGCCAACTCCGGGCTATACCTCGTGTACAACGAGGTCGATGAGCGCACTATTGGCGCGCTGCCAACCGGCCGCGAATTCATACTAAAGTACAGCCGCATATTCGACGTATTCAACTAACAACAAGGCAGATCGATGGCGAACTCTGATTTGGGCACGCACACAACGACGGTTAAAGACGTCAAGCAACTGGGCATCTGGGCCGCGCTGGCCAGTCTTTCCTATGTCTTCTGGGTTTGCGGTGCCATGGAAATGGTCGAGCGCCTCGCCTACTACGGTGTTCGCCAGGTCTCGAGTCTCTATGCCACCGACGCGGCCTCGAACGGCGGTCTCGGCCTCGCTGGCTCCGACGTCGGCATCATCTTTTTGTTCTGGGCACTCATGCAGTCTTTTGTGCCTGTCCTGACCGGCGGCATTTCAGACCGCGTCGGCTACAAGGAGACAATTTTCGCGTCGACGGTGGTCAAGATACTGGGCTACCTGCTCATGGCCTGGTTTCCGACGTTCTGGGGATTCATGGCGGGCGCGCTGACACTCGCGTTCGGTACCGGCATTTTCAAGCCCGGCATTCAGGCCACGATCGTGAAGTCGACCAATCGTGAAAACAGTTCGATGGCATGGGGCGTATTCTATCAAACCGTAAACATCGGTGGCTTTCTCGGCCCACTGCTCGCCGCGCAACTTCGCCAGCTCGAGTGGTCGCATGTTTTCTACGCCTGTGCCGCCATCATCTCGCTCAACTTCCTGTTGCTGCTGACCTACAAGGAACAGGACAAGGAAGAGCGACTGGCGCACCGTGCCAAAGTGAGGTCCGGCGAGGTCAAGGAAGTAAGCCTTTGGCGCGACAGCCTGCATGAACTGCTGCGCCCGATCATGATCTGGTACATGGTTCTGTTTTCCGGTTTCTGGTTCATGCTAATGGCGTTCTGGGATGTTGCCCCGCTGTACTTCCGGGACTGGGTCGACACCTCGGTCATGGTGCAGCACCTGTTTGGCGCCGACGGGACGTCAAATCCCGTCTGGATCTTCCTGCTCGGCATGACGCAGGACGGCCAGCGAATCCAGCCGGAGGGTCTCGTCAATCTCAACGCCATGATGATCATGATTTTTTGCTTCATCGTTGCTGGTTGGAGCGCTCTGATGAGAGCAACCAACTCCATGGCGCTGGGCACGTTCCTGGCTGCCGCGGCACTGCTAATTGTTGGCGGCTTCAACTACGTCTGGATCATGGTGCTGGCCATCGTCTGCTTCTCCATGGGCGAGATGCTTTCGAGCCCCAAGAGTTCGGAGTACCTCGGCAACATTGCACCTGAGCAAAAGAAAGCGATGTACCTTGGGTTCAGCCAGCTGCCATTAGGCATTGGCTGGTCGCTCGAGGGCTTTTTCGGTCAGTACCTTTACGGCGAACTGGGTTCCAAGGACACAATTTCACGCCACTCGCTGCTTGATCAGGGAATGTCGCAGACCGAAATCGACGCAGTGCCGATCGGCGAGGCGTTTCAGAAACTCATTGAGGTTTCGGGCCAGACTGGAGAAGCATTGACGATGCAACTCTATGCCGCCAACAATGTCGGCATTGCTTGGTACATCATGGGTTCGGTGGGGCTGGTCGCTGCAGCCGGGCTTTATGCCTACGGTCGCTGGACGTACCAGCTCAAAGACTAGTCAGGAATTCGAACTATCGTCCGATTCGGGGCGGCCCGCTTTGCGGCTGCCTTTGCCGCGCGAGACCGAAATCCCGATAGCTGCGAGAAGGGAAACCAGGCCAAGACCAAGGTAGATTGGGCTCATCGGCGCATCGACACCCAGATAAATCACGCCAAAAATAAAGAGGATTCCCATTACGCCGTAGAGCGTAGGCAGTGACTTGTAGACAGGTTCGGGCAACCACATAATTTAATTCTCGTTGTATCGAATGCCTTGTAATAATGCTTGCGCGGGCGGAATTGTACTGTGATTCATGTCACGCAAACAAGTAGGTTTTTCCCGTAAGTCTATGAAAATAGAGGCAACGCACATTTCATGGCGTGAGCCCGTTGGCAAAAAATGCTGGATATCAGGCAGGCAGGCCCGTCGGCAATACGTACCAGACGACGCCCAGAAAATGGCAGGCCCCGCCTCCAAGCACGAAGACATGCCAGACGGTGTGGTTGAACGGCACTTTATCCAGGACGTAAAAAATCGCCCCAACCGAGTAGCAGAGGCCACCCGCCAGCAGCCAGGCCATGCCGTTCGCACCGATGGCGTCGGCCAGTTGCGGCGCGGCGACGACAATTAGCCAGCCCAAGGCAAGGTAGCTCGCCAACGCGATTTTGGGGAAGCGGTGACGAAACCAGAGTTTCTTGATGATTCCGGCTGTCGCCAGTGCCCATACCGTGCCAAACAGCCACCAACCGGTATTCGTGCGCATCGCGACGAGCAGGAAAGGCGTATAGGTGCCCGCGATCAGCAGGTAGATCGCGCAGTGATCCAGCAGCTTGAAGATCTCTCGGTGACGTGAGGCATACATGCTGTGGTAGATAGTCGACGCAAGAAACAAGGTAATCAGGCTCGCGCCGTATATGGAACTGGCCACGATGCGCCAGGGATCCGCTGCAGCAATGGACAAATAAAGCATCCACGACAAGCCGAGGATACTCAGTAAAGCCCCGACGCCATGTGTAATCGCATGCAGGACTTCTTCAAGGACACTGTACTCCAGCGTTTTTGCCTCTGTCATCATGTGCAGCATCATACGACATCAACTAACGACGAGATTACGATTTCGCGCCAAACGCTCCACACGTTAGAATCACCGACTGACCCCTTTACAGGAACCCGGTGTGACGTCACATAACGCCCCGTCGCCCGCGATCTACCGGCCGATAATTGCGCTCATCGTCATGGTAGCGCTCGCTTCTTGTGCGGCCCAACGCGACGCGCCAAGCGACGAATTCACGATTTCTATTTTCGGCACAAACGATGTGCACGGCCAGTTGTCGCCGGATGGGGATCGCGGCGGACTGGTTGCCGTTTCGGCTTACGTCAATGCGCTGCGAGCGGCGCGCAATGAGGACGGCGGTGCCGTCCTCGTAATTGATGCCGGCGATATGTGGCAGGGAACGCTGGAGTCGAACCTGGTCGAAGGCGCCGCTGTCGTCAATGCATATAACGCGATCGGTTTTGATGCCGCAGCAATCGGCAATCATGAATTCGATTTTGGGCCAGTCGGTAGCAATTCCGTCCCCGAGGATAGCGGAGACGACCCTCGCGGAGCGCTCAAACGACGAGCGAGCGAAGCAGCGTTCCCGGTTCTTGCTGCAAACTTGATTGATGAAGACACAGACAGACCTGTTGACTGGGAAAACGTTCGTCCGTCGATCATCCTCGACGTTAAAGGCATCAAGGTTGGCATCATTGGCGTAATGACCGCGCGCGCGTTGCAGACGACCATTGCCGCCAATGTACTCGGTCTGCGTGTCGCGCCACTGGCCGAGACGATTACAAAAGAGGCGCAGGCGCTACGTGAACAAGGTGCTTCAATCGTCGTGGTCACGGCACATGCTGGAAGTCGTTGCATGGGATTTGATGATCCGACCGACCTCTCTTCCTGCAACATGGCGGGCGAAATCATGCGCGTAGCTGCCGCGCTTCCGACAGGCCTGGTTGATCACATCATTGCAGGGCACGTACACCGGGGTATTGCACATATCGTCAACGGTGTGTCGATCACGTCCAGTTATTCGAACACGCGCGCGTTCAGCCGGGTGGATTTCGTAATCGACTCAAACACGCGAAACCTGGTCTCACGAATCGTATTCCCCCCGCACTGGGCGTGCCTCTCTGTCGTTCGATCTACCGGAGAATGCGCGTCACCTGGAAACGCGGCAAGCGAACTGATGAACGCGATGTACGAAGGTCATGCCGTCAAACCAGACCCCCGGGTCCTGGAGATTGCAGCGCGCGCGTCGGCGGTTGCCGACGACATCAAGCATCAGCAACTGGGTGTTCACCTCGAGTCTGCCTTCCCACACCCGCCCAGCACCGAATCGCCACTCGCGAACCTGATGACTGACGCATTACTTGAAGCGACGGGTGCCGATATCGCTATCCACAATGTTGTCGGGGGCATCAGAGACACGCTGCCGGAAGGCGAACTCACGTTCGGTTCGGTCTATGAGATGTTTCCGTTCGATAACCGGGTCGTGGAGCTCGAACTCGCGGGCCATCAGCTGCGCAGGATCATCGCAGAGCAGGCACACAATCACGGACGGCGGGCGGGCTTTTCAGGGATGCGTGTGATTGTCGAATGTAAGAAAGACAAAATGTACGTCGTCATGAATCTCGACGATGGGGCTGCAATTCGCGACGACGATTATCTGACCGTAATAGTCAATGACTTTCTCGCGTTGGGCGGCGATGGAATACTGACTCCGGTCATGCCGGACGGTGGCTTTGACGTTGACGATAGCATGCCCCTCACGCGCGATGTGCTGGTTGAGTGGTTTCAAGACGGGGGCGACTCTCTGAATCCTGACGATTTCGTGACCGCAGGTAACCCGAAGTGGAGCGTGCCGGATTCGCTGGCCGCAAGCTGCAAGCTCTGAAGATTGCCGATGGATTTCACGCTTTACTGGTTCATGTTCCCGGTGTCGATCTGTGTGGCCACCTGCGCGATGCTGAGCGGCATCGGCGGAGCAGCGCTGTTCACGCCGATATTTGTACTGCTCTTTCCTATACTGGGTCCGGAGTACGTGCTCGCGTCCACCTTCGCTGCAATCAGCACTGCCCTTTTGACCCAGACTTTCGGCTTTATTTCCGGCTTCATCGGCTATTATCGCCGCCGCATGATCGATTTCGATCTTGCGCTCCGATTCATAAAAATCTCTGCGCCTGTCGCCATAATCGGTGCGCTGGTGGCACACATTGTCCACGACGCTATATTGATCGCAGCCTATGCATTGCTCGTGTTTGTCCTGGCGGTCGGCATGTTATTCCTTCGCCGGCAGCAGGCGTCCCGACCGAATTTCGATTCGCCGACCCCTCGCCCGAAGTTCTCAGCGCGTGATTTCGCATTAACCGGGGCCGGTGCTTTTCTGACGGGGATGGTCTCGGTAGGCATTGGAGAAGTCATCGTTTCTCGACTTACAAAGCGCGGCGTCCCGGTCGGTACAGCAGCCGCAACCTCGGTCGCGATCGTCATGTTTACGATCCTGCTGGCCACAGCGACCTTAGTCACGCAGCTGGTTCGCGACGGTGGTATTGGAGCGGTACCCTGGAACCTGATTTGCTACGAGGTTCCCGGTGTCGCGATCGGCGGCCAGATAGGACCGCGGCTGCAGGGTCTGGTGTCACAACGCACTATGGAGCGCGCTATCGGTGTGTTGTTTGTCATACTGGCTGTGGCAATGATGACGGTGGCGATGAAGAAATTCGGGGTTCTGTGAGCGACAGTGCATTCTGCTAACATTGGTCGCCCGAAAACAAGAACAAACTTGGAGTCCACAATGCGCACTGCCCTTCTGTCGACCCTGGCGTTACTTTCATTTCTCATTTTGCTCGCATTTAACGCGCCAGCTGTGGCAGATCACGGCGCCGCCCAAAAAGCAGTCCTGGTTACTGGCGCGAGTACGGGTATTGGGCGAGAGATCGCCGAAACCCTCGCGAAAAACGGCTACTTTGTATACGCCGGCGCTCGAAAGCAAAAGGACCTCGATGCGCTGAACGAGATCGACAACATCCAGGCCGTTCG
>CAMYIS010000247.1:23982-32842 GCA_947258485.1 uncultured Woeseiaceae bacterium
GCAAAGGCGGCAAAGGCCTGTACGGACTCGTCAACAATGCCGGTGTATTTATTGGCGGGCCGCTTATCGACGTCGATGTCGAAGAAGTCAAATGGTTGATGGACGTCAATGTTTTCGGCGTATACCGTGTCACCCAGGCATTCGCGCCCATGATCATCGAATCGAAAGGCCGCATCGCGACCATTGGTTCAATCTCGGGCACCTTGTCCGGAAAATTTTCCGGCCCTTACAGCATGAGCAAACATGCCATCGAGGCTTACACCGATTCGCTGGCAGCGGAAATGGAGAAATTCGACGTACTGGTAAGCGTCATAGAGCCGGGCAACTACGATTCACAAATTGCGAGCACGGCCCTGAAGCGCATGCACGAAAAAGACTATGTCCAACCTGGCGCCTATTTTGCCGAAGAACTCGAAGAATGGATGAACAGGCCCTGGGATCGCAGCCAGTACAAGAGCCCGGCGGAGGTCGCGGAAGCAGCATTGCATGCGCTGGGTAGCGACAAGCCGCTACTCCGCTATATGGTTGTGCCAAATGAGCGAGAGGCCGGCATAACCATCGGCAAAGCACTCCAAGAGGTTGTACAACTCAACGAATGGCAGGCGTATTCTTACAGCCGCGAACAGCTTGTCGAGAAACTCGACGCCGCCATGAGTACCGAGTAAAGATACGACCATGCCCGATCAGCTGTTCGGCCTCCGACCTTAAACAAGGTGCTCATCGATCGTATTCTCGATGGCGGACCGAATGGGCCCCTCCATGAACTTCAGTGCAAAACCGAGCTTGATCTCCAGCTCGATACTGTCGTCCTCGACGTGCAAGTAGCCGTTCACACCACTGCCCCTGACCACCAGCCGATCGCCCTGCCATTTTGAAGTAAGGGAATACTGCCGTCCGAGATGCGCAGCAATCTCGTTGGCGCGTCGCCTGGCCTCCTCCGTCCCGAGGCGGTGACTGCGTCTTATTCTCATTAAAATTCTTCTTTGACGGGCTGGGATTTAGTGTGAACACCCTAATCCTAACAGCTAGCATTCATCCATGGCAGGCAAATCAATTCCAAGGAGAATGACCATGGCCAGCAAAAAAGGTAAGACAAAACAGAAAGTTAGCGAAAAGAAAGTGACGGAACAGTTTGAAGATGCGTTCCTGGCAGGGCTCGGTGCATTGTCCAATGCGCAGAAGGCCGGCGCCAAGACGTTTGACTCGCTGGTCAAACAGGGCGAGACCTTTCGCAAGAAGACAACCAAGAGAACCGAGTCTCTTATTGACGATGTCCAGGCAGCGATTCGCGAAATGAACGAAGACGCACAGTCAAAAGCGACTGGCCTGCTCGACCAGGTTCGCGACAGATCTAATCTGAAAAAACTGAACCGGGCTTTTGACTCCCGTGTCGCGGGTGCAATGGACCGTCTGCACGTTCCGAGCAAGAACGATGTTGACGCTATCAACAAGAAGCTGAACAAGATTCTCAAGCTGCTTGAAGCCAAGCCCAAAGCCGCGCCTAAAGCGAAAGCGAAAGCTGCGCCTAAAGCGAAAGCTGCGCCTAAAGCGAGAGCTAAGAAAAAGGTAGCGAAGACACCGGCCAAGAAAGCGGTAAGCAAGACGGTTAAGAAGACGGTCAGCAAAACGGCTCAGAAAGCGGCCTAGGAACTGACGCGTAAGGAGTAATGAAATGACGGAGAAGAAAGTGACGAGCAAGAAGAAAGTAACGCGCAAGAAAGCGGTCAGAAGGAAAGCGCAACCCAAATCTGTATTTCAGATGTTGGAAAGCAGCGTAGTTGGCAAGCCTATTGAGATCGCGAACAAGACGTTTCTTGCGAGCCTGGGCCTGGTCTCGACGATGCAGACCGAGTTCACGAAGTTGCAGTCGGATTTCGAAAAGACGTTTGAAAAACTCGTGAAGGACGGCGAAAAGGCCCGTGATCGTTATCGTGCCGGTTTCCGCGACTTCCGCGAAGACGTGAAGGACTTCAGTGTCGATGTCGTTGAAGACGTTGTTGAAGTCAAGGATCGCGTGGTTGAAAACGTTAAGTCAGCAGCTTCTGGCTAAATAAGCCAGATAGCCAGGCTGAAAGACCAGCCTGATAGACGAAGGGCCGCTTCATGCGGCCCTTTTTCTTGGTTCCTAGGTCTCGTAGTACGTGGCCAGTTTGGCCAGGTGCCCCGCAGCGTCCTCGGCAACGAATGGCTTCAGCATGTTGAGTACGGAGGCGGCAATGTGTATTGCAGAATCGTCGGCCGTACGTGGAGAATCAACGAGGGCATCGAACTTCTCCGAGAATAGCGCTATCACAGCAAGGTTCCTGCTCATTACCCGAATATCGCGTTTGTCGAGCTTGATTTGGCCACCGGCCGCCAGCGCGTGCAGATACAGCTCGAACGATGCGGCCAGCCCCCGGGCGAAGTGCTTGAGGGCATTTCCAACCTTGGGATATTCGGCGATCAGGGATTCCATATCGCGAAGCAGGAAACGATACGCGGCCGTCAATTCGAGCAGCAGGTGCAGGAATACCCAAAAATCGTCGAGCGAGGCTTGTTGCGATTCGGATGGCCGCAAGACCTGTTTGGCGTCCGCCTGGAACTCGAGCAGCAAGGCGTCGACGAGGTCTGACTTCCTGTTGAAATGGTAGTACAGATTGCCGGGGCTGATATCCACTTCATCAGCTATTTCATTCGTCGTTGTATTCGGCTCGCCGTTTTCATTGAACAGCAATAAGCTCGATACGAGAATTCGTGTCCGGGTATCGCGTTTCATGCATCCATCCGCCTTTGGGCCCTACTCTACCCGCATATGTAAGCCTACGGGTACTACGTATTGTAGATTCAGATGGCGCTACGTATTCATAGAATCTGGGGGCAATAATATCAACATGCTCATTTCCAAAAGAGCATCGCCACCTGGCCTGTAAGTCGAAGGCCTTTTGAATTCCGCTGGAATTTCAAGGGGATCGAAGATGAAGTGGCACGTTCTGCGCCCATTGTGGGTTGCAATCGGATTAGTCGGGGCAATCCTGATCGCCCGCGTTTTCCTTGTTCCCGATGACTTCGGTGTTCACGGCAGGAATTTTACCTACGGTTATTACCGCCTGAGCAACGTCCAGGAGTGGAAAGATTTCCCGGTCAAGTACCAGGGCCGGGAAGGATGCGTCGAATGTCACGAAGCGAATGTCTTAACGCTCAATGCGTCGAGTCACGCGCCGGTCGAGTGCGAAAACTGCCACGGCCCCGGCGTCCATCATCCGGATGACATCGAGTCACTGCCGCTGGATACCACCAGGGAGCTCTGCCTGCGCTGCCACGCGTATCTCGAGTACCCAAACAGCGCCCGAGGCTCGCTTCTCAGCATCGAGGACCGTAGGCACCGGCGGCGAAGCGAGTGCATCAAGTGCCATAACCCGCATGATCCCAAGGAGGATATGAGATGACCTGTTCTCGTCGGGACTTCCTGAAAGACGCTGTTGGCGGCACCTTGGCGACCGTGATGCCGCTGAGCGCGTTCACGTTTCTAAGCAACTCAGAAGCCAGGGCCGCCGTCGAGGAACTGCAAGAACGAAAACGAAATTCCTTACGACGCAGAGGTTACGCGAACCTGGGTCGAACGATACGTGGTTACCAATGACGGCACGACGCATATCGACTCACCGATGGGTGGGCGCGACGGCTATACGAGCATGGAAATGGATGGGGAGGAGATTGACCCGGACGACATTAAAAAAGCTTTCTTCGTTCCGAAACTTTGCAACCAGTGCGACAATCCTGCCTGTGTACAGGTATGCCCGGTCGGCGCAACTTACCAGACCAATGACGGCGTTGTCCTGGTCGACCGGGACTGGTGCATCGGATGCGGCTACTGCATCATGGCCTGCCCGTATGGCGTCCGTTTCTTCCATCCGGTACACAAAGTAGCCGACAAATGTAACTTCTGCTACCACCGGATCACCAAAGGCATGGAGCCCGCGTGCGTCGAGTGTTGCTCGTTTGGAGCGCGCCGCATTGCCAACCTCAAGGATCCCGATGATCCTGTAACAAAGATCATAACGACCGAAAGGGTTGCGGTTCTCAAAGATGAGTACGGCACGAAGCCGCACGTATTTTACCTGGGCCTTGACGCCAACGTGAGGTGATCGCATGCCCAATGACATCATTGTTCATGGCATAGAGTGGACCGCAAAAGAGCTGTTCGTCTATCCCAACGAGTACATCTACTGGAGTATCCAGATTGTCATGTACCCATACATGACCGGGCTCGTAGCCGGTGCTTTCGTACTGTCGTCGCTTTACCACGTATTCGGTCTAAAACAGCTGAAGGAGATTGCCCAGTTTTCCCTCGTGTTCTCGCTGGCATTGCTTCCTGTCGCCGCGCTGCCACTGCTGCTGCATCTACAGCAGCCAACAAGGGCAATGGAGCCGTTGCTTACGCCACATTTCACGTCTGCGATTGCCGCCTTCGGGATCGTCTTCACAGCTTATGCGCTAATCGTCCTGAGCGAAATCTGGTTCGTCTATCGCAAGTACTTCGTGGAGCAGGTTCACGCGTTAAAGAACAAGCAAGGACTTTCGAACGCGATGAGCCGCCTGGTCTACCAGGCGCTGACGATCGGCGCTTACGATCTCAGCGAAGACGCGATCAGGGTGGACAAGAAAGCGGCCACAGTTCTGGCAGCGATCGGTATACCGGTAGCCTGTTTCCTCCACGGCTATGCCGGGTTTATTTTTGGTTCGGTCAAAGCAAACGCTCTGTGGATGTCACCGCTGATGCCCGTCATCTTCATAATGTCCGCCGTGGTATCAGGCATTGCGCTTTGCATGCTGACCTACATTGTGATCAGGGAGTGGCAGGCATTTCGCAGCAGGCGGCACGGCGGCATGCTCGAGGCCCGTGAAATCAAGGGGGCCGAACAGCACGTTATTGACACGGCCGCTCGGTACCTGCTGGGATTTCTTGTCGCCGCGATCAGCCTCGAAATGCTGGACCTGATCTTTCGAGGCTACACCGCGATGAAGTCGTGGGACATCCTGCGTTCGGTGATGTACGGCAAAGACTTCATGAACATTTTCGTACTGCAATACACGCTGGGCAACCTCGTGCCGTTCGTTCTGTTGCTTCTGCCCGGCCGAACCCTGAAACGCACTGTCCTGGCACTGCTGCTTGTTCTTTTCGGCGTATTCATGATGCGTTGGAACGTGGTCATCGGCGGCCAGGCCTTCTCCCTGTCGTTTTCAGGCTACATGCATTATGAGATTCCGATCATCCCGCATAGCGTGGAGACGTTCAAAGAAGGTCTGTTCGGCGCGCTGACGGTCATCCTGGTGCCGTTCGTTCTGTTCTGGATCATCAATAAATTCGTACCATCGCTGCAACGAGAAGCGAGCGGCGAATAAATGGAAGATCGCGTCGCCGATCTGGAGTCACGTCTCGCCGCCGTCGAGCGGCGGCTAAGCAAGCTCGAAGGTCAGGCGCCCGGCGCATTAGCGCCTGATGAAGGTGATCTCGAGCCTACGCTCGGCAAAGGGTCTCTATCCAACGCGTCAACCCTCATTGGCCGGGTGCTTCTAATATTCGGCGGCGCCTATCTCTTGCGCGCCATCACTGAGAACGCGGTTGTTCCGACGGCGTTGGGCATTTCCATGGGGGCAACCTATGCCCTGTTCTGGCTATTCATGGCGCATCGACGAGGAAGTGTCGAGAGTCAGCGGACCGGCGCCCTGTTTTACGGTGGCGCATCCATACTCCTCGCACTGCCGTTACTCGTTGAGGCCACGGGTCGCTTCGCGCTGCTCTCCGGGCTCCAGGGCATCATCGCGCTTTCCGTGTTCTTTGCAGTGTCCCTGTCGGTTGCCGCAGCAAGGGACCTGCGGCTTCTGGCCTGGCTCACTACGGCCGGCGGCATCGGCACAGCCTTTGTTATTCTGAAGCTTTCTCATAGCGCGGTCCCTGCCCCGGTATTCCTGATATTCCTGGGCGCCGGTACGTTGTGGGCATGCTACTGGCGGCAATGGAAAGGTCCGCAGTGGCTGGGAGCGTTGGGCGCGAACGCGGGTGTGCTTGCGCTGGCCATGCTGAGCACCAGTGAACAGTGGACCGTCGCGCCCCTGTCTGTGTTCCTGACAGGCGCGATGCTGTTGCTCGCTTATCTCTTGAGTTTTGCGCTTCACACTCACATCCGCAGTCACGGCGTCGGCGTCTTCGAAGCCGTTCAGGCCGTGTTCGCAGTCGGAATCGCGTTCCTGGCCGCCAGTATCGCCGCCCGGGCAGGCCAGGTCATGATGTCCCAGGTTGGCATGCTGACCCTGCTACTCGCAGCTTGTGCATACGCGCTCGCGTTCACACCCCAGACCCGCGCCACCCGCGGTCGTAATTTTTTCTTCTATTCCACGCTGGGGCTGGTGCTCCTGGTGGTCGGCAGCGCCCTCGTCCTGTCACCTGCTATCGCGGCAGCCGCTTGGTCGCTGCTGGCGCTGGCCATGGCCTGGTTTAGCGGTCGATACGGCAGGGTTGCCCTGAGCCTGCAATGCACGTTCCTGTTGCTGGCCGCCGGAGTGAGTTCAGGAATCCTCGGGACAGGTCTGCATGCGCTGGCGGGCGATGCCCTCTTGTCCTGGCCACCGTTGGTACCCTGGCACCTGGTTATTGCCCTGACGACGGTTGCATGCCTGTTTATTCCCGTGGCGCAGCATTCTGATCGCTGGGGCGTCCTGGCGGGCGTACCGCAATTGATCGTGCTGGCACTGTCAGTCTGGGAGGTAGGCGGACTCATGGTCGTCTACTTCGCACCCGTGCTGGCCAGCGCCGGCACCGCGGCGGCCGATCTGGCTTTACTGGCAGCCTTGAGGACCGCGGTACTGTCCATATCATCTGTTACGCTGGCCTTGTCCAGCCGTCACCCGCGATGGCCCGAGGCACGATGGCTGGTCTACCCGGTCCTGGTCCTCGTCGGCATCAAGCTGTTCCTCGAAGACTTTCCGAACGGCCAGCCCGTAACTCTTTTTATCGCCCTCGCCCTGGTTGGCAGCGCCTTGATCCTGGTTGCCAAACTGCTCGGCCGCGACAGCGCCTCGGGCTAAGGTCTCGACCAAAAAATCCGTACAAGTCCCTACCCGATTTCAGCAACAACCTATTGAAATTTTTTCGGCATTCCGGAAGATTCGCTTTAGAAAATTAGAATGTCCTAATATATTGACATTCTGCTAACGCATGGACCGCAGCCAGACCGAACAAGACATGAAGCGCACAGCCTCCAAAGGCTCGCCCGCCAAGCCCGCTCCAGCCCCAGTCAAAACCGGGCCGATTCTCCTCCTGAATCTACCCGGCTCCCGTTTTATTCACTCACGTTGGGAGAAACCATCATGAAACGCTTATTGCACGGCTATTCTCCGCCTTTCTTAATCCTGTTTGCTCTCATGGCCGGTCTCGGCCTGTACGGCTGTGACGGGGACGACGGTGCGCCCGGCGCAACCGGTGCAGCCGGACTGGACGGCAGTGACGGCGCCGATGGCTTCAGCTGCTGGGACCTTAACCAGAATGGCGTCGGTGATATCCCGGATGAGGACATCAACGACGATGGCGTCGTCGACGTTCTCGACTGTAACGCAACGGCCGGTGGTGACTACGAAGGCGCGCAGCTGCACAAAGGCTACTTCACCGATCACGCCTACGAAGGCACGAAGTCCTGCCTGAATTGCCACGGCCCGATCGGCGACGAGATCATCAATACCGGGCACTTCAAGTGGCAAGGCGTCGCTTCCAACATCGAGGGGAACGAGAGCGGCATTCACGGCAAGAAGGACATCCTGAACAACTTCTGCATCGCGATCAAGTCCAATGAGGGCCGCTGCACGCAGTGTCATATTGGCTATGGCTGGAAGGATGCGTCGTTCGACTTTTCCGACCCGGACAACGTCGACTGCCTCGTCTGCCATGACCAGACCGGCACTTACGCCAAAGCACCGACAACGGCCGGCCTTCCCGTGGAAAACATTGGCGACTCAGAAGTGCCTCTGAACCTGACGCTGGTCGCGCAAAGTGTCGCCGATAATGACGGCGTGCCGACGATCGACAACTGCATCTTCTGCCACGCCAACGCCGGCGGTGACGACAACGTCAAACACGGTGATCTGGCCATGTCACTCGCCGATACCACCAAGGAATATGACGTCCATATGGGTACTCTTGATTCCGGTGGTGAGGACTTCGAATGCGTTATGTGCCACGCGGTCAAAAAAAGTGGGGAGAACGTGCTGTCGCACGGCATCGGTGGAATGCCCTATCATTCCGTCGATGAAGGCGAAATGAAGACCTGCGAAGGCTGCCACGGCGACCGATACAACAGACACATCAACACGACCGTCGCGGACATCATTAACTTCGAGGGTCACGACGCGCTTGCCTGCCAGGTCTGTCACATCCCGGCCATCGCGCGCCATACCTCGACAAAAGTCGCGTGGTATTGGAAAGACGCGGGAGAGGATCGTACCAATATCCCGCAACAGGGTGTCCCCCCTCGAAAGACATACCTCAAGAAGAAAGGCACCTTCGTCTGGGCGAACAACGTACGACCGACGCTGCGCTACTTCAACGGCAAGTACACGAAGTTCCTGGCCGGCACTAACGATAAGTACACGAGCCTGCCAGCCGTACTCGCGGAGCCCGTCGGTGACTACACGGATCCGAACGCGATGATCTATCCGTTCAAGAAGATGATCGGCAACCAGCCCGCGGATGCCAATAACAATACGATCCTCGTACCGCACCTGTTCGGTCCGGCCGGCGGTCCGAACTTCTACTGGAAGACATTCGACTGGAACCTGGCGCTCGAGGAAGGCGCGGCGGCAGCCGGACAGACCTATACCGGCGCTTACG
>CAMYIS010000248.1 GCA_947258485.1 uncultured Woeseiaceae bacterium
CACTACCTGCCGAAGTGCGCGGCTGCGGCCTTCATTCTGGATCAGGGGATTCAGGAAGCGACGACGTTTGACGCCATCCACATTGGTCCACTGCGCCTCATCTTCAGCGCCGAAGACGATGCCGTTGTAGTGTTTGGATTGAATGCAGAGGATGCCGCCCGCCGTCAGGATGGCGTGATCGATCTTTACGAGACCGCCATAGGCGCCAGGCAGGATAAAGTCATGCAAAACGTCCGGGCTGCGTTTTTCGAGTGCCGTCCGGATCCGCCATTGGCCAATTCGGGCGGTGACGAAACGTCTGACATGGCGGGCCGCTGAGCGAAAGACGAGGGTCAGCAGCAGCGCTCCGGCGAGCGTGAAAATGACCATCGCGGGGCCAACGCTGGTAATCCCTGTCTGGGCCTGGGCATCCACGGCCAGCGTCGGGAGGAGCAGGAGCGGTGTGCTTGTCAGTACTGTTGTTGCCGGTTTCAACATAAGCGACAGAATAAGCCTGTTCGCGTCTAGACGCATCGTATCAGGTCACGTTTTTGCCAGCTTAACCGGGGTACGCGAGATAGTAACCGTCGATTTCGGCGACCCGGATGCGGGTTTCATAGATTTTACTCAGGAGTTCGCTGTTGAGCACGGCCTTTTTCGGGCCATCGGCGGCAACTCGGCCGTTCTGCAGCAGCACTACGCGATCGACCTCGGGCGGGATTTCATTGAGATGATGCGTGACGATCACGATATTTCGGCCGGCCTCCGCGAGGCGTCGGAGTCGCCCGAGGTAATCGAAGCTTGCCGTGAAGTCCAGCCCGGCCGTAGGTTCGTCGAGGATCAGGGTATCCGGCCGGTGCACGAGCGCGCGAGCCAGCAGGCAGCGGCGCTGTTGCCCTGTCGACATGGCGCTTAACGGCGTGTCTTGCAGTGATCCGACGCCGAGTTCGCCGAGCGTTTCTATAGCAGCCTCTCGCTGACTTTCACTGACGCGCCTGGCAAGAGTTCCGTGCACGCCGATGCTCGAATAAAAACCCGAAATAACGACCTCGAGTGCGGTCGTATCGGGAGTGTAACGTTGGTGCAGATCGTGTGATACGAAGCCGATGTGTTGCCGCAATTTCCAGACGTTCCAGGCGTCCCGGCCGAGGATACGCACAAAGCTGTCGGGTTTAACGACCGGATACAGCTCCCGATTGATCGTCTTCATCAGCGTCGTCTTGCCGCAACCATTGGGTCCGAGAATGGCAACTCGTTCGTGCTGGGCAATGACGAGATTCAGGTTCTCGAACACAAGGCTCGTTCCACGCCAGATCGTCGCGTTGCGAATTTCAACAAGCTTAGCTTCAGGCGATTTGGTGCTTCCAGTTTCCACGCCGGAACATTATCACGCCGAGAATAGTTAGTAGCGACTCGGAAACCACTATTGCGATGAAAGCGCCATCGGGTCCGAGGACAGTCATTGTCGCGAGCGCGAATGCCAGTGGAATCTGGACGATCCAGAAACAAAAGAAATTCAATAAAGCAGGAGTCGCCGTATCACCGGCACCGTTCAGGGATTGAATAATTACCATGCCGACGGCGTACATCGGAAATCCGATTCCCATTATTCGCAGGCAGCTGGTCCCCCAACGCAAGACGTCGGGATCGTCGGTGAAGAGCCCGGTAATTCCCTGGGCGAAAATCAACAGGAATACGCCCGCAACGGCCATGAATACCGCGTTGTAGGTTGCTGCCCGCCAGGCTGATTGTTCGGCCCGGTCGGGTTGTTTGGCCCCGAGGTTCTGGCCAACCAGGGTCGCGGCCGCATTACCAAGGCCCCAGGCCGGCAGGAACGTGAATTCCATCATCCGGAGCGCGATCGTGTATGCCGCAATAGCGGAGCTGCCATAGATCGCGACGATCCGCATGACGCCGATCCAGCTCGCAGTAGCAATCAGAAACTGACCGATTCCGCCGGCAGAGATCCTGAGCAAGCGCGTAGTCAACGCAGGAACGAGGCGCAGGTGACGAACATGCAGGGCTATACGCCCACGACCAGCCATCAGGTACCAGAGTTGATAGATCACGCCGATCCCGCGGCCGATCGTCGTCGCGACGGCGGCCCCGGTTACACCCATCTCCGGAAACGGCCCGAGCCCGAAGATCAGGCATGGGTCGAGAACAATGTTGAAGCCATTTGCAAGCCACAGGGAGCGCAACGCGACAGTGGCGTCGCCGGCGCCCCGAAAGGCAGCGTTCAGAAGGAAAAGATAAATGATGCTCACGGAGCCACCCAGCAGCACGGCGGTGAATCCCTGCCCCGTTTCGATAACGCTGCTCGAGGCGCCCATTATCTCGAGCAGGTCCCGCGCGTAGATGACGCCGAAAACGCCGATAAGGACCGACAGAATCGCCCCGAGCCAGATGGCTTGTCCGGTTACCTGCGACGCCGATTCGGCGTCCTTCGCGCCCATGCGCCGTGCGACCATCGCGGTCAGGCCCGTGCCGAGGCCTATGGCGATCCCGTAAAGAACCGTAATGAGTGCCTCCGTGATGCCGACCGCGGCGATGGCATCGGTGCCCAGTCGCGCTACGAACGCGATGTCGACGACTGCAAAGACCGACTCCATAGCCATCTCGAGCATCATCGGAATTGCGAGCAATGCGAGCGCCCGGCCGATCGGGCCTTTCGTAAAATCCTCATTGTTGTCGCGCAGGGCCAAACCCATTAGGGCCACTGCACGCTGCCAAATGGATGCCTGTCTGTGGCTTTCGGTCATTATTGAGTAGTGCCTAGGTGCTAAACTGTTGCTTCGAGCAGCTGCCGGATACAAGCTATGCCTGACGGTCTGGGCTTCTTGCTGATTATGATTGCGCTCATCGTTGTCTACACGATAGCCAAGGTACTGCAGTATGTTCGGCTCAGCAAAAAGCAGTGGTAGTCACGAGTCCGAGTCACCTCTAAACTATTGCCCGTACGGAATCGGCAAAATAGCTGTTTCCCCGGTGAAAATAATATATTGCAGGTTAGAAATATGTTTATAGCCAGGCTCCGGAATACGGGGATCATCGCAGCGCTCATTATGAGCGGCACATTGCTCGGTGCCTGTGGTTCTTCGGACCAGGGGTCGTCCGAAGACGAAAAAGCGGCCGATCGTGCGAATGTCGACGCCATGACGCGGGAACATGCCAATGACACGACGACTCCGAGCGGCGCCGCGGGGATTGCGCCAGCGCGCGCCGTGATTTCGGAAACCCTGCCTTATGCGGAGCTCGGCGACGAACTGGTGTATGGCTATTTTGTCGCGCCGTCGGATATGTTTGAGCCTTTGCCGGCCGTCATCATGATTCACGAATGGTGGGGGCTGAACGACAATATTCGCGCAATGGCGGATCGTCTCGCGGGCGAGGGGTATATCGTTCTCGCGGTCGATCTCTACGGTGGGAAAGTCGCCGGGAACGTCGCAGAGGCACGCCAGTTGATGCTTTCGGTGGTCGAAGATCCCGAGGCAGCCAACGCGAATATCCGGAGCGCCTATGAATTTGTCAGTGCAACTGCCGGTGCGCCGAGGGTTGGATCGCTCGGCTGGTGTTTTGGCGGAGGCTGGTCGCTAAATACGGCGCAGTTATTTCCTGACGATCTTGACGCAACTGTTATCTATTACGGCCAGGTAACAAACGATGAGGACAAGCTTCGTCCGATCAACAGCCCGATACTGGGCCTGTTCGCAGGGAAGGATTCGGGTATAAAAGTCTCGTCGGTGAAGGCGTTCGAAGAGGCCCTCACGAACTTACGCAAGAATCACGACATTCATGTATACCCTGGCGTTGGTCATGCATTCGCGAATCCGACCGGCCGCAACTACAACGAGGCGGCGGCCACTGACGCATGGCGGCGAACGCTCGAGTTCCTCGATCTTCACCTGTCTGTCGACGCTTCCTGATCTTTGTCAATCGCACAATGAAGCCGAATCGGTAGCACCGCGCTTTTAAAATACAAAGATGATTTGTTATCACCCTGGCATCGCAGAGAAGCCTGCGCAGTTGCGACGCCTGGCACCAGCAGGCCGTTCTTGTCGCCTGGTTCCCCGCTAACGCAAAAATCAGAAACCGTAACCGGTGCAACCTGGTCCGCAGGTACGCTGAGACGAACGTCAAGCGCTGAATTGTCGGAGATATCATCAGGGCCAAAGCGCTTGTGCGTGTCCGCGATACTGACCGTGACCGATTCGACGTCGGTCCCTGGTGGGCAGGCAGTTGTCGCGTGCAAGGAGAATTCCAGCGATGACAGGCTGACTTGCTGGGGACCTTGTTCCCGCGGCGCCAGCTGCACGCTGGTTTCGTTCGCCTGCAGTGTCAACGCCTCATCGGCTGCAAGCAACCCCGTCGTAACGCAGAGGCACGCGGCGAGGAGGATCGGAACTCTTGGTCGCTTCATCGGACTAAGGCTACGGTAACGGGCCTTAAAATCAAGAATAACGGGACAGGCATTGATTAAAAGAGTTGTGCACTTCACCTACCGGTCAGCTCGCCGCATCGTAGTCGGTGTCGTTGGCGTGACGGTATTGCTGCTGGGCGTTGTGATGATCGTGACGCCGGGGCCTGCCATCGTTGTCATCCCCGTGGGGCTGACCATTCTGAGTATCGAATTCACCTGGGCGCGCATGTGGTTGAAGCGCCTGCGTAAGACGATCAGCCGACGCAGCTCCACTGAGAGGAACAGGCGCGCCGAAGCTCACCGACGCCGTGTTACGGATTAAAAAAAGAAAAGGCGCCGGAGAACTGAATTCACGAAATGAACCAGCGGGCCGTTCCGACACGGAGCGGTCTCCGGCGCCTTATTAAGCAACGGCAGGGGGTGCCGCCGGACCTTCATGGTCCGTAAAGCCGGATTCCTATCCGGCCTGGTTCCGGGGCCGTCGGCCAGGTTATCAGGGGGAGAAACCTGGTCAGCATGCCGCCGGAGGGGATTCGTCGTTCGCCTACTTGACGCTCGCAATCAGCGTTGATGTAAGGTCGTTGAGCTGATTATCAAGGTCGAACTTGTTCTCGGCCCTGAGCGCCTCAGCGGCTTTTGCGGCTGTTTCAGTCATGGCCTGACGCGCAATTACGATCGTGTCATTCATAGCGTCACTCTTGGCCACGGCCGCGTAGTTGGTGCGCTCAGCGCCGAATGCCGAGCTGGCCGCCCAGGTCACGCCGACCAGAACGATCAGTGCTCCGACATAGGCGAGTCGGTTTTCAATATTCCTGCTTTTCATCATCTTGTCCCTAAGCGATTGCGGGCAGCACTGGCTGCGCCGCGGTGTTGGTAAAATTTATCGGCTAAATTGCCGCTCTCTGCTTCCCGTATTGCACAAGCCGTGCCAACTTTTTAAAGTGATATAAAACAAGCACTTACAATAATTCTAGCAGTTACGAAAAATCGTAACTTACGAAAAACCGTAAGACTGCTTACGAAATTTCGTATATCATGCGGCCATGATTACCCCCGACGACTACCAATGGCTGTTTCGCAAGGCCCCGGTCATGGCGACCTCGATCGCCGAGGACGGCGCTTTCCTGGATGTGAATGACGCGATGCTCTCGCGTCTCGATTACGATCGGGCCGACATGGTGGGCCACCGTCCCGAAGAATTCGCGACGTCGGAAAGTGCTGAACGCGTGCGCAATGAACTGCGCCCCGCTTTGCGTCGAACCGGCAAGCTTGAGAACAAACCGATCAGCTTCGTCACGCGATCAGGAGAGGAGGTCGATTGTCTGACGAATGCAATTATCGAATACGACCGCGAAGGAGAGTTCCTGCGCACGGTCGCGATGTACACGGAGATTTCGGATCAGGCACGGGCGAATCTGAAGTATCGCAACCTGTATCGGTCGACGCCGGCAATGCTGCATACGGTCGACGACAAGGGCCTGATCGTTACGGTAACGGATCATTGGCTGCAGAAGCTGGGCTACAAGAGAGACGAAGTGATCGGTCGATCAATTACCGATTTTTTCAGCACAGCCGATCGCAAGAAGTATGCCGACGGCAGCTTGCGGGAGCTGATCAAACAAGGCGCTTGCAACAATCTGCAGCGGCAGATGGTCACCAAGAACGGGCAGACAATCGACCTCGTAATGTCGGCAATTCCCAATCGCCACGATCATATCGATTTCGGACACATGCTCGTCGCATCGAAAGACGTTACAGAACGCAATCGGGCGGAGCGCAAATTGCGCCGCACGCTCTCGGAGAATGCCCGGCTGCGCGAGGAACTCGAACGGGAACGGGACTACCTGCGCGAAGAGGTCAACGTGGCAATGAACTTTGGCCGGATCGTTGGCACAAGTGCGGCGTTGCGGCGGATGTTAAAGCGCGTCGAAGCCGTGGCTGAAACGCCCGCGAACGTGCTCGTACAGGGCGAGTCCGGAGTTGGCAAGGAGCTGGTCGCTCATGCGATTCACATTCGTTCTTCACGGGCAGAAGGTCCGCTCGTAAAAGTCAACTGCGCTTCGATACCCAAGGAGCTATTCGAAAGCGAGTTTTTCGGGCATGTGAAAGGTGCTTTTACGGGGGCGCATCGTGATCGAATCGGCAGATTCCAGCTTGCCGAAGGTGGCACGTTGTTTCTCGATGAAGTCAGCGAGATCCCGCTGGAACTGCAGGGCAAACTTTTGCGCGTGTTACAGGAAAGCGAGTTCGAGCGCGTCGGTGACGATGTTACTCGTTCGGTTGACGTTAGAGTCATTGCGGCAACCAATCGTAACCTGGAACAATTGATTGTCGATGGCACATTTCGTGAAGATCTCTTCTATCGTCTAAGTGTTTTTCCGGTTGATGTTCCGCCGCTTCGTGAACGCGGCGATGACGTCGTGCAACTCGCTCAGCACTTTCTCGAACAGACGTGCAAGGACTTTGGCCGGGAAGCTCTTACCCTGACCCGCGCGCAGACCGCAAATCTCCGTGCCTACCAGTGGCCGGGCAACGTCCGGGAATTAAAGAATGTCATCGAGCGCGCCGTAATCCTGTCGCAAGGCAAGGTGCTACGATTGGATTTGTCGATGCCGGATCTCAAGCCCGAGACTGAGGAAGCGCAAGAAGGCGAGGTCGGCAGTGCCGATATCCTGACCGATAAAGACATCAAGGATCTTCAGAAGTCCAACCTTATCAAAGCGTTGCGGCAGACAAACTGGAGAGTTTCGGGCGCAGGCGGCGCAGCAGAGCTGCTCGGCGTCAGACCCACTACGCTTGCAGATCGCATGCGTACCTACAAAATCAAACGACCATCGTCGTAGCGCCAGGCAAATCCAGACAGGGGGAAAATCAGATCTTGAACAAACTGGTCATAAATCGAATATTGCTTGCGCTGGTCTTTCTTGCGCTGGTTTATTCCCTCTATGTCTTACCATTTGCCGAGTGGATTGTGGTTGTCGGTGACTGGTCGCAAGAGCACCCGGTTGCTGGACCCATCACTTACGTTTCATGCGTCGCCGTGGCGACAATCCTGTTCTTGCCGGGTTCCGTTTCAATGATGATTGCCGGATTTCTATTCGGCCTGGTTCCAGGCTTTCTGTATGCTGCCGCCGGTATCGCGGTAGGCGCACAGTTTGCATTCCTCACGGGCCGGAGGGGTGCTCGCCGATGGGTTGAACAAAAAGTCTCCGGTAACAAGCGACTCGAGGCGATCGAAAAAGGGCTGCAGGAAGAAGCATTCCTGATCGTCGTATTGACGCGCTTGTCGTTGATTATTCCGTTCAACGTACTTAACTACGCGTACGGCGTTACTTCTGTCAGGCCGCGGACACATTTCTTTGCGACAACGATAGGAATGCTGCCCGCTGTTGCACTTTATGTTTACCTTGGCACGCTGGCGCGGGATCTTGGCCAGATCCTCTCGGGAGAGGCGACGCCGTCCGATCTTGGCTACTGGATCGCAGCGGCCGGAATCACCGCGATCGTCGTACTGACGTGGGCAATTCATCGGACGGCGAGTCGCGCACTGGCACGGCACCTGCCATCTCTGGAAACTGACAATGTCGATTGAAATTCAATTACCGGTTTTGACCTCATGAAATCAACCTTCGCCCTGTTGCTGTGCCTGCTTGCGGCCTTTGCGGCACACTCCGCGGACAGCGAATTGCCGCCAGGTGTCCGGAGTGTAATGAAGCTTCGGCAGTTACCCGACGATTCGCTCAGCATTTACGTCGAAGATGTCAATACGGGCGAGACCGTGTTGCAGTGGCGCGAGGGTGAGCCCAGGAATCCGGCATCGACGATCAAGCTGCTAACGACGCTGGTCTCACTGGATGTTCTAGGTCGCGCGTACCGCTGGAAGACCGAGGTATACGCGAATGGCGACATCCATGGTGATCGGCTGGACGGTGACCTGTTGATCAAAGGCTACGGCGATCCTTTTCTGGTCACCGAACGCGTTTGGCAGTTGCTGCGCGACATTCGCTTTGCGGGAATACGTAAGATCGACGGCGACCTGCTTATCGACGACAGCTTTTTTGAAATTGGTAATTACGACCCGGCCGCTTTCGACAGGCAACCACTGCGGGCGTACAACGTCGCACCGAATGCGCTGTTGATGAACTTCAAGGTTGTGCGTTACTGGTTCGAGCCCGATCCTGAGTCACAAGCTGTCAACGTTCGCCTGGACCCGGCCCTTGACAACCTGCGCGTTCGTAACCAGCTGGGCCTTGCTCCGGGACGTTGTCGCGGCTATCAGCGTGGCATCACCATAAGCACCAATGAACCTGTCGATGAAGTGACTTTTTCCGGAAAATTTCCTGACGGGTGCAAACGATACGCGATGGATCGTACCGCTTTGTCCCACAATGAATTTGTTTACGGCCTGTTCGGGTTGTTATGGCGCGAGTCCGGCGGCGAATTCAGCGGGGGCTGGAAAAATGCGCTCGCCAATCCTGACGCCGAGCCAATCGTGTCGTTCGAGTCGCGACCACTGAGCGAGATGATCGCCCGCGTCAACAAGCACAGCAATAACGTGATGGCACGCCAACTGCTTTACACGCTGTCGGCCGAAGTTAACGGCGCGCCAGGCACCGAGGAAGGTGGTCGGGAGGTTATTGCAAGCTGGCTGAACGAAAAGGACCTGGAACCCTGCAAACTGGCGATCGAAAACGGTGCGGGTTTGTCGAGGAGTTCGCGTATTGCGGCAGTGGATATGGCTTCATTATTGACGTTCGCGTGGCGTCAGCCCTACATGCCCGAATACCTGGCGTCGATGTCGATTTCCGGGCTCGATGGCACGCTGTCGCGTCGGTTTCGGGGCACCGACCTGATAGGCAAAGCGCACCTCAAGACCGGATCAATGGATGACGTGACGGCCGTAGCCGGGTATCTGCAATCGAGGTCTGGTCGGCGTCTGGCCGTTGTCGCCATGCAAAACCACAAGGACATTCATCGGGGGCCCGGTGAAGAAGTACAGGAAGCGCTGTTGCGCTGGCTTTTTGAGCAATAGTCGACGTCGCAATGTATAGGCCATGTAGTACACTCGCCGCGAGCAAAGGAGATTGACAATGCGTCTGGTAATTTGGGTTCTCGCATTATTGCCCATGGTTGCGGCCGCCGAGACGGCGTATATCACCGACAACCTGAGGTTGGGCCTGCACCAGGCTCCCGACACGAGTGACCGTGCGTTTCGCATGCTCGAC
>CAMYIS010000249.1 GCA_947258485.1 uncultured Woeseiaceae bacterium
TGACCCAAAGCGGGCATTCGTGACTGCGTGCTATATTGCGGTACGTCGAGATATTTACACTCAGTCAGAAAATGCAATCACATCCATCCTCGCGATTCGTCGGGATACTGCTAGTTATTACGTCGATGGCTTGTATCGTTATGACGGTAATTCCCGTCATTGTCGCCGGTGCACTTACGCCAAACTACAGCCATGTATCGCAATTTATCAGTGAACTCGGAGCGACGGGTGCGCCTTACGAGTGGTGGGTTCGGCTGGCGGGCTTCTTGCCTGCAGGGCTCCTCATGTTGGCATTCAGTTTTCTTGCTTACATTGCGCTTCCACGCTCGCGCCAGGTCACGCTGAGCCTGGCTGGGCTGGCTCTCTATGCGTCGGGCTACCTGGTGGCATCGGCCTTCCCATGTGATCTCGGGTGCCGCCCATCCGCACCAAGTACATCACAACTCATCCACAACGCAGGCGGCATGGTGGGCTACTTGGTGGCCCCTGCGTTCTTGTTCGCACTGGCACGTAAGGCACGTAGTTGGCCCGGGGCTGGTCGCTTGGTTGTTGCTGGCTACGTCGCATCAGCTGTTGCGCTCGTAGGTCTTCTGACTCTCTCGCCATCGTCTGATGTCGTTGGGATTAGCCAGCGGGCACTGGAGGCTGCAGTGCTCGCGTGGGTCGCTATGCTTAGCGTCTACGTTGCTAGGCGAGGCGCGGTTGTCGGCTGATAATACGTTGGGATCGGATCTCCCGGCGCCCGCTTTTGGCCGTTAGCCGACGGTCGCCTCGAGCTGCTAGAATCGTCTCCTGATGACCCGCTGCGGACACACACTCGTCGCCGATTACTGCGGCCGTGCTCGTGTCTCGGGGGCAATTTTGGACGCTGATCAGATCACCGTCTGCAAGCAGGCTGGATATTTTTAGGTGGCGTCATTCGGCATTTCCATACGACCTGCAACACTCGCTGATAGCGACGCGGTTTCGGCCCTCCTACGAGATTCATATCCTACTTTGATGCGTCGTGCGTACGATCGCTCGGTATTGGCGAAAACATTGCCGTTCATGACCGTCGCACAGCCGAAGTTGCTTGAGTCAGGCAGCTACTATGTCGCCGAATCTTCCACAGGTGCCATCATTGGATGCGGTGGATGGACACGAGAGCGCCCGGATACCGGAGAGGTTATGGCGGGACTAGGGCACATTCGACATTTTGGTGTTCACACAGATTGGACGAGACGAGGCGCAGGCCGTGCTATATACACCCGATGTTTGAATGACGCTCGGAACGCAGGGATACAAAGGTTTGAGTGCTATTCATCTCTAAATGGAGAGGCGTTCTACTCTGCTTTGGGTTTCGTGCGTCTAGGTTTAATAGAGGTCGAAATGCCTGGAGGCGGTCATCTTCCCAGCGTACACATGGCTGCAAAGATCTAGGTGGTTCTTTTCTCCAGAGCGACTGCTACTGGCCGTTCTGAGATGGTCACCAGAAAGATAAAAGAACGACTGCTTAACATCACATAGCAGCCGCTCGAAGAATCTGAGGTAAAATGACGGCTTGTGACCCATTCCAGACGGTCATGATTTGCCGAATATCGAGGAAGTAACAGACGAAATGCGGGCAGAATTCGCACTATGCCGAGGGAGAATTACTTCAATTCTAATCTCTTGGCCGTTTCTGCTGTCGCTCGCCGTTCTGATTACCAACGACCTCTATTTGAAGTCAGCGTTTCCGGGTTGGTTAACGGGCAAGTTATCTGATGTGGCGGGCATCTATCTCCTAGCACTTTTGGTAACTGCCGCTTCACCAAGAAAAAAGTACGTGGGTGCGATGATCTTGGCACTGGGATTTCTTTATTGGAAGTCACCTTTGTCGCAGTGGTTCATCGACAATGTGAATTCTGTGCTCTTGGTCCAAATTGGTCGCGTGGTCGACTACTCTGACTTGCTTGCTCTGATCGCGATTCCTTTTGCTTGGACCACGGTCTCGCATGGCGCGACTAGGCCGCGCAAATTATTGACTCAAAAGCTGATATCGATCCCGGTTGCAGTAATTACGGTGCTTGCTGTATCGGGCACCTCCGTCCTGATGCCTTTCGGTGAATATTCCATTCGAAACGCCGACATTGAGAATCGTGTTGATGAATCGTCTTTCGTCGCGGCGATTGAACGGGTAACGTCGAAATATGAACTGCAGTGTGAAAACTGCGATGCGATGACTGACGAAGCATTTTATTTTAATGAAGATATGGACTTCTCGTATTCGTTGGATGAAGCAAGCAACGGAGTTCGCTTCAGGATTCGAGTCACAAAGATGAGGGGCTTTATCTTGCCAAATCCAGATTACGATCTTTTCGATAGATTCATGCGCGACTTAAAACTCGAGCTCGGAGAACTGTCACCATCGATGGAGTTTGTGCAAAGCCTATCTGGCCCGCCATACAGCTATTAGCTGCATTCAGAGTGCGCGGTTGTCGATGACCGCTAATGGCCGCACTAAGCCGGTCGCGGATCGATTTGTCGAGCGGCTGGTGTGCGCCTGGAAGCAGCCAGTCCGTGCTGCTAGGCTATAATTTCCGCCACGGACCCATGGTGGTCATTTAGACAGTAAAAAAACTGGAGAGACCATGAAACAGAATGTTCATAACGTCGAGCGCATTGTTCGCGTAATTGCCGGACTGGCCATCATCAGCTTGGTGTTCATTGGGCCGCAGTCAAACTGGGGCTGGCTGGGTGTGATCCCACTGGCAACTGGCATTATTGGGTGGTGCCCGCCATACGCAATATTCGGATTCAGCACCTGTAACAATCCCAAGTAAATTATCCAGTAGGCTGAGCGTCCGCTTATGGCCGGAAGCCGCCAGTCGCCTGGTCTGAGGTAGAATGACGGCTCCTGACCCAAAGCGGGCGTTGAACCAGTGTTCGCTATACAGGCCTTTGGCCAGAAGCAGCGGCTCCTTCTTAGCCAATGTTTTCTCGAATGAGCGAGTCAAGAGCAAACTCAATGAAGCACTATGATTGGAAGAGCATCGCCGAACTAGTGGGTATAGCCGCAATAGTAGCGTCGTTAGTTTTTGTTGGCTTACAGCTTAAACAGTCTCAAGAAATCGCTATTGCTGACCAGTATCAGAATCGTTCGGATGCGGCGCTGGAATACTGGACAGCAATGACGCAGAGCGATGAAACTATTGCCTATTGGGCGAACAGACTAACCGACTATATAGAGTCAGGTGCGGCTGAAGAATCAGTGGTATCTCTTTACGAAAAAGAGGGAGCAGCGCAGCTTGCTGTCGGCTTGATGATATTCAGATCGAACATTACAGTCTTCGACAACTACCATTTTCAGTATGAAAGAGGGTTCATGACTGACGATGCGTGGCATCCTTTTCGAGAGCGTTTGAAGGGTCTTCTTTCTCGGAGCGAAAATGCTGCTTTCTATCGTCTTGCGCGGCTCGGCTTTCGATCCACTTTTCGGAATGTGTGCGACGAGATTCTGGTTGAAATTGACGCTGATCAATAGAACAAATCCCCACTCGATGTCCGCTTATGGCCGTTAGCTGCCCTTCGAGTGGCGGCGATTCTGGCAATTTGAATGACCGCTATTGGGGTAAGCGGACATTCTAGTCCTGTTCCTACAGTCCTCTCAGAGCATCCGCCTCCCGCCTAGAAGCCACGATCTGTGAAAACTAATGCCCCCGGGTACTGCTAACAAGCTACCTCGCGCTTGCGCGCCGATCCGATCACCAATAAGCACATCCCAGAATTGACGCAATTCTCCTTTCGGGGCATAAAAATAAAAGCAGGGATCGTTGCTTGCATGCATTCCCGTATTGCATTTTGAAGAACATATTCTGGATTGTGAGTATGCCTGCCGAGCGGCAAAAGACGTATTGGTACTACTTCTGGTCAGTTGAGACATGGGCGATCATTCTGCTGGTAGTAGCAGGGGTTATTTACGGTAGTTTGCTTTGCGTCATCTATCCTTCTACCGATGCCAATATTTGCGAGGTGGGGCCTGTCTTGGGGTTTGTCTCGGCGCTCTACTATATCCCTGTAACATTATTCTTCGCGCCTTTTCTTGCGTATTATTTGAAGCGCCGGAAGGATTATAAGAAACACTGGTGAATCAAAGTCCCCAGGCACCGTCCCCCAACCCGGCACCTGTGCGCTGTTAGGCATTGGTCTTCTTGGTATTGGTGTTGCAAGACGTAGACGTAAAGTCTGAACCAAGACAACAAGAATCAAGAGGCCCCGCCTAGTGCGGGGATTTTTGTGCCCGCTATACACTCGAGACCGGACATTCAGATAGTATCGACCTGAAGGGCCGCTAATGACCCATTCCGGACGGTCAAATATTAACCATCCATGACTGAAAACCAGTTCGAAAAAGGCGCCGCTTCCGCAATCCTGCACTTCATCTTCGGTGCGATTACCGGGGCTGTCATTTTTGGCTTCGCCGCATGGATGTTCATCCTCCCGCCGTTGGGACTTTACGTCACTGCTGCTGGATCAGCTCTTCTGGGAATCGCGGCGGCAATCTGGAGAAATCGGTTTTGGACAGCCTTAGGCAACAACCCACTGTTCAAGTTCTGGCGCATGCTGGCTGGCAGTAAATAGCCGTCCGCTTATCGGTCGGATAACGTCAGCTGCTTCGTCGGACCGACACGACGTTAGCTATCTGCTCCAGTCGAGTGATCGCCGTACTCAGCGTCGGTAGATCGCTGATCTCGATGCTGATATCCATGACGACCTGCATCGATTTCTTGTCGGTATGGCTCTTCAGGTCAATGACGTTTGCGTGGTCGTCGGCAAGCACCGAGGTTATGTCCCGGATCAGCCCGCTGCGATCAAACGCGTGCAGCGTGAGGTCGACAGGATAAACGCCGGTGTCTTGTTTTCCCCAGCCGATCTCGACAATGCGTTCGGGATAGCGGCGATTCAGTCCCAGGAAATTGCCACAGTCCTGGCGATGGATACTCACGCCGCGACCTTGGGTGATGTACCCGACGATCGGCTCGGGTGGCACGGGGCGGCAGCAACGCGCGAAATTGCACATCAGGTCACCAATGCCGCTGACCGCGACGGAATCCGGTTTGCTGCTCTTCTGCCTGGCAGGTCGCCGGGATCGAATGCGGTCTGGCAGTTCCGTTCCACGCAGGTTTTGTAATGCGGTCGCGATGGAGGCTGACGTCAGATCACCAGCGCCCAACGCAACACAGAGTGTATCGGTGTCCTTCAGCTTCAGCTGTTTCGCAATACGGTCGGTCGCCATGTCCTTGACGCCGAGGCGCGCCAGCTCGCGATCGAGGATTTCGCGGCCCTGACGCTGGTGCTGGTCGCGGTCCTGCTGGCGAAACCAGTTGCGAACCTTGGCGCGGGCTCTTGCGCCGGCCAGGTAGCCGAGTTTCGGGCTCAGCCAATCGCGACTTGGCTTCGGTTGGCTCCCGGTGATGATCTCGACATGATCGCCATTCTGGATGTGGTAGGTCAGAGGGACAATTCGTCCGTTGACCTTGGCGCCGCGGCAGCGATGACCTACCTGGGTGTGCACGTGATAGGCAAAGTCCAACGGGGTGGCACTGGCCGGCAGTTCAACGACGTCACCCTTGGGACTGATGGCGTACACGCGGTCTTCGAAAAAATCGTCGCGAATCTGATCGAGCAGGTCAGCACCATCATCTGTGGGCTCCAGCAGCTGCCGCAGAAACTGAATCTTCTGATCGAATGCTGCCGGCACGCCACTGCCTTCCTTGTATCGCCAGTGCGCCGCGACACCGAGCTCGGCATGACGATGCATATCGTGCGAGCGAATCTGCACTTCGAGGGTTTTTCCCTCGGGTCCAATTACGGCGGTATGCAGTGACTGGTAATTGTTCTCTTTCGGGTTGGCGATGTAGTCGTCAAATTCACCTGGAATATACGACCAGAGGTTATGGACCACACCGAGTGCGGCGTAGCAGTCGCCGATATCATCGACCAGGATACGCACGGCGCGAATGTCATAAAGCGACTCGATGCCACGGTCCTTGCGCTGCATCTTGCGCCAAATGGAGTAGATGTGTTTCGGCCGCCCGGAAATGGTCGCCTCGATCCGTTGCGCGCGAAGCTCTCGCTTCAGCGTATCCTGCACCTCGTCGATGAATCCCTCACGTTCGGTACGCTTTTCCTTGAGCGTCCGCGCAATATCGAGGTAGGTGTCGGGATCAAGGTAGCGGAAGGCAAGATCCTCGAGCTCCCATTTCAGTTGCCAGACGCCCAGCCGGTTGGCGAGCGAGGCATAGATTTCGCGCGCTTCGAGTGCCAGCGCCTGCTGCACTTCTCGCGGTGCCGTTTTCGCCTGCCGGAGCCGGAACAGCTGCTCGGCAATTCGTACAAGTACCAGGCGCACGTCGGACACGACGGCAAGAAGCATTTTTCGCAGTGCCTCGGATTGCTGCACGGCCAGCGCCTCACCGGGCTGCCAGTTGTTCGGCAACGAGAATTGGTTCAGCTGTTCCAGACCTATAATAAATCGAGAAATATCCTTTAAAGGTCTGTTTTGTAATGAGTTCTGTCCAAGAAGTTTGTCCCTGTACAACGGATACACATGCACCGCCGCGAGCAGTTCCTGCGGTAGCCCAAGCGGGGCAACGATTACGGCAATTTGAGCCCCTTCGTCGATGGCGCTCTTCAAGCGGTCTTGTTCGGGCAAACTGCCGAGAAAGCTCTGCACAGTGCCGACGACGTCATCTGTATCATTGCTTACGTTAGGATTTTCGAGGTCTGTCAGGGCCATTCGCAGGAAGTCTCAGGTGTGCCTGTCGCGGTAATACCCGTTATCATACGCGCAGTTTCGTTGGGCACGAAAAGCAGGGCAGCATGGCAGGAC
>CAMYIS010000250.1 GCA_947258485.1 uncultured Woeseiaceae bacterium
TTCAAAGAACATCCCGTGTCCCCATGAAGTACAAGGAATCACACGAATTCTGGTTTACAACAACTGAAGCGCGGTCGTAGACTGAATGGCCCGGTCAACTATTCATATAAGAAGAGACCGCAACCGGACAATACCAAAATATACCGCGACATGACGATTGCGAGAGACGACTAATGGACCTGGGCGCCGCCGGGCTAAAGGAACAACCCTTCCCGAGCCACGGAAAACCGTTGGCGGTCCTGTCCTATGACGCCCAGCGCGAAGCACTGGATATTCTCAACGATACCTACCAGCATTCCACGGGCCTGTGTTTGCTGCAGGGACCGACATTGTCGGGCAAGTCGACGCTGGTCCGCCGTTTCATTGAGACACTGCATGAGGATTGCGCCGTCGCCCTGGTCGACGGTAAGGGGCTCAATGCGACGAACCTGCTGACCGGTATTCTGCACCAGTTCGGTTTCACCCTGGAAACGAGTTCTGGCAACGAGCTTCTGGGCCTCGTACGGGTTTTCACGTTGCAGCAGGCCGCGTCCCACGAGCCACCGCTGCTCATCATCGAAAACGCCCACGAAATGAACCCGAGCGCAATACGTGCGCTTTGTGAGCTGGCCGACCTGCGGGTCCGAACCGGCAGTGCGTTGAAAATCGTCCTGGTCAGCGATCATGCGCTGGCGGGGCTCATCCAGGAGCCCGCCATGGAGTCGATCGCACAGCGCCTCGTGCACGACTTCCATCTGCGCCCGATGACGCAGCAGGAAACCAGGGAGCTGCTCCACGCAAAATTACGGGCCGCAGGCAGCGATTACCCGGATTTTATTTTTCCGGACGCGGTTTGCACGGAACTCTGGAAGGCCTCCGGCGGCTGGCCTGGCATCCTGGACCGGCTGGCCCTGTTGGCACTGGCCCGTGCCGAATCACTGCCGGTCGCCGTAGCCGAGGTTGAGCACCCCGCCCTGCCTATCGGCACCTGGGACGAGGCTGAACTTGCACTCCCGGAGAGCGAGCCTGCGCCTGTCTCCGAAGCACCGCAGCTGATTGTCACCAGCAACGGCAGCGTCATTGACGATGTGACAATGAAGAATTCCCGTCTTCTCATCGGGCGCTCCGACCACAACGATATTGCTATTAACAGCCGTTTCATCAGCCGCCACCATGCCCTGCTGGTTCGTCACAGTGGCTCGACGTTCCTGATGGATCTCAACAGCACCAACGGTACCTTCGTCAATGCGAAACGGGTGTCCAATCACGTGCTGCTTAACGACGATGTCATTTCCTTGGGACAGCACAAGATCAAGTTCAATGACCCGCATGCACGGGCGCGCGGCAACCTCGAAGGCGTGGGATTCGCAGATACCGCGATTATGAAGACGCTGGCGGACATGAGGAATCTGCTCGAGCAGGAAAATACGACGCAGTTGCCCACGATCCCGGAAGACCTGCCGACCGGCCAGACCTAGCAGGAACTAGCCGGAACTAGCCGAAAAATGCTTCCTTGAAGTGCTTGCGGCACATCGAGATGTAACGGTCGTTGCCGCCTATCTCCACCTGTGAACCCTCGGTAACCGCATTGCCGTCAGGATCCAGGCGCACAACCATGGTCGCCTTGGTGCCGCAATGGCAAATGGCCTTGAGCTCCTTGAGCGTATCGGCCCAGGCCAGCAGGTACTTGCTGCCTTCAAAGGGCTCGCCCTGGAAGTCCGTCCGCAGTCCATAAGCCAGCACCGGAATACGCAAGTCGTCGGTCACTTCGGAAAGCTGAAAAACCTGGTCGCGCGTCAGGAATTGTGCCTCGTCAATGAGAACACAGTGCAGGGGTTCGTCCGCGTTGCGCGCGGCGATGACGTCGAAAAGATTCGTGTCGTTACGAAAGGTCGTCGCCTCGGATTCAATACCGATACGCGAGGTGACTTTGCCAATACCGAACCGGTCGTCGAGCTTCGGTGCCATGACCAGGGTGTTCATCCCACGCTCTTTGTAGTTGTAGCTGGACTGCAGCAGCGAGGTCGATTTACCCGCGTTCATCGAGGAGTAGTAGAAATAAAGTTTTGCCATCGCCCGCGTATTGTGGCATCGCTTCGGACGCGATGCACGGGGATCGCGCAGCGCTAGTTGTTCAGCGTTAGAAGCTTGCCCATTTTGCGGCGGTGGCCGTGCCGCTCGGGATTTTTCGCACGACAGTCCGCACACTCGTTGGTCAGCGAATGCCGACCCGATATGATTTGCGGCACCGGGGTGACGATCCCGCCGCGCAGGCAGCGACTGCAGATAACGAGCTTGCTCAGCCTATTGAGCAAGCGGTAGCTAACCTTGCCTTTTTCGATTAACGCCATGACAGCTCTCCGTCATTGAACGTCTTTTTTGGCATCTGACGTGCGCCTTGGCCAGCAAATGCAACATTTTTGTATAGAACTGTTAACCAGTCGGGGTTTTGACTGTGAACTGCGTACTAAAGCACATAATCGGCGACGACTTCGACGAGGTGGTCGGACCATCTCTCCGGAAACGGTTCGGTCAGCTCGACGGATTTTTCAAAGTCCGGATCGAACACGCGTGCGAATAGTTCATTCACGTACTCGGGATGTGAGGTTGCGATATTGAGCTCCTTGTTGGTGCGGAAGCTCAGCTTGTCCCAGTTTGCCGAACCAAGGCAGGCCCAGCCGTCAAATACCGCGGCTTTCACATGTGACATTCCCGGGTAAACGAACACGCGGATGCCGTGTTCGAGCATCGCGTTCGCAGCCAGCGCATTGCTCTTGTTGATCGGCCCATGGTTGCCAACCAGCGGCAAGATCACACGCACATCGACGCCGCGCCGACGTGCCTTCGCCAGTTCGTAGAGCATCGCGTCATCCGTCAGGTAGGCGTTCTGAATGTAGATGTATTTGCGGGCATTGCGTATCGCCGCACGTTGCGCGTTGAATATCTCAGCGACACCCGGCCGCGTATGCAGTACTCGCAACGGATAGCCGAGGTCTTCGGCGATTTTCGGGTTGGGCTTTAATCTCTGCAATACATAGCCCGCATCACCCAACATGCCGGCGTGCGCCCAGGCTTTGTTGAATTCGTTGTTGAGTTCATCGACGACCGGGCCTCTAAGTTCCATCATCAGGTCGTGCCAGACGAAGCGGTATTCCCGCCCGATGTTCATGCCTCCGGCAAACGCAACTTGCCCGTCGATAATTGTCGTCTTCACATGATCACCGGCGACCAGCCACGGGTTCCTGGACTGCCGCACGTTTATGCTCGAATTGGTCTCCAGAGAGCGACGCACCGACTCGGGCGCTTCATAGTGTTCTGGCAACGTCACGTCGTCTGCGCCTGTCGCGACAATTGTGCCGAGACCGTCCAGCAACACGCGCACATCGATGCCGTCAGCAGCGCGTCGCCGCAGCATTCTGCCGATCTTCTCAGCGAAGTCATCGTTATCGAAAATGTAGGTCCGAATATCGACCGACTCCTTAGCCGTAGAGATGGCATCGATGAAACGGACAAAGAACTCTTCCCCATCGACCAGGTAGTCGATCGTTCCGCGGGTGGCGCGGTGTCCCGTGATCTGGTCGAGCTGTTGCTCCCAGTCATCGAGATCCATGCCGGGCCCGCTGTTTAGCTCCGGTATCGGTTTCGATTCCAGGGTAACGAGCCAACTTGGCCTTACCGTTTCGACCGCCGCATCTTTGGCAACAAAGAGCAGGCGAAACACGGATGACACGGGCCGTGAAAACATGCCGCCCAAATGACTGTGCGCCAGGTGACCCGCGGACTGCGCAACTTGCGATCCCTTGCTCGCCACAGGTCCCTGCCGCGGGGCAGGCGAATAGCGGACGAATATGCCCAAAGGAATATCCCTGTCGACATAAACGAATGGCAGCGAATACGCCCCGGCGTCACCCGTACTGAAGACCAGGCGGCGATCCTCTATGCCCTCCTGTTTCAGAAACTCGTCCATCACGGGCTGCGCGCGACGATTGAACTCCGCGAAATCGATGGTCTCTGCAACAACGTAGTTCTCGGGCTTGTCGGTGATCAAACGCGCCTCGAAATTGTTGATGTCGTTGTAATACAGGAAATAGTCGTCCTCGCCGAAATGCATGACGATCCCGGTCATGGCCGCTTTCGGCAGCACCGATTCGAAAACTGTATCGATGAAACGATTCCAGTACTTGCTGCCAAGGATGCGGGGCACGATCGGAGCCTCGGGCACGTCCGTCCAGCGTGCCCGCTGTTGATATTCGAGGGGAAGAATGTACGGTCCTGCATACTCACCCTCCGGGCCCTGCTCCAACGCTGTCAGGTCAATCTTGTTCGACCAGTTGCCGCCGGAATGGACGAGGCCATCTTCGCTGTTGTAACTGATGTAGAACTCGGTAGGCCCGATAAACGCCTCGACAGCCGATAGAGGCTTGGTAACCGGCTCCTCGGCAAAGCGCCCGGGGAGCGTGCGCAAATCGTCGGCGGGTGCCTTTTCGAGAGTGGACGCACAACCACCGGCCAGCAGAACGAACACGGGAACCGCCAGAATGGACAGCGGTAATCGAAGATTGAATCGGTTCATGGCAACCTCCCCTGGCGAGAGAGTACAGCCTAGGATACACGGTGCGCCAAAACCTGAGCATTCAATGAGGGTGGCCTGATGAATGTCTGCGGCAGGCAGGATCGATGCTCGAGCCAGGCTGCTGCAATGTCGCTCGAATCCGTGCAGCGGTGTTATTATCACAACGCTACAAGAGCAGCGGAGACCGCAAATGGAACTCGGCTGTTGTGTATCGCTTGAGGCGCACCCGACGGGCCGCTTCAGGCCGTCAATCCCAGACCTGGAGTCGATTCAATGTCCACACGCCTTGACCTGTCCAAGCTCAGCCTAATGGACGCCCTTGACCTCGCGAAGCTAATCGAGATGGAAGCGTGCCACCGCTACCAGATGTTCGCCTCCCAGTTCGGTCACACGGGTGGCTACGATGCTGGAGCTTTCTTCGCCTCGATGGCCGAGAACGAGGCCAAGCACGGCCAGGAGCTGGAGGCCCGGCGCAAGGCTCTGTTCGGTGATGCCCCCGCGCGGCTGACGCTGGACGACCTGTTCGACGTCGAGGCCCCCGACATGGGGGAGGCGCGCCGCGGCATGTCCACCGTCCAGGCGTTCGAGGTCGGGCTCGCCGCTGAGAAGAAGGCGTACGACTTCTACGACATGGCCTTGCCCGGCATCACCGATCCCGAGGTCCGGGAACTGTTCACCGAGCTTCGAGACGAGGAGACCGAGCACGTCGAGATGCTGCGAGAAGCAATGGCCAAACTGCCCCCGAGCGCTGGCGTCGAGGTCGAGTTCGACGTCGACGAGACCCCCTATCTTTAGGGCGTGGTTCGCAATCTATAGGCCTTGCCCGCTTTAGGTCAGCCGGCTGATAACACCCAAAACCGACTTTTGGTTCCTTCCAAAATGTCGATCAGTTCCACGTTTCTATCATGATTATGTGCAATCGTGTCCCGTCTGGGCTTCGATCGATGAAGAGTATCGATGGTGGACGTTGTGCAAAAGCATGTCGGTCTCGATTGGAGCACAGAGACAGTGTTTCCCAATTGAGGATTTCAGCCAATGATGCAGCCTGAGCCTGCTCTCGCGAACAGCCGCCCTGGAAAAAACGCTGCTCATCCTGAGGTCGCAACCCAGGATCGGCAATTCGTGCCATCTTCCGAAAAGACCGATGGGTACAATCAAAAACTGCCCATACGGCTGACGCGAAGTGTTTTTGACGATCTCTCGATCTGGATGATCAGCGTTGGGGTCGTCATTGGTGCGGTCTTTCCGCCTATGTTAGTTGGCTTCGGCGTGCCGCGGGAGATTGTCCTTACACCGTTCTTTTTTAGTGTATGTCTACTTGCAGGAATTGTGGTCGGAGGAATCAACATTCGCTTGATGCGTGTTGTAGTCATGCCGAGACTACGCGCACTCGTCGACGGCATGCATATGATCGAATCGGTTGTTGAACAAGCAACCTACACCGGCGACTGGACGGACTGCGATCCGGAGAGTTGCCAACTGCCGGTCGACAGTAACGATGTTATCGGCGAGTCCGCTTCCGCGTTCAATCGCTTGATTCGCGTTCTTCAGCACAGCCATGAAGTCGAGGAAAGAGTCGGCGACTTCAGCAAGACCATGACCAGTCAGCTGGAGCTGAGTCCTTTATGCAATGGCGCGCTCAGAGGCTTTATAGCGGCGACGAAAGCCACTGCCGGAGCCATCGTCGCCGATGTCGGCGGAGAACTCTCCGTCCTGGCCAGTTTCGGAATCGCTGAAGCCGAGAGCCTTTGTGAGAATGACCACGTGCGGCTCGCGCTGCACACGCAGGAACCCGTTTATGTCGAGCTACCTGAGGGCCTCTCGGTGAACGCCGGCTTAGTCGAGTTTCAGCCGCGGGAGGTCGCTTTCATGCCGTTGATCGTCCATTCAGCGGCCACCGGCGTTGTTGTATTGGCCGGACCGACGGCTTTCGAAAGAGACTCGCGCTCGCTGTCGCAGATTTTTGCGCGGACCTTCGTTATGGCGCTGTCCAACGCCATGACGCACGGTAACCTGCAGCGTATCGCGGCCCTCGATCCTCTGACGGATTGTTACAACCGACGCTTTGGGCTTACGCGCCTGCGCGAGGAGTATACGCGGGCGACGCGCAGCGACTCTCCTCTTGGTCTCATCATGTTCGATATCGATCACTTCAAGTTGGTCAATGACACGCACGGACATCTCATCGGTGATCGGGTCCTTGCGAATGTTGCAAAAGAGGCCAAACAGGTTCTGCGCGAGGGTGATGTGCTCGTTCGTTATGGCGGCGAAGAATTCCTGGTGCGTCAATCGAGGGTACATCGGAAGTCTGTGAGCGTATACGCCGAGCCGTTGAAGCGATGGTGGTGCAGGATCGTGACCAGGCAATTAGCTGTACGGTTAGCCTGGGATTCGGGAGTTTCCCTGCGACACCTGCTGATGACGAAACCGCGTTGATCCAGGTGGCGGACAAGGCGCTGTACCGAGCCAAGAATGAGGGCCGCAATCGCACGGTCAAAGGAGGCTAGAGCGGCGGGATTCAGATCCGCGTAAAAGCGGCTCTTCATTCCTTTCGCGAACGCATTCTCTCGTCGCGCGTCAAGCCACGCGGATGCCTGGCCTTTCGAAAACCATCCAGCTGGTGGGCGATCGCGAGTAGCGGATGGCGGAGCAGCATGCGAGGGCCGGCATATCGCATGATCTCGCGAGCCTGGGCCTTTCGAGCCGGCTTGTAGCAGTGAATAGGACAATTCGCGCAGGTCGGCTTGTCCTCCCCATATGGGCACTTTTCGAGCCGTACCTCGGCGTAGTCCAGAAACTCCTGGCACTCTGCGCACAGCGGATCCCCGGAACTGTCATGCCGAGCGGAGCAGTACATGCCAACCATTTTGCTCATGGTCAATCGTTCACGGGCAAGGCGCTTCTTTTCTGCGTACATTCTCAACTCAATCCACCAGACTCAAAAACCGGGGTCGAACCGAGGTTTTCGGAATCCCCGGTCTGACACCGGAAAACCTCGGTTCGACCCCGGTTTAGGCTCGATCATTCAACATTGGCTAACGTGCGCTCGTCTATACGTAGAGGCACTACTGCTTGTTGTATCTTAGACCCTCGAAATGTCATCTCAGGCGTGCAATGAACAAGAACATCGCCAGGACGATCGCCGATACGCTCACCTGGGCACGCATCTTCAGCGTTTTGCCCATCACCCTCCTCGCCTGGTACAACCTCAGGTGGTGGGTGTTCGGCGTGTACATCGCTGCAGCCTTAACTGACCTGCTCGACGGGATGTTTGCGCGCCGCGGGGCACCACCTCGCAGCGATGTCGACCTGGACGGTATCGCCGACCTGATTTTCAGCTTTGCCACACTGCTGTGGTTCTGGATGCTGATTCCGGGTTTCGTATCGACGTACTGGCTGCCGTACGTGCCCATCTTCGTGTTGCTCGAGATCTACATGATGAACGTACGTTTACGGCACCAGCGCTACGGCATTCCGCATCTGCGTTTTGGACGATTTGCGATGGCGTTATTCTTCTTCCTGCTGCCCGTCGTGATTCTCTGGGGTGACGTGCCCTGGTTCGTGCATGGCGTGCTGATCATTGGGGTCGCCTCGAAGCTGCAGCTGTCGTGGGCATTCTGGAACAGGCGGGCGGCGTAGTCATGCAGGGATGCAAACCAAGCACAATAGTCACCTAATTTCGAGGAAACGTCTGTAACTATTTGTTTTAATTGGTGCCCAGGGCCGGACTCGAACCGGCACGTCCTTTCGGACAGCGGATTTTAAGTCCGCAGCGTCTACCAATTCCGCCACCCGGGCATGGCCTTGAGAAAATGGAGGCTAGGGTCGGAATCGAACCGGCGTACACGGAGTCGCCCTACTCCTGGCAGCTGTCGTTGCCGCGTGCACCCAGGCGGAACCTCCCGTATTCGGTGAGCCCATGCCGCTCTCGGTTCCTGCGGGCACCAACGTGGTTGGCCCACGCTTTGCCGCCGGCCCCGAGGGCAGCATCGTTCTCAGCTGGATGCAGCGCGAGGAGAGCGGCGCGACGCTGCGGTTCTCGGCGCTGGAACTGGGTGAATGGCAGACCGCGGTCGATGTCACGACAGACCCGAAGATGTTCGTTAACTGGGCCGACCTTCCGTCCGTCACACCGCTGGGTAAAACACACTGGTTGGCGCACTGGTTGAGCAAGAGCGCCGATGCGACTTACGCGTACGATATCCTCCTCGCCCAGTCCTCGGACAAGGGCCAAACCTGGGGTGATCCCGTGCGCCCGCACAGCGACGGCACGCCGACCGAACACGGTTTCGTCTCCATCCACACACAGGCCGATTCAGCGGGTCTCCTGTGGCTGGACGGGCGCAAGATGATCAATGAGGCCGTGGACGATCCAAAGGGCACGAGCATGACCCTGCGCTCGGCGCTCGTTGGCCCCGACGGAAAAGTGAGTAATAAGCAGCTAGTCGATGAGATCGTTTGCGACTGTTGCCAGACGGATGTCGCGGTTTCCTCCGTTGGGCCGATCGCGGTCTACAGAGATCGGACCGTCGATGAAATCCGCGACATCTACGTGTCCCGATTCTCCAACGGCGCCTGGGAGCCCGGCACACCAATCGCCGATGATGGCTGGGAGATTGCGGGCTGCCCGGTAAATGGCCCCGCGATCGACGCGCAGGAAGACCTCGTGGCCATTGCCTGGTTTTCGGCGGCCAACGGCAGCCCTGTCGTCAGGGCCGCACTATCGATCAACGGCGGCCGTACGTTCAAGGAACCTGTGGAAATCGCTGCTCGCCGTGCATCAGGCCACGTCGGCATCGCGATCATCGACCACTCCTCGGTTGCCGTGAGCTGGGTTGAGTCGGATAACCGTGGCACCAACGCTATCAATATCCGTAGCGTGACGACAGGAGGACTGCTCGGAGGCGTGCAGACGGTCGGCCGAACGGACCTGATACGCCTCTACCCGCAGATGATCCGCAGCGATGACATGCTGATTCTCGCGTGGACCGACGAAATCACCGACGCAACCGAAATAGTCTCGATCAAGGTCCCGATACTGGGCTTTTACGATCGCAGACGGTGACGAGGGCGCTTTGTGCCGCTGCGCGGCTGGGACGCCATCGAGTGGAAACCGCTGCTCGGTTCGATGCGTTCGGTTAGCTGGCGTTACGTGTCGGGCCAGGGCGTCGACAGCCTCGCACAATCCTGTAGCAGTAGTGCGACGGCGATCGGGATTTGCGATGATCTGGACGACGCGCTACCGCTCACCGAGATCACGGGTCCCAAACGCCTCAAGCGCTTCGGAGACCAGATCCTGCGGTTCTATTTTGAGCAGTGGCTGGTCGATGAAGGGCTGTTTCTGGATCTCAGGATGGCCCGGTTCGGCGCAGAAGATAACGAACTCTGGTACAAGCCGAATGGCCTTTGGATCAAGCTGCGCCCCGAATTTCGCGACGGAATTCTCGCCCTTTACAGGTCCTTTTACAGTACTGACGCAGCTGCCTTCGACGAGGCGCTGCGGCAAATGGGCATGCTGCGTCCCGGACTGTCTAAAGCAGCAGCCTCCGAACTAAAAGAACTCCTGCATGCCCATTTCGGTATCGATCAGCGGGCCCAGCGATTCTCAATCGACACCTTCAAATCCTCGTTCGATGATCTTTTCGAATTCTTCGTTGCCAACGAGTATAAACTGCACAGCGATTTCGTCTGGGTAGGGTTCTATTTGATAACGCTTTACCTGACCCTGGAGCAGCTTGGGCAAGCTCACAATGTGCGCAAGATCTGCTCAGAGGTATTGCTCTAGCCAGCCGGCTCTGCGCGTCGCAGCATCAAGCTCACTTTCGATCCCTGTCTACGCGCGGAATTCCAGTTCGTCGTCGTCTATTTCACCTTTGAGAAACATTTTCTTGTCGAGCTTGTAGTTCTGTGGATTGACCCAGGGTTCGTGATCACCCTGCTTCGGCAGCCGGTCGAGTCCCCGCTGCATGTAGCCCGGGGAGAAGCCCGTGATCCAGGGCCGCGCCTGCATATCCCGATCCTCGGCAGACACCAGCGGTGTGAACTGCCGGTAGCCGCCCGCATCCATGTAGTTCAGTACCCGGCAGAAATACTCGGCCGTCAGGTCGGCGCGCAGTGTCCAGGATGCGTTGATGTAGCCGAAAGTCGACATCATGTTCGGCACACCCGACGACATGATGCCTTTGTAGGTAAAGGTCTCGGAAAAATCGACCGGCTTGCCGTCAACGACAAACTGCACGCCGCCGAGAACCAGCAGGTCGAGGCCTGTCGCTGTGATGATGATATCGGCATCGAGTTCAGCACCCGACTGCAGTCGAATGCCGTTTTCGGTGAACGTGTCGATCTCGTCGGTGACAACCGAGACTTTGCCTGAGCGAATGGCAACGAACAGGTCGCCGTTCGGGACGAGACACAGCCTTTGGTCCCACGGGTTGTAGTCCGGCGTGAAATGTTTATCGACGTCGTAGTCCTCGCCCAGTTCCTTGCGAACCCATTTGAGCAGGGTTCGCTTGACCTTATCCGGCGAGGTGCGCGTGCGGCGGTAAATCCACTGCTGGATCGTGATGTTCTTCCATCGTGTAATCGCGTAGGCCATCTTGTCCGGCAGCAACTTGCGCAGGATATTCGCGATCCGATCCGTATCGGGCTGTGAGAGCACGTAGGTCGGCGAGCGCTGCAGCATCGTGATGTGTCCCGCTAATTTTGCCATCTCCGGGACCAGCGTCATTGCCGTGGCGCCCGAGCCGATGACGACCACCTTCTTGTCGCGGTAGTCGAGATCCTGCGGCCAAAGCTGTGGATGCAAAATCGGCCCCTGGAAACGCTGGCGCCCCTTGAACTCCGGCGTATGGCCACTCTCGTAACGGTAGTAGCCGGAGCACATGAGCAGCACGTTGCAGCGGACGGTAACGCTCTGTTTCGTATCCGACCGACGGGCCTGAAGCGTCCAGCAGGCGTCGTCGCTGCACCAGCTGGCTTTGACTATGCGGTGCCCATAGCGAATATGCCGGTCAATATCGTGCTCGGCAGCCGTCTCGTGGACGTAATTGAGAATGGACGGCCCGTCGGCGATCGCTTTCGACTCGCGCCAGGGTTTGAAGTTGTAGCCCAGGGTATGCATGTCGCTGTCCGAGCGAATGCCGGGGTAACGAAACAGGTCCCAGGTGCCGCCCATCGCATCCCGACCCTCGAAAATGACGTAGCTTTTGCCCGGACAGTCCTGCTGCAGGTGACAGGCGGCACCAATGCCGGACAGGCCTGCGCCGACGATGACGACATCAAGGTACTCGGGCTGCACCGTCTCTATCTCTCTCAGTTCCCTGGAACACGGCCGATGATATCAGCACGGACGGCGTTGACTGGGCCCGGTTCACTAAAGAAAAAGGGCCGCCCGGGGGGCAGCCCTTTGTTCAATTGGAGCGGGTGATGAGGATTGAACTCACGACCCTCACGTTGGCAACGTGATGCTCTACCGCT
>CAMYIS010000251.1 GCA_947258485.1 uncultured Woeseiaceae bacterium
GACGTCGAACATCTCTTCATCGTTAGACCAGGCGTCCTCGGTTACACCGTAAAGGCCGAGGGCCTTGGGCGTGCTGCCGCCGCTCTGGTCCAGGGCGGCAATGAATCCGGGGGCTGTGCTTACTTTTTCCAGTTGTTTCTTATAGTTGCTCACGTTCACTCTCGATAGATTAAGGGTTAGCCAAAAAACGGAGATCCGGATTGTACAGCAAGCGGGCCGCTCAATCTCATCGGCAGGCTGCCCGCAATTTCGAAAACAGGAATTCGTTCCGGCCTAGCAGTCGCGCATAGCGCGTTTCCAATGGGCCGCCTTTCGCGCGCAGTAGTGTCGTGGCCAGTCTCTTTTCCTCCACGGGCCAGGATGAGAGCTCAGTCGCAGCGAGGATTGGCGCCAGCTGACGAAACGCATATTGCTCCGATCTCGACCATGCTTTGAGGCTGCGAATGCCGAGCGCTTTTGAAACGTGCTCGACAATATTGGATTCTGCTTCGGCGCGGGTGCCGCCACTTGCTGCACCGAGTTCCCGCGTGGCTAACATAGATGCCGTTTCGAATCCTTCTTCATCGAAGAATTCCCTGGCGCGCGCGGCAGGCAACGTCAGGTGCATATCGCAGGATGCAAGACGCCGCAGCGTGTCGATGCCACAACGATAACTTCTGTTTCGTCGCATCTTCCTGTACTCGGCCACTGCGAGCTTGCGAACTGTCGGTGACACTGACCGAAATCCGAGTCGATAATAAAACCAGTAAGCACCGCTCTTGAGCGCCTCGTCGTTTTCAGCGCCGAACTGAAAAGGATTCGCTATAAAACGCGTACATCCAACCAGTTGATGGTAGACGCGCATGACCTGCAGCCAAAGAAATGCCGCTTCGCTGCCCCGGTATTCGTCAAAAATATTGACGCCGGTGTTGGCCTGTCGAAAAAAGATACTTGAGCCACCGTAACCAATGGGCACCCCGTTGGACAGAATCAGGAACCCCATCGTGCATTCCAGCGGATACCGGAAACGCTCGCGCAATCCGAATATTGCAATTGACACACCTCTGCCGACGTTGGCCAGGAACACTTCGTGCGGGTTGGCGTGGTTGAAATGCAAAGTTTCGCGATGCCGCGCCGCGAGTGATGCCGTCGCCACGTCTATCAGCATGCGACCTGCACCGATCGACAGTTTCGGGATCGAAGACAATGGGCGCTGTATCTCGGCCTTGGTATTCCGTCCCGCTTTACGCAAACCGCGGGTACGGGCCGCTATTTTCCGTACCGGCATGACGTTTGTTGATTTCGAGAAACTCGAGTTTTGCAGAGACCAGGCAAGCGGCAGGTTGGCGGACTCATAAAGTTGTGGCAAAAAGGGTAAGGACCGCAATGTGCGCAGCTGTGCGAACAGCCAGTCGAAGTCCGTGCCCGCGGCTTTCGTCGCGACAATGTCAATCCACTCTTGGCTCGTAACGGCGCCGCTGTCGAAATAGTCGGTCTCAACCGGAAGCAAAAGCTGCATCAGCAGTTCATCGAGCCGGGTCGTGTCGCTGCCGACGTCTTGCCAGTCGATCGAAACCTCGCCTGGAGCATTCTTGGCAAGCCAACTGGCAACCTCATAAGAAAACGGATAATGCAGCCTCGTTCCGCCGATACCCGTATCCCAGAGCGCTGTGCGAGCGCTCTTATTGAGTCGATCGACGCGTCCTTCGAACGCGAGCAGCGAGTCGTTGGCTGCATGAAACAGTTCTTCCGAATCGGGAAACGCACGAATGAAGCAAAGGGTGTCGTGGTACTTCCCGAGGTCATTTACCGAAGAAATAACAGTGGATTGCAGGCGCCGGACCAGGTCCAGTTTTTCACTGGCAGACGTCGAATCGAAACGCCGCCTGATGCTGGCAAGGCGCTTAATCTGGCTTCGGCTCGCTCCGTGTTGCTTCATCGGCAATCTTCTCTGGCCATTGTTTGTCGCGCTCATGCACAATAGTCCAATGAAACATACCGCAGCAAGACTCGTGCGCCACGCACTGGAAAATATTGGGGCCAAATTCACATTCGGCATTCCGGGTGTTCACAACATCGAACTGTACGACGAGCTCAAGACATCCGAGTCGATCCTGCCGATTCTCGTGACCCACGAAGTAGGCGCCGCATTCATGGCTGATGCTGTCAGCCGGGTTGGCGACTCAATTGGTGTGCTCGCGATTGTGCCGGCCGCGGGTATCACCCATGCGATGAGCGGTGTCGGCGAAGCGTATCTCGATGGCATTCCGATGCTGGTTATTTCCGGCGGCATTCGTACCGACATGAAGCACAAGTTTCAGCTTCACGATGTCGATCAGCACGCACTGATGAAGCCGCTGACCAAGGCTACGTACCGCATTGAACGTTACGAAGATGCCATCCCGACGATTTACCAGGCCTACCGCATGGCGACCGAAGGTGAGCCGGGGCCGGTATTCGTCGAGCTACCTGCGAACCTGCAGTTACTCACTGGCGAGGTCGAGGGCATGCCGGCGTATTCGCCGGTCGCGGAGCGCCCACCGATCAATCCCGAGCAAGTAAGCAAAGCGGCGGATCTACTGTCGCGCGCACAACAACCAGGTATTTTTGTCGGCTGGGGCGCCCGCCATGTTGCCGAAGACATTGCGCGCATTGCCGAGCACCTTGCTGCGCCGGTGTCGACAACCTTGCAGGGACTGGCCTCATTTCCTGCAAATCACCCGTTACACACGGGCATGAGCTTCGGGCGGTCTGCTGTTCCAGCGGCCGAAAACGCGTTCAAGGATTGCGACGCCATGCTCGCAGTAGGTACTCGCTTTGCCGAGATTTGTACGGGAAGCTACGGCTCGGTGCCGCCCGAGAACCTGGTACACATCGATATCAACCCTGAAACACTGAATGTGAACTACCCCGCGAAAGTTGCCATAGCGGCTGATGCCCGTGACGCTGTGCCCAGGCTCGCGAACGCAATTTGTGACATTGGTGATCCCAGGGATAGTTCGGCCACGTATCTGCAGATTGCCAACGACAAAGCCGTTTACCGCAAAGAATGGCGTGACCACGACAACGGTGACCGCGTCAGCCCTTTTCTCACGGCCGAACTGATGCCGATCCATTCCGGTGGTTCGTTTTTTTCGCCGACCGACTTCAACTGCATGGGCTATTGTGTACCCGCCACGATTGGCGCGAAACTTAGCGCACCTGGCAAACAGGTCGTAGGCATCGTCGGTGACGGCGCGTTCCTGATGACCGGGCTGGAGTCTGTCACCGCCGCTGCCAGCGAGCTCGGCGTCATCTGGTTCGTTTTCAATGACGGCGAGCTTGCGCAGATCGCACAGGCCCAGGAAGTTCCTTATCAGCGCAGCACCTGCACGACGATTGGCAGACTCGACTATGAGGCATTTGCCAAAGCGACGGGCTGCGCTTATGTCGGCATTCAAACAAACGACGACATTGCTGCAGGCGTGTCGTCCGCGTTCAAGAGCGCTGCCGACAACAGGCCGGTTGTCGTGGATGTGCGCATCGACTATTCCAAGAAGACCCGGTTCACGCTGGGCACGCTCAAGACGAACCTCGACCGCTTCGATGCACGAACCAAGGTCCGCATGATCGGGCGTGCCCTCTATCGCAAGGTATTTGGCGCGTAATGCACCGTATTGGACGCTAGGAGGCGCGCGGCTGGTACAGCCGCGCGCCCTGTTTCAGCGTCAGAATTCCAGTTCAAACTCCACTTCCGTTGCCGAGATAACGTCTTCGGCTACTTCGCTGCCTTTGGCTTTGACCAAAGAATTGGGTGCGAGCTGGTTGAAGAAGTCCGTTGACGAAATAACGGTGTCGTCGACATCACGAAAGATCGTTCCGCTGCCGGTTTCAATAGTAACACCGAGAATTGTGAATGAAGGATCGCTGATGGTTTCGACGAAGCCCTGCAGTATCGCTTCGGTGTCGGCATCGTCGCGTTCGAGAATCGTCGCGAGAATATCGCCGCTGCCTGCGGGGAACTCGCCGCCGCGAACTTCGACGTAATCTCCCGCATTGATGTCAGCCAGAGTCAATGGACGCACGTCGGCGCTGCTCTTGTCTTCGAGTCGTGTCAAGGCATCGACACTGATGGTAATATTGAGCATTACGAGCGAGTTGGCCCCCGCGTTGACCGAGTCGACATTCGCCGTCGCTCTCACGGCTTTGGCCCTCCGGATGTCTACTTTCGTAGCAACCAGCACACCGCCGCTATTGACGTCGCCTTCCACCTCCACTTTTATGTTGAGCCCGAGATCACCTTCGCCACCACCTTCATAGACCGTGTTAGCGGTGGTTGTGACCGGTAGTCCCGTGACGTCAAAGTCTGTTGCCGACACAAAACGTGTGATGAAGCCCTGGATTTCGACGTGAACACCGTCAGCGACATTGGGCAATGCATTTTTCAGCTCAACTATGGTGGCGATGAGGTTTCCGCCGACGAGTGACATCCCTTTTGCCTCGACGAAATCGCCGTCATTAATCTGCCCACCGGGAAAGTCGTTGTCGAGCGTTGCACCGCTGTAATCGACCACCAGGTCGTTTATGCTGAAAAGGAAATTGGCCATATCATGACCGCTGACGGTACCGAGCACTTCGAATTCGGTCCCTGCCGGTTTCAGCTCAATGCGAGTCGCCGTGATACGCCCGGTGGCGTCAACGAGTCCACTGACTTCAACGATGTCGTCGATATCGAGGCCGTCGATGGAAGCGGGACTAATGCTATCGTCGAACGACGTCTCCCAAGAACGACGATCTGACTAAGCGCGAGGTCGATGCTCTGCACTGGCCCCTTGACGTTGTCGTCAAAATTGACCTCGTTAGCATCGCCGTCAATGCCGTTGTCGTCGATCGTGCCGCTGACCGTAATGACCTGGCCTACGCTAAGGTCGTCTTGCGAGCCTGAAAGGCCATTAACCGTAAAAACAGCAGAGCTGGTGTCATAGCGCACACCGTTGACGACAACGCTGCCAAACGTCGAAATTGGGCCCATCGCAATACCCGTGCGACCAATTCCACCGACAGGTGGCGGCGGGGACGGATCGACAACGGCTGTGTTGCCGCTACCACTGCCGCCGCAGCCTGCTGTAAAAGCAAGGATAAAGCCGAGAATAATCAGTTTGACGTTTTTCATAACTACGTACCTTTAGGTAACTGTCCTTCAATCGCATAGACACCGAGGCCTAGTCGGACAGGGGTGGTTTCTGAATCGGTGGGGTCGAGTCGATGCCGGCTGAGCCAGTCGTCGATCTCTTCAAGAAATTGTTGTCCCCGCTGGTCGAGATATGCCCTGAATTCCTCGACTGCGTCAGGATGGATCCGATCGTCGACAGCAAAGCCCTCGAGCCGTCGCTTGTCGTTATCGCCGGTCACGTTATTGCTCAACGTACGGGCGTGATCGAACAGGTTAGTGCCAAAAAATCGAATGCTTCCGGCGTCCATTTCAACCGGCATGTGATAACGCCGTTTGGCGATGTGCCGGCCCTGATCGTCCGTTTCGATAGAACCGGCTTTGAGTAGCTCACGAAACAGTGTCTGCTCCGGCGTGTCGCCACCGTAGCTTGCGAAAAGTGTCTCGAAACTCGGAGCAGGGCCCTTCGGCTTCAATGCCAGCGGAGTACCATCGGCGCTTACGTAGTCGGGGTCCTGGTGCCAGCCAGACAATAAGCGGGTTGCGTCAGTGGTCTTTGGCGACGCCGAAGATGCCGGCGCGACTAACAGCTCTCGCTGCCGTTTGACCTCTTTGCGTGAAATCCCGGTCAGTATCGACACTCGGGACACGTTCGTCGGGCGGCCACGGATACCGAATTCTTCACTGGCTACGGAAACGAAGACCGACTTCGACAGCTCGGAGAACTCACGCCATGTCATGCCGCACTTCAGGACAACAGAAGCGATGGGCCTTAGCAGGGCGCGGCAGGACGAGCGCAGCGTGTTCTTGATGTCGGTATCCATAATTGGGGTAGTTTACCCCAAATACGGAGGATGTCAATCATTCAGGGCCGTTTTTACGGTTTTTGTTCCAAAAACAGGTACTTGCTGGGGTGCCGGTCGAGCACGTTATTTTCAAAACCGGTGATGCCGGGACGGACCAGGTGCTTACTGACGAAGAAGTACAGGGGCGCAATTGGATGGTCGGCCAGCAATATAGATTCTGCCCTGGTCATATGGGCAGCACGGGCTCGCATACCGGTTTCAGAGGATGCCGTGGTGAGCAAACGGTCGTATTCGGGATTAGCGTATGCGGACAGATTCTGCGGGTCACCGGAACGAAAGATATTGGTAAACGTCGATGCATGGTTATAGTCGCCGAACCAGGCGAAACGCATGACCTGCCACTCGGCCCGCTTGTCACGAGTCTGGAGAAAGTACTGCCATTCCCGTTTCTCGAGGGCCACCTCTACACCGAGATTGTCGCGCCACATGCTGCTTACTGCCAGCGCGACTTTTTCGTGGATGTCACCAGCATCGTAGGTGTATTTGATGGCGAGTGGCGCGTCTTTGCTATAGCCGGCTTCTCGATACAGGGCGCGCGCCCGTCGTAAACGCTCATGATTGGAAAACGCTCGCCAGGTAAATTCGGCACCGACGTGCCCCGTAACGCCATGCGGCACGATGCCGAACGCTGCTTGTTCACCTCGACCGATCAGTGAGACCAGCTGTTCCCGATCGATGGCCATAGACAGTGCTTGGCGCAGCAGTGCGTTATCGAGTGGTGGTTCGGTCAAATCGAAGGCCAGGTAATAGAGAGCAAGCGATGGCGAGATTCTAAGCTCGTCAGGCCTGTTTTCTCTAAGTGAACGAACATGTTCTGGCGGAATCGTATTCGTAATATCGAGCTCGCCAGCGCGGTACATATTGAGTTCCGTTCCGGGATCAACGATGGGCAGATAAACGACCTCCTCCACAGCGACCGAACCGGCATCCCAATACATCGGGTTGCGACGCAATCGCGTCGGGCCGCCGATGTTGTACGCAATCAATGAGTAGGCGCCATTGCCGACAAATGAATCGGGATCCGTGAACGCACGCCTGGCAACCGTGGATTCATGCGCCGGGAATGCGATCGGCATTGCAAGCACAGCTATAATTTGAGGTGATGGCTCAGCCAAGCGTATTTGCAGAATACGTTCATCAAGGGCCGTTACACCAAGCTGATCCACCGGCAGCGATCCATTCTGAACTTCAGGAAAGTGCAGTATCGGCTCGAGAAGGAAGCCGTATACCGATGCGGTACCAGGATTCGCGACGCGACGAAAAGCGTTGACAAAATCAAGCGATGTCACCCGGTCTCCATTTGACCAACGGGCATCGCCCCTCAATGTAAAGGTGTAAACGAGGCTGTCGTCGCTTATCGTCCAGGATTCGGCGACGCCCGGCACAAGTTGACCTGTCGCAGATTCGGCAACGAGCCCTTCGTAAAGATCTGTCAAAATATTGAAAGCATGCAGATCCTCGGCTAATGCAGGATCCAGTGAGCCGGGATCGCCCCCGTTTCCACGATAGATGATGGATGTCGAATTCGAGGCCGAGATTGAGTCAACACTGCCGTCGCATCCGACGACCAATGCCAGGAATGCCAGTAGCTGGAGAAGCGTGCACGGCGCTGTTTTCATACCACTATATTTCCACACGATTGGGGCGGACGCGAATCGGCGATTGTTCTAAGGGCGCGGCACGCGAAGATCGAACTACATGAATCGTGGTACTTGGTGTTTCACACGATAGACGTACGGGTAGGCAACGACTCTAATAGGGGCCATTGTTAGCTGACCAAAAAAGTGGTCGGAGTAAATGCCATGGCCGGATTGACCCAGAGCTACAGCTGCGGCGCCTCGAGCGCCCCGATTATTTACGAGACGATCGGCAACTATTTTGAAGGTGTTGTAGCGCGAACGCCGGATACGGAGGCGCTCGTCGTCTGTCACCAGGACGTGCGCTGGACCTATGCGGAGTTCAACAAACGGATTGACGAACTGGCCCTTGGCCTGCTGCACCTGGGTATCAAGAGCGGAGACCGCGTCGGTATCTGGGGGCCCAATTCGAGCGAGTGGGTCGTTACGCAGATGGCGACGGCGAAGATCGGCGCGATCCTGGTCAACATCAACCCGGCGTACCGGCTCTTCGAGCTCGATTACGCGCTCAACAAGTCCGGCTGCCGGGCGATCGTCAGCGCCGAGCAGTTCAAGTCCAGCAAGTACCTCGAAATGCTGTATGCGCTCGCGCCCGAGTTGAATTCCTGTGAGCCTGGACAGCTGCGGTCGGAAAAACTTCCGGAGCTCGAGTTCGTTATTCGTATGGGGGCAACAAGATCGCCCGGGATGCTCAACTTCCCGGATGTTTGTGCCGCGGGCGGGGAGCAGGAGCGAGCTCGGCTGGCTGAGCTCAAAACCGAGCTGCGCCCTGACGACCCGATCAACATCCAGTTCACGTCCGGTACAACAGGCACCCCGAAAGGGGCAACGCTGACGCACTGCAATATTCTGAATAATGGCTATCTCACGGGCGCCGGGATGCGGCTGTCATCGAAGGACCGCGTTTGTATCCCGGTCCCTCTTTATCACTGTTTCGGCATGGTCCTGGGTAATCTTGCGGTGTTCGCGCACGGCGCCACCGCCGTTTACCCGAGTGAAGTATTCGATCCCGAGTCGACGCTGCAAGCTGTGGAAAAGGAACGTTGTACGGCATTGCACGGCGTTCCGACGATGTTTGTTACCGAACTCAGCCATCCCGATTTCGAGAAATTCGACCTTTCGACGCTTCGTACGGGCGTCATGGCCGGTGCACCGTGCCCGGTTGATGTCATGAAGCGGGTGATCGCCGACATGAACATGAAACACGTTCTCATAGGTTACGGCCAGACTGAGGTGAGCCCTATTAATCACCTAACGCTGCCCGAAGACCCTGTCGAGAAACGCGTTGAAACGGTTGGCAGAGCCGTACCATGGGTAGAGATAAAACTCATCGATCCCCATGGTCGCGTCGTCCCGATTGGTGAGAAAGGCGAGGTATGCACACGCGGCTATTCGGTCATGCTGGGTTACTGGAATGACGAGGAACAGACCCGCGAAGCTATTGATGATGCCCGATGGCTGCACTCCGGTGATCTCGGCATCATGGATGACGAAGGCTACCTGAGAATTGTCGGCCGGATTAAGGACATGATCATTCGCGGAGGCGAGAACGTATACCCGCGCGAGGTCGAAGAGTTTCTGTATACACATCCGAAAATCAAGGAAGTGCAGGTCTTCGGAATTCCGGATCCGAAAATGGGCGAGGAGGTTTGTGCCTGGATCCAGCTCGAGGAAGGCGAGTCACTGACCGAGGACGACGTGAAATCGTTCTGCAAAGGTCAGATCACGCACTTCAAGGTGCCAAAACACGTTCGATTCGTCGATGAGTACCCGATGACGGTTACGGGGAAGATTCAGAAATTCAAGATGAGCGAAGTAATGGCCCGGGAACTCTCAAACGCCGCCTGACAAAAAAAGGGCAGTCGCGTTGTGTCGACGCGACTGCCCAAGAGAGCCTGATTGAATCATTACTTAGAGGGTGAGATTCAGACTCTTCAGAACTTCAAACCCAGGGCACGAATCACGTCCATCGTGACGTACTTCTTGCCTGAAGAAAGGCCATTGCGTTCTGCATAGCATTGAGCGGCCTGCAGCGTGCACGGGCCCATAACGCCGTCGATCTTGCACTCATTGCGGTTCGGTCCACATTTGCAGCAACCAGAATCATTCAGAGATGACTGCAATGCAGCGACGTTCTCGCGGGTCATGTTGACTTCGCACAAGACCGGGCGCCATTCGGTGCGCTCGTCACTTACCTTGTTGTTGCGTGTCAAGGTTGTGTACTCGGCGGGAATCGGGATACGACGCTCCGTAGCAGGCTGCGCCAGCTTCGTGACTTCGACATCGCCATATACGGCGGGGATGACGATTTCGCGGGTGGTCTCGGGACGAACCTGCTTGGTCACCTTCACCGTGCGGTATTCGGCGGGAATCGTGACTTCACGGGTTGTAGCGGGCGTCTTCAGGACCGTCTTCTTGACCGTCTTGTATTCGGCCGGAGCCTCAACCTTGCGTGTCGTGGCCGGCGATACAAGTACCTGCTTCTCGATGGTCTTGTAAGTAGCCGGGATCTCGACCAGGCACATCAGATCACCCGTGTCTTCCACGCGAGTCTCGATTACCTTGAAGTCGCCAAAGCGCTTGACCGCCTGCGACGCACTTGCCATGGCAACACCGCTACCGGTGCCTACGCCAGTGCCGCGCTTCCACTCTGTGCGAGCGGGTTGATCGAGTACGCGTTCCGTAACCGTTTCGTAAACAGCGGGAACTTCGATTGTCTGCGTAGACGCTGGCTTGATCATTACTCGCTCTTCGATGGTGTCATACACTGCGGGCACAACCGTTAGCTTCGTGGTCGCAGGCTTGACCAGTACGCGCTCTTCGACGGTCTCATACTTGGCAGGAATGACTTCGAGTTTCTTGGAAGCTTCCTTGACGACAACCGTTTCCTTAACCGTCTCATAGCGAGCAGGAATGATCTCGATGCGCTCTGACGCCGGACGTTTTACAACCTGCTCAGTGGCGGTCGTGTACTTGGCCGGAATGATTACGCGTGCATAGCACTCGCCCGGCTTCGGATCCGACGGCATCAGGCCCGTGTTGTCGCTGGCCATGCCAGTCGTTGAAGCGCTGCTTGCGATGCGCGCTTCGGCGTTGGCGAGATCCCGGTCCTTGGCGGCCAGTGAGGATTCCAATTCGCTAATGCGTCGCTGTGAAGCCGCAAGCTCTGACGCCGTGATCGAAGTGCTGCTTGCTTCAGCGGATGAAGTATCTGCTGTCATACTTGAACAGCCACCGGCAATGGCGGCGCCCGCCACGATTGCCAGAGTTCTTGCGTAAATCTTGTTCATTTCCCTAACTCCTGAATGACACTTTTTGTGAAAGTAGGCGGAGTATAGGGATTCGATCAGGCCACTCGCGGCACTGTAACAATCGTTAACATTTTTTGCGGCGGGTCAGGGCAGACCAGCGGGGAGTACAGCCAGGCAGGCGGCCCGGCGCGACCTAGTCGGACTTTGCGACCAGGTCGATATGGTCCTCGATCATCTCGTATCCGATGATGCTGTTCGAGGCGGGATCGATGACCGGTGCACCTTGTGTCAGGCAGGTGGTTGAACTGTCGGTGTTCATCTTGAAGCACAGGTCGGCGCTGGAAGCGATCGTTTGCTTGATCACCGAGCCGTCTTCGAGGCTGACCAGGAGAATGGTTTCGCGTGACGGCTCCGGGGATAGAGATGTGGCTACGTCCTGGGCGGGCGCAGACCTCAAGCCGCTGGTACTACAGGCGCCGAGAATAATGGCCAAAGGCAGAAGGGTTGCTGCAGGCAGGTACTTCATAACAAGCTCCACGGTCAATATCGACCCTTCGCTAATTGCCCGCTTGCAGCCAGACTAGCAGCTGGATCACGGATCGGAGCGTGATGGGGTTCTCACATCTGTACTCGTGAAATGCGCGAGTTTGCGGGTCTTTTGTCAACAAATGTCACAAATGGAAGTTCATGCGTTCTGTTGACTTAGACTTCGCGCTTGATTTCAAAAACACTACTTATTCTGAGAGACGAGCAATGGCAAAGAGCATAGAAAAAATCGAGGGAATAGGGCCCAAGACGGGCGAAGCATTACGCAAGGCCGGGGTACGAACTGTCGAAAGCCTGCTGCAGGCCGGCGCCGACAAGAGGTCTCGCGCTGCATTGGCGGATAAAACAGGAATCAGCGAAGCCCGAATTCTGAAATGCGTGAATATGGCGGACCTTTTTCGGATCAACGGAGTTGCGAGCCAGTATGCAGAACTGCTCGAGTGCGCCGGCGTCGATACGGTCAAAGAGCTCAAGAATCGCAACGCCGAAAATCTGGCGACGAAAATGGCGGAAGTCAACAACGCCAAGAACCTCGTGCGCCGTCCGCCGTCGAGCGCAATAGTCAGTGATTGGGTAGCACAAGCCAAAAAATTGCCGGGAGTAATTACATACTAGGCGAACGGGGAAACCGCAATAAAAGCGGTTCCGAGAATGTAAACTATTGGCAACAGGTGCGAGGACGAGAAGTGTGACCCGCGAGAATGGAAAACCGATCGAGATTACCGACCCGTTTGCGCGGCGGCTCATTGGAAAGTACCTCAGTCATCGCAAGGATGACATTGGCAAACTGACGCAAGCCCTCGCAGAGTCGGACTTTGAAACGATTCGGGTTACCGGTCACAACCTGTATGGCTCGGGCGCTGCTTATGGGCTCGATCAAATCTCCTGGCTCGGCGCGAATTTCGAAAAAGCGGCCGATGCCAGGAATGCCCCGGAAATCGAGCGCCTGATTGGCGAGCTGACGGACTTTCTGCACAAATTGAGGGTCAGCTGATCTGCTTCGATCAGGACCCGATTTGATATAATTTTCAATAGATTCCAGCGCATAGCGCGTATGCCGCTATAATGGACAAGTCGCTGGCGCGAATATTCCGAAAACAAGATCGCCAGTACCCAGCACAATGCGTTGTGTCCATTCGATGCTGGATTGGAGCAAGATTGCGAGTCGCGATTCTCGAGGACGATCCTGATCAGGCGGAGTTGATAAAACTCTGGCTGACGCATGCGGAACATACGGTCGATTGCTATGCCGACGCAGCGAGCTTTTTGCGTGCCGTCAGGCGCGACAGCTTCGATCTGTATGTGCTCGATTGGGTGCTGCCCGATCTGAGCGGCATCGACGTTTTGCAGAAGCTGCGCAAGGAGATGGGTGACTATACGTCCGTCATCATCGTGACGGCGAAGGATGAAGAAAAAAGCATCGTTCGCGGCCTCGAAGCCGGCGCCGACGATTACCTCGTGAAGCCGGTCCGGCAAGCCGAATTGGTGGCACGAGTATCGGCGGTACTGAGACGCGCGGCTGGCAACAAGCCAGAGGGCGAGGAGCTCAAAGTGGAACCCTATTCCTTGAGTTTTGCAAACAAAACGGTAAGCCTTAACGGCGAGAAACTGAATCTGACGAACCGGGAGTTTGAGTTGGCGCTGTTTTTTTTTCGTAATACGGGAAAAATGATGTCCCGCAATCACCTGCTCGAAGCGATCTGGGGAATCGAAAACAAATCCGTATCGACGCGAACCGTCGATACACACGTGAGCCGCTTGCGAAAGAAGCTCAAGCTGTGCGAAGAAAACGGCTGGATACTGTCGGCCATCTACCAGCACGGCTATCGGATGGAACGAGTCGGCCGATAAAGGCGTATGCAAGACGGCACCGGTAGGGAGATGTAAGGTCATGGCAAAGAAGCAACCGCAAAACCAGTCCGGCTTATCGGCCGAAAATGTTGATGGAAATGTCGATAAGATCCGCGAGATTCTGTTCGGCGGGCAAATGCGCGACTACGAGCAGCGTTTTGCCGATCTCGAGAAGCGGCTCACGAAGAATATTGAGCAGATTTCGACGAACTTCGAAAAGCGTGTCGATCGACTTAATAGCGGCGTCAAGCGCGAAGTCGAAAAGCTGGCCGCACAACTAAGGGATGAGCGCAAAGCCCGTAAAGACGAGAGCAGGCAGGGCTCGAAGGAGTTCAAGGAGCTGGCGGAACAGGTTGAATCCTGGTGCGTCGAACTCGAAGAACAGATCGGTAGCGAAACGCATGACTTGCGCGGAGTACTGCAGGAGCAGAGCGAAGAACTGTCGGGCATGATTCACGACAGCCACGAGCAGCTCAGCAAGAGCCTGACCGTCGAGACGCGAAAACTCGGCCGGGAAGACCTGGCCACGGTTATGAGCGAAGTTGCGCAGCGTCTTAAGAAAAACGCCAAGCTGCCCGACGCCTGATCCGGTGTCTGACGCAGAGTATCGATGAACGATCTCGATCAGCTAAAAGAACTACTGTTTGGCGCCGAGAAACAGGCCCTGGACTCGATTTCCGAACGCGTGGAGCGTCGCGAGATCCGAACGGCCGACGTTGCCGATATCCTGCCCGAGGCAATCCATGCTCCGCGACGAGCCCGAAACCTATGCCGATGCACTGTACCCGGTCATGGGGCCGGCGATTCGCAAGTCGATCATGCATGCGCTTCGCAATTTCTCGCAGCAAATAAACGAAGCCGTAGAGCATAGCGTCAGCCCGAAAGGGCTGAAATGGCGCTGGCAGGCATCGCGTGCGGGTATACCGTTTGGCGAGTATGTCTTGCAAAAGACCATGCGATATCGGGTCGAACAGGCGTACCTGATCAGTCGGGAAAACGGGCTGCTCGTCGACCATGTGCATCATGAGTCGTCCAAGATAAAGGACAGTGACGCAGTTTCCGCGATGTTTACGGCGATTCAGGATTTCGTCAAGGAGTCGTTTTCGCCGGATCGCACGGGACGACTCGAATCGGCTGACATGGGCGAATTCACGCTATGGGCCGTGCACGGACCGCATGCGCTCCTCGTGTGCGTAATACGCGGCGTGCCGCCGAAGAGTTTGCGGGCTGATCTCAGTGCGATTCTCGAGCGCATCCATTTTCGCTACGGTGACGCAATTCGAGAATACAAAGGAGACACGAGCACAATTCCTGACGTCGAGGTAGAGCTCGAACGTTGTCTCCAGTTTGAGGCGCGCGAGGAAAGCGGCAAGGCGCGCAAGGGACCGCCCGTTCCGATCGTCATACTGTTGTTATTGCTCGTTTTTGCGGCTGTTGTTCTTGGTGTAAGAAACTGGCTGTACGCGCAGGAACTCGAGAAGCTCGATGCGGCGCTCAGTGCTACGCCCGGTATCTACGTAACGAGCATCGACCGCAGCGGTGGCGATTTTGCGGTGCGTGGACTCAAGGATCCGCTGGCAATCGGCGTCCTGGACGTTGCCGAGAGTCTTGATATCCCGGCGGATCGAATAAGTGCTTCGATGCAGCCGTTCCAGTCCTTGCAGCCTGAAATTCTTGCGGCGCGCGCGGCACAGATATTTGGCAAGCCCGAGTCAGTCAACTTCACTGTATCGGGCACGACCCTCCACGTTATCGGCGAGGCTCCGTGGGCGTGGCGACAAGCTTTGCAGTCCCGTTTCAGCAGCCTGGCGGGCGTCGACCAGCTTGATCTGAGTGGCCTTCAAGGCAGCGATCGGCAGCAGTTCGCCGATCGGGTGGTCAGCCTGAATGAGAGGAAGTTCTTTTTCCGCGACGGCGTCAGCTTGGTCGAAGGGGACGAAGAAAAGCTGCGTGAGTTCGCATCAGAGCTTGCGAAGCTCCTGGACGATGCTCGTGGTTTCGGTTATTCGGTGTCTGTGATGGCCACGGGCTCGGCGGATTCCATCGGAGATCCGGCATCAAACGCGGCGCTGGCGGATCGCCGTGCGGCCTTTGCAGCCAGGATCCTGGCGGCAAACGGTATCGACGCCCGCATCATGCGCCAGCGGGAACTCAGGACTTCGGACGGCGAGCCACAACAGGATGTCAGTCAACGCTTCGTGCAGATTGACCTGCAGCTAGAGTCATTGCCGGACCTTCCATGACGTCCTTGACCAGCAAAGTGTGCGTCGTCGGTGACTTCGCCGTCGGCAAGACCAGTTGCGTCGAGCGCTTTGTCACCAATCACTTTTCTGAAGAATACCTGAGCACGGTGGGTGTCAAGATCGACACCAAGGAAATCGGCTTTCCAGCCCTGGGCGTAGTACACAAACTCGTCATCTGGGACGTCGCTGGTACCGACGAGTTCGGCGCCAAGGAGCTTGCTTACCTTCGTGGCGCCAGCGGCTTCATCTATGTTGCGGATGGTACCCGGCCTGACACCTTGACAGCGATCGAGCATCTCCACAGTCAAATTTCAGAGAAATACGGTGCGTCTCCTTTCGTGCTGCTGATCAACAAGCGCGACTTGTCACACGATTGGACTGTCAGCGACGAGTATCTCGATGCGCTCACCAAATCATATGGCCATGTCTACCGAACCAGCGCAAAGACCGGAGACAACGTCG
>CAMYIS010000252.1 GCA_947258485.1 uncultured Woeseiaceae bacterium
CCCGGAATTACGGCGCTGGTATCCGGGCAGAGCGAAGAGATGCAGGAGTCATTCGAGTCCATGCGGTTTGCCCTGGTGCTTGCCATATTCCTCGTTTACCTGGTCATGGCATCGCAGTTCGAGTCGCTGATCCATCCGTTCGTCATTCTATTCACTATCCCTCTCGCGCTGGTCGGTGCCGTAATCGCGCTTTTCATTACAGGCACTACTGTCAATATAGTCGCGTTTATTGGCGTGATCATGCTTGCCGGCATCGTCGTAAACAACGCGATAGTGCTCGTCGATCTCATTAATCAGCTTCGCGCGCAAGGCAAAGAGCGGTACGACGCGATAATAGAAGCGGGTGTCGCACGACTACGACCGATCTTGATGACCTCGCTGACAACGGCACTCGGACTTCTGCCGATGGCCGCGGGTTTTGGTGAAGGATCCGAGGTCAGGACGCCGATGGCCATCACGGTAATCGGCGGACTCGTCGTGTCGACGGTGCTGACACTGGTCGTGATTCCCGTCGTGTACTCGTTAATGGACAGGAAGCGATGGCCCGCGATCGAGCCTGACGTGGGGATTGCACGATGAAGCACACCGAAGTTGCATTGCGTCGCCCGGTTACGACCGTCGTGGTGTTTGTTGCGCTGGCACTGGTCGGTGTTATCGCTGCCCGGCTATTGCCACTTGAGAAATTCCCGGACATCGAGTTTCCGGGCATATTCATTCAGATCCCGTATGCCGGATCGACACCTGAAGAAGTCGAGAAGCTGATCACTCGCCCGGTAGAGGAAGCGCTAGCCACACTATCCGGGGTCGAACAGATGTTCTCGAGCTCCCGCGAAGGGCAATCGGAGATCTTCCTTCGGTTTGGCTGGGATCAGAGCATGGGCGCCAAGGGTATCGAAGCCCGCGCGAAAGTAGACGGCATCCGACACCTGTTGCCTGCCGATGTACGTCGCATCTTCATATTCACAGGCTCACTGGGTGACCAGCCCGTGTTAAACCTGCGCATCTCCAGCGAGCGCGACCTGTCTGACAGCTACAACATGCTGGATCGCTTGCTAACCCGGCGGCTTGAGCGAATTGAGGGCGTGTCGCGCGTCGAATTACAGGGTGTGGACCCCCGCGAGATCCGAATCCTGCTGCAACCGGATCGGCTGGCCGCGCATGGAGTCGATATCGCATCTGTACGCGATCTGCTCGTAAGCAGCAATTTCGCCGTCAGCGCCGGCAAGATCACGGCTGGCGATCGGCGCTTCAGTGTCCGCCCGAGCGGCGAATTTACATCGGTCGATGAGATTCGTGAACTCACGATCGATCGGTCCGGGCTGCGCCTCGGCGATATCGCTGACATCGAATTGCGCACACCGGAACGTAACTACGGTCGTCACCTGGATCGTGACTACGCGATTGGCGTTGCCGTCAACAAGACGACCGGCTCCAATCTTGTCGACGTCACAGACAGGGTTATTGCCGAAGTCGAGGAAGTCAGCAAGTTGCCGCAGATGCAGGGCATCAAGATTTTTTCGCTGGACAACCAGGGTGACAGCGTGCGCGAGTCATTGTCGGACCTGCTCACGGCAGGAGCACTCGGCGGCCTGCTTGCCATAATCGTCCTTTACCTGTTCCTGCGGCAGGTCACGACGACGCTGATCGTCACCGCTGCCGTGCCATTCTCGTTGATGATTACCCTCGGTGCCCTGTATTTCGCCGGGCTCACACTAAATATTCTCTCGATGATGGGGCTGATGCTGGCTGTCGGCATGCTCGTTGATAATGCCGTTGTCATCACCGAGAGCATTTTTCGGCATCGGGCCGAGAGACCCGACGAACCCTTCAAGTCAACGATTGATGGTGTCAATGAAGTCGGCCTCGCCGTCATCGCCGGTACCGCGACCACGATCATCGTATTTGCGCCGATCATCTTCGGTGCGAAGATCGACATGACGATATTTCTGACTCATGTGGCCATCACAATCATCGTTGCGCTGCTGGCATCACTGCTGATAGCGCAGACGCTGGTACCCATGCTGGCGGCACGTATCGCGGTGCCGCCAAGACCGAAGGCAGGCGCGTGGATCTCGCGCCTGACGAAAAGGTATGTTGGCAGTCTCGAGTGGATTCTAGGCCATCGTTGGTGGACGGCACTCGGCATCGTCCTGGTCTGCGTGGTCGGTGTGCTGCCGCCGGTACTCGGCGCCGTCAAGTTCGACATGTTCCCGCAAGATGTCGGGCGGCGTTTGTTTATGCCTTACCACATCGAGGGCCAGCATGCGCTGAAACGCGTCGAGTCGACCGTCGACACGATCGAAGACTATCTGTTTTCGCGCCAGGAGGAGTTCAATATTCGCTCGATCTACAGCTACTACGACCAGGGCCGCGCGGAATCGACGATACTGCTTACCGACAAGTCGGATGCGACCCTGTCGACCAAGGAAATTATTGAACGCATCGAGAAGGACCTGCCTGAGATCGCAATCGGTAAGCCCGACTTCCAGTTCGATCGGCAGGGCGGCGGTGAAGGTTTTTCGATCCAGATCAGCGGTGATTCCACCGAAATACTGAATCGGCTGGGCACCGAAGTCGTACGTGCGCTGGCGACGGTTGAAGGTTTGAAAGATGTTCGTAGCGATGCCGAGGCGGGTGACAAGGAAGTACGTGTCAGTATCGACAGGTCCCGGGCCGCAGCGGTTGGCCTGACGGCAGCAGCAATCGCTCAGTCAGTCAGCATCGCGATGCGCGGCGAGAACCTGCGTGAATTCCGCGGCGAAAGCGGAGAAATTGCGGTGCGCATTGCTTTTCGTGACGACGACAAACAGAGCATCGAACAGCTGGCCGACCTGCCTCTGTACACGGCGGACGGCAGGCGGATCACGCTTGGTAACGTAGCCTCTTTCCACGTCAGCGCCGCGCCCGACACGATCCGCCGCACCGATCGCCAAACCGCTGTCATTCTGACTGCCAATCTCGAAGACGAGGTCTCGGCAAATGACGTAAGGCCTCGCGTAAAGAGCCTTATGGAGCAGATAGAACTTCCCCCCGGTTACAGCTGGAAAGAGGGCCGCGGCTTCGAACGCGAGGACGAAACGGCGGACATGATGGTCATGAATATCGTGCTGGGCGTTGCCTGCATTTTTCTGGTCATGGCCGCTTTATTTGAGTCGATGCTGCTGCCTTTCTCGATCATCCTCGGCTCGATCGTGTTCTCGATTTTCGGGGTATTCCTGTTCTTTGCCGCAACGGGTACGACTTTTTCGTTCATGGCAATGATCGGCATAATGATTCTGATCGGGGTCGTAGTGAATAACGGCATCGTACTGGTCGATCACGTAAATAACCTGCGGCAGGAAGGAATGACGCGTGAGAAAGCTATCGTAACCGCCGGGCGCGACCGGCTTCGGCCAATCCTGATGACAGTCGCCACTACTATTGTCGGGCTGACTCCGCTCGCGATGGGAACGACGCAGGTGGGTGGCGATGGTCCGCCGTATTACGAAAAGTCATGCGCACGGCCCGCCGTGCGCATGAGTCCGGCCAAACCACAACCGCGGTCTAATCCTTACGCGCGAGGCCGCCGGCAAAGGCAAGTCCCAGCAACAGGAACCAGCCCAGCGAACCACCGCCGCCGCGGCTGACAACGACCTGCGTCGTGACCGTAGCCGGTGCATCCCGGTTGCTGTCTTCCAGCGGCAGTATGGACAGCTCCGACGTATCTTCCGGCCCGATTTCCGCTACGAATGCGTTGTCGTACGCGTCGTACAGCTCAATCAGGATGTCGTAGTTACCCGTCGGGTACCCGGCGACAAGATCCGTCTCCACGATATATTCATCGTCACTGGACGTTCCGAATATTTTGAAAATTTCCGTCTCGGCATACTCGTTCCACGGACCGTATTCGTAGCTCAGGTAGATAACGGCGTAGACCTCGGCAACGTCGTAGTAGGTATCGGCATCAAAAAGCAAATCGATACCGGCATAGTAGCCATCACGGTCCCGGTCAGTAAAAAGTTCGACATCGGCTGTGTAAAACCAAAAATCCGTATTCGGCGTGCGCGATTCGATATTCGAGGATTTCTGTTGACCGCTTGCCCGTGCCGTCTTGTTGCGATCGCCTGACAGCTTGAGCGCTCCGTATTCGTCCCGTGACGGCTCCGATGTCGCTGCCGCACCTCCCTGGCTTACGAGGCCCTGGGACGTCGTGCTGATGCGAGCGTCTTCTTCCGCGGCCATAGCTGCGTAGCTCGTAGTCAGGAGCAATACCAGCGGCAGTGCGAGAACAATGCTGATCGTTCGTTTCAGGTGATTCATAACCGTGTCCTTTGTTTGCTTACAGCTTCATTAGAAGCCAGAGACGCTGAATCGATGCTGAACCTGCAGGCATCCGCAGACGTCTGTGCGACCATGTTCAGCTTGCGTTCAAGTAGCAGCCGCGCCGTTCATCCATGATTCAGATTTCTCACAAAGATCACGTTGGTAATTCAATCGCCTGGTTGTTTGTCGTTTACCGCGACGTCACCGTCAGCGCGCAGGAATCAGTAACGGCGCACCTCGGAAACGAAAAAGGCGGGCAAATGCCCGCCTTTCCTGAACATGGTTGCTCAGCGCGTCTTTCAGCTAACATCGCCCGCATGAAGGCCAGCAACCTGCCACGATTTTACGTGCAGCGCTTTAACGACGTTATCGAAAAAGTCCTGCTCGAGCACACTGATGGTCTCGTCGGCACGGAACACGTCCGCCAATGCCTGTACAGTTTGCGCGCGGTGAGCCTCGGTCATCTTTTTGTACACACTGTTAAGATACTTGACCAACGTGGCTTCCGCATACAATTCGGCGCGCGCGGCAACACGAATGTCCGCTGCGCTGAAATCTTCGCCCGTGTGTGACTTGAGAATCTTGCGGATCAAGTCGACTTCGGATTGCTGAATACTTACGTCGGCGTTTGCCGCTCGTGCAAGTGTCATGAGCAACACTTCCTTGAATATTTCACTCTCCTTACCGGCACTGACCTCAGAGCCGCTGAAGATTTTCAATACATTCTTGAGATCTGCGATCGCCATCGTACGTTCTCACTCGTTAGTTTTGTTATGTGGCTGCGGTTCCCTGAACGCAGGCAAGCTCCAAAGTATACACGGCATTGCGCACCGATTTTTCCACTTGGCCGAGGTCGGCCGTCAATAATAACCCACAAAATGCGACAATTTGAAGGTGTTTATCAAACTAATTTTTTCCTTGGTTTTTATTGGTTTACAGGACATACTGACAGTGGGCTAACAACTGAAAGGAGGTGATCCATGTCTAGTGGGATAACAAAGGTATCTAGAGATGCGGTGGGTCTGACGGTGAATGGGAAGTACTTCGGCATACGTCGCTAACCCTCCTTTCCAGGTACAACATCTCACGGAAAGCCGCAGCAATGCGGCTTTCTTTTTTGTGAAAGACCGATAGCGCACACCGCTATCGGCCCCTGCCGGCCGGCCGGCCGAAAACTATTCTGCCGTAGCGATGCGTCGGCGGATCACGCCATCATAGACACGGGTAACATCACAGAAAAGGACGTCGCCCAGCAATTCGGCATGTTTCTGATAGCCACCACCGTTCGCGTAATGGTCGTAGTCCTTGCCCATATCAGTGTGATTGTCATAACCGTTGACAAGCTTGAAATCAAAATCGACATCATCAACACCGTACGCCGGGAACAATACCCATGCGCCGTTCCGGTAACCATTCTCAATCGAATATTCGGTCCAGGCATCCATCGCCGCAAACACGTCTTCCATAGTCTTGCCGGTCACGGCCGAGCAATTCGCGAATGTCAGGACAATGTTGTCTGGTGACGCCTGGCTTGGAGATTCCTTGATCTGCATCGTTGCGAAGTTGCTGTGACTGTCACAGTCCAGGACCTTTGCAAATGCGGCGGCTTGCTTGGCCCCGCCAGTGATCCAGGCATCTGCTCCGGCACCAAGTTCTTCGCCCGTTGGCGCGGCCCCCAGCCAACCGACATCAAATGTTTCTCCTCCGAAGTAGTGCGGAGTGAGTGTCATTGCAAAGTAGTTGCCGGTACTCTGCTGGTCCATGTAGACGTTCCAGCCCGCAATGACTTTTTCGAGGTCCGCGGGACCCTGGCCTTTGTTGTAGTTGCAGGTGTAGGTTTCGACGGGATAGACGACAGGTTCCTCGCTCTGCTCCTGTGCCCATGTCGATGTCATCCCCAGCGCAGCCACCAGAACTACCGATGCATTTACGATTAGAGCTTTTTTCATTCTGTTATCTCCCTGAATATTCCTCAAACCTTTGGCTCTGGCCAAATTCACGCACAGTATAGATCAGAAAGCCGGGACTGCCGCCTGCAGGCACTAGGAAGCAACGATACTCGCGAGCACAGTCAGCAGTTCATCGATTTCCTCGTGGCTGTTGTAGTGCACCGGCCCAACACGTACAGCACCGCCCGTCTCGTAAATGCCCAGGGTCTTCGCGACTTCCAGGGCATAGTTGTGGCCGCTCCATACAAAAATGTTTTGCCGCGCGAGGGACTCGGCGATAGCGGCGGATGCAACAGAATTATGGGTAAAGGAAACGGTCGGAACACGGCGCAACATTGCATCCGCCGCCGTAATTCCCTGCACAGTGACTCCACCAATCTGTGTGAGTCCGTCGACCAAGCGCTCGGCGAGCAATCTTTCGTATTCAAAAAGAAAGTCCATGGCCGCATGCAGCGCCCGGCGCCGTCCGGAAAACTGCGACCAGCGACCCGCATGATCCTGCGCCATCGTATCGCCGATCCAGGCAAAATAGTCGATGGTCGCGGCCACCCCGGCAATGCCTTCGTGGCTTTGAGTGCCGGTCTCGAAACATCCGGGTATCTCCTTGGGCGCCGGCCTTACCTTGTATGGTTCGAGGCGCTCCAGTAATTCTCTTTGGCCCCAGAGGATGCCCTGGTGTGGACCGAAGAACTTGTAAGCTGAGCACACCAGGAAATCACAGCCTATATGTTGCACATCGGTTGCAATATGGGGTGCCGACTGCACGGCATCGATGTACGTAATCGCCCCGGCGTCGCGTGCTCTGGCACAAATCGCAGTAACGTCGTTGATGGTACCCGTCAGGTTGCTGGCGCCACCAACACACAGCAGGCGTGTCTTGTCAGTCAGCAATGAATCAACGACATCAAGATCGAATTCGAAGGTCTCTTTGTTGAACGGCAGCCACTTCACGACCAGTCCCAGGTCGCGAGCCATCAGAACCCACGGCCATACGTTGGCATCGTGGTCCATCTGCGACAGGATTATTTCGTCTCCGCGGCTGAACATGCGGCCGATAGAACGCGACAAATGGAGTGTAATCGTCGTCATGTTCTGTCCGAACACGATTTCATCCGGCGAGGGTGCATTCAAAAAGTCCGCCATCGCGACACGTGCTGACTCGACTACCTGGTCGGCATCGATTGACGATGCGAAGTAGCCACCGATATTGGCATTCTTTTTCAGCAAGCAGTCCGACATGGCGTCGGCCACCGATGCCGCCACCTGTGTGCCGGCAGGATTGTCAAAGTAGATACGTCGGACACCGTTGTCCGTGATCGAGAGCGCAGGAAACTGCGACCTCACCGATTCGATATCGAATTGCATGAACTAGTCCTGTGGCTTTCCGCCCCACTTTTCGCGGTGCGCATCTTCGGCGCGCTGCCTGACCTTCGCGTGCCTGCGCGTCAGCAGGAGAGAATTTGGATCACATACGTCCGGCCTGATAATGCCAAGGTCACTGGCAGCGTCGAAAAGGCTTGGATACCAGCGCTCCCAATTGGGCAATAATGCTTCGACTTTGTCGCGAAGAGTCATTCCCGGAATGTAACTGAGAGATCCGGCTTTGACAAACGACACGTTAGTCGTCGAGCGCTCGCAAACCCAGCAGGCAGGCCGCCAGCAGCATCGCACCAAGAACGATCGTCTGCACCTGCGGGAAAAATGCAGTCGTTGCAGTAAGGAGTTCCTGCGGAAGCAGCGATGACAGGCGAACAGCAGCAGTCACGAGCCCGGCCAATGGCTTGATGGCGATTGTTCCACCAATTAAAGCAGCAACCGGCAGTGCCAGGCGCCTGAGCCAGAGTCTACGACGGATTTTCCTGACGATAGTCGCACTGAAGCCATCGTCGGCAATCGGCGCCGAGTCAAACATCGACTCGAGAAAGCGGTCCTCTGCGTCTTTGATTTTCTCAGCCATGTTGATGATCTTTGATGTCAAAACTCGTCCTGATCTTCTGTTTACCACGAAAAATTACCGATTTCACCGACAATCCACACGCGTAAGACATGACCATGATCGCGCGCTCATCATCGTCCAGTACGGCAAGCAGTTTATCCAGGTCCGACACTTCGTCCGACTGGACGCTGTAATTCTGTCCTTCCGTTTCCATCTTATGTCCGACCTGTTCGAGGATTTCGGCATAACGTTTCGATTTTCGCTTCGACTGCAGGAAAGTCGTGTACGCGACTTTCAGCAACCAACCGATGAACGATCCGCGGCCCGAAAACGTCTGTAACTTGTCCCAGGCGTGCATGAAGCAGTCCTGGGACAGGTCATCGGCGGCTGCGATGTCACCGGTCAACTTGCGCAGAAAATTACGCACCTGCGACTGGTGACGCCGCACCAGCTCCCCGAAGGCGGCAGTATCCTGTGCGGATACCACTCTTGCGACGAGCTGATGATCTTCACCGTTTCTCAACGTCGATTATCCGCTTATTGGCCGCGTTCCGTAAATCCATACAGGATCATGTATGCAATACCGATGGCAAACGGGAATGCTGCACCTGCCAGGATGCCACGCAACGCGTGGCCACTGGGATCCGGAACAGCAAAACCGCACAACACCAGCCCGACAGCGATCGCCATCCAGATGACGCCGAGGCGCAGGTCCTTGTCTTTGCTTGCCTTCGGATGACCCAGCCGGTCAATAATTTCAGGCGTAAGTTCATGCCCTTTGTCGAGCGCAATTCGAAATGTTTCCTGCATTTCGCGGCGCGCGCGATAGCGAAACCAGAACAACGCAACGAATACGATGGTCAGTCCTAAGAACATTACGATGGGGATAGTCTCGTCGGTCACTTCAGTTAGTCCAGGTTTCGGTTACGGGAATTGCTTTCACCCAGTAGATGCACGCCGTCCTGATATTGGATGCAACAATATAAGTTTTTGTTTTTGTTAATATAAATATAGCAGACTGGGGGCAGGCGGCAGGTAGCAGCGGCAACCGAGGTCGGATACCGCCGATTAAATGGCCATTTAAACCCGAAACTACGTTCCCGGCGTTTACACCGGGCATGAAGGTTATAAGTCGACAGCTGGATCGCTTCAGGGACCCGCGCTATTACCAGATCGCGGTACTGACCTCGCTGGTCTGTTTCGGCGTCGTCGCCCTGGACTTCGGTATCCAATGGCAGAACGCGCTCACAATCGTCTCGACTGCGCTCGCCGTTCAGTTCATCGGCACCCTGCATGCGGGTCTGCCGCGTTTCGATCCGCTCAGTCCGCTAATCACGTCGCTTTCACTGACCCTGCTGCTGCGTACCGATGAGGTCGCACTCGCAGCCGCCGCCGCGGCTATTGCGATCGGCAGCAAGTTCCTGCTTCGCTTTCGCGGCAAACACGTGTTCAACCCGGCCAACGTGGCACTTGTAACGCTCATGCTGGCAAGCGACCAGGCCTGGGTCTCTTCGGGACAATGGGGCAGCGCAGCCATCGGTGCATTCACGCTCGCCTGCCTCGGCTTCCTGGTGCTGACGCGTGCCCGACGTGCAGAGACGACGATCGCGTTCCTGCTGATCTACGCGAGCATGTTGTTCGGCAGGGCCGTATGGCTCGGCGACCCTCTCGCTATTCCGATGCATCAATTGCAGAACGGAGCGCTGTTGATCTTCGCGTTCTTCATGATCTCCGATCCGAAGACGACCCCGAACTCGGCAACTGGCCGCGTGTTGTTTGCGACCATTGTCGCCACCATCGCATTCGTTATTCAGTTCATTTATTACGAGCCGAATGGTCCGATCCTCGCGCTGATCATCTCGGCGCCTGCTGTGCCGCTGATCGATACGATCATGCAAGGCCGGATCTATCAATGGGCACATCCCGCCGCTCGTGCAGGAAATCAAATCAAAGGAGTTTACTGATGAAAATCCTGATATCTGTCGTTGCCGCGCTGCTGACGATCGTCGTTACAACATCAGCCGAGGCATTCTGCGGCTTTTACGTCGCACGCGCCGACACGAGCCTGTTCAATCGTGCGTCCCAGGTCGTCCTGGTTCGAGATGAGAACCGGACCGTCATCACGATGGCGAATGACTTCGAGGGCAAGGTCGCCGACTTCGCCGTCGTCGTGCCTGTTCCGACGATGATTGAACGCGAGCAAATCAATGTCGGCGATCGCGCCGTCGTTCAGCACCTCGACGCCTACACTTCACCGCGACTCGTTGAGTACCACGACCCGGACCCCTGCCTGCAATACGACCGCATGGAAATGTCGCGCAACAGCGCGGCGTTGCCGGAGGCCGGTGCCGCGCTGAAACGCGCTGCCCGGTCGCAGGGTGTCACGATCGAGGCCAGCTACACGGTCGGCGAGTACGACATCCTGATACTGTCCGCCGGGCAAAGTGACGGGCTCATTCGCTGGCTTAACGACAATGGCTACCGCATTCCCCGCGGCGCAAAGAGAGTCGTCGACAGCTACCTGAAGCAGGACATGCGTTTTTTCGTCGCCAAGGTCAACCTCGAAGAGCAATCGAAGCTGGGTTACCAGTACCTGCGCCCGCTGCAGGTCGCTTATGAGAGCAACAAGTTCATGCTGCCGATCCGGCTCGGTACGTTGAATGCCAAGGGCAAACAGGAGCTTTACGTCTACGCGCTTACACGGACGGGGCGCGTCGAGACGACGAACTACCGAACGGTAAAACTCCCGACCAACACCGAGGTCCCTGAGTTCGTACAGGGTGAATTTGCCGATTTCTATCGGGCAATGTTCGACAAGCAGACGCGGGCGGAGAACGGGCGCGCCGTGTTCCTCGAATATGCCTGGGACATGGCGTGGTGTGATCCCTGTGCTGCGGACCCGCTAAGCGCCAAGGAGCTGCGTCAACTCGGCGTGTTCTGGGTGGGTGGAAACAACAACCGCACAAGCAAGATCGCGCCAGCGCCCGCACAGAATGTATTCGTTACGCGACTGCACGTTCGCTACGACCGAGAGCATTTTCCGGAAGATCTCGTGTTCCAGGAGACCGGCGACCGGCAAAACTACCAGGGCCGGTATGTCATACGTCATCCGTGGAAAGGCGCAACCAGCTGCGACGCAACGCAATACCAGGCGAACGTTCGCGATCGCCAGGAACGAGAGGCACAACAATTGGCCAACCTGACCGGCTGGGACATCGACGACATCCGTGCGAAAATCCAGTTCGCCGGTGGCGAGCCCCCTTTACCCAAGAAAGAGCCCTGGTGGAAACGACTGTGGGGCTAACGGTAGCCGGCCTGCAGTTTCGCCAACTCTTCTTTTCCGGGGTTCAGCTCGTCGAGCGGCAGCTTCGATAACGGCGTATCGACGTTGCCCATGAGTTCATGCATCTCGGCGCGAGCCTCATTGACATACAGCAGGCCGGTCGTGATCTCGCCCGCATTGAATCGTTCGCGAAGGTATTTGAACGCGGAGGCCCGGCTGGTCGGATCGTAGGTTTCTTCCACCTTGCGCAGGATAATGGTATCGCCACCGTGGAGGTGAATCGGCATCGCATCGCCCTCGGCATAAGACGCTGTGATTTCTTTGGATGGATGGATGTAGTCAACGTTGACGACGTGGTTGTAGTGCTGGCGGGTGTGGGCGTAACTCTTGGTTGAGCCCTCGTGGTCATTGAACGTGACGCAGGGGCTGATGATGTCAACGAGTGAAAAACCACTGTGCAAGAGCGCACCTTTCAGCAGGGGAACCAGCTGTTCCTTGTCGCCCGAAAAGCTGCGCGCAATGTAGGTTGCGCCCAGGCTCAGCGCCGTGCTCACAGGATCAATCGGCTCCTGCTGGTTGGGCATACCTTTCTTCGGCATGCTGCCAATATCCGCGGACGCCGAAAACTGGCCCTTGGTCAAACCATAGACACCGTTGTTCTCGATGATGTAGCACATGTTCAGATTGCGCCGGATTGCGTGGACGAACTGACCAACGCCAATTGACAGCGAATCGCCGTCGCCCGATACGCCGATGTACATCAGATCACGATTCGCCGCGTTGGCACCTGTGGTCACGGACGGCATGCGTCCATGAACCGAATTGAAGCCGTGTGCCTGGTGGACGAAATAAGCCGGGGTTTTCGATGAGCAGCCGATACCGCTCATTTTTGCGAGCATGTGAGGTTCGATATCAAGCTCGAAAACAGCCTGAATGATCGCGGCCGTGACCGAATCATGACCGCACCCCGCACACAAGGTCGATACGGAACCCTCGTAGTCCCGTGAAGTCAACCCCAGGGCGTTTTTTGGCACGCCGGGATGAGTGATCTTTGGTTTTGCTATGTAGCTCATCGATGTTACTCCCGGCTCAGGCCGCGCGCCCTTTCGCGATTTCCTCGAGGACCCTGTCAACAACAAAGCCTGCGTTGATCGGCATGCCGTCGTAGTGCAGCAGGGAAACCAGTTTGTTCTGGTCCGCTTCGATATCGTTGATCAGCAGCGTTCGAAGCTGAGCATCACGATTCTGTTCGACGACGTAAACGACCTCATGCTTCTCTATGAAGTCGCGAACTGCATTGGAAAACGGAAACGCCTTCACGCGGCAATAGTTGAGGCCTATCTTTTCCGTCTCGAGGCGGTCCAGCGCTTCCTTGCAGGCGCTGTCACCGCTGCCAAACGTCAGAATCGCCGCCTTGTTGAATTTCGAGAAACGTATTTCAGCCTCAGGAACCAGGCTGCGCGCCGTTTCCCACTTGTGCAGCAGTCGATCCAGCACCTCCTGGTAATCGGCGGAATTCTCGGTGTAGGCACCATATTTCGTGTGGCCAGATCCGCGCGTGAAATAAGCACCCTTCGGATGCACCCCTGGCAGCGTACGATACGGAATTCCGTCGCCATCAACATCGAGATAGCGGTGGAATCTCTCCATCTGTTCGAGCTCTTCGGCGCCCAGGACCTTGCCGCGATCCGGGACATAGTCTTCATCCCACTCGAGCTCAGGCACCATCCAGTCGTTCATGCCGATGTCGAGATCTGACAACACCATGATCGGTGTTTGCAGGCGTTCGGCCAGGTCGAATGCCGTTACCGACATGTAGAAACACTCCGCGGGATCGGCAGGGAATAACAATACGTGCTTGGTGTCGCCGTGCGACGCATACGCACAGCTGATGATGTCGCACTGCTGCGTCCGCGTCGGCATTCCGGTCGACGGCCCCACTCGCTGCACGTCAAATATCACGGTTGGAATCTCAGCGTAATAAGCGAATCCGATGAATTCGCTCATCAACGAGATGCCTGGACCGCTGGTCGGCGTGAATGAGCGTGCGCCCATCCAGCTTGCCCCCAGCACCATGCCGATCGCCGCCAACTCGTCTTCGGCCTGAATAATGCAGTAGGTTCGTTTACCCGTCTCCGGGTCCACGCGATAGTGCGAGCAAAAATCACGAAACGCGTCCATCAAAGAAGTCGACGGAGTAATCGGATACCAGGCGCCAACGGTCGCGCCGGCGTATACACAGCCGAGCCCCGCAGCCGTGTTGCCATCGATGATTATTTGTCCCGCCGTCGCATTCATTTTCTCGACACGCATCGGCAGGGGACAGGCGAAATGTTCCATCGCGTAGTCGTAGCCCAGGCGTATAGCCTCCATGTTCGAGTCAATAAGCTTTTTCTTGTCCGCGAAAGTCTCTTCAAGCAGGGTGGTGATGATTTCGACATCGATATCCAGCAGCGCGGCGATGGCGCCCACATAGGCGATATTCTTCATCAGGATGCGAGCCCGGACGCCGTTGAAATGCTGGTTACACATCCTGGAAAATGGAATGCCGATGATCGTAATGTCATCACGATTCAAAAGGTTTTTGCGTGGCCATGTCGAGTCGTAAACCAGCCAGCCGCCCGGCGCCACCTCGGCCATATCTCTTGCGTAGGTCTGCGCGTTCATCGCAATCATGATGTCGACGCGATTCGAACGCGCGTGGTAGCTATCGCCCGTTACACGAATCTCGTACCAGGTTGGCAGGCCTTGAATATTCGATGGAAAATAGTTCTTGCCGACGACAGGCACGCCCATTCGAAATATTGATTTGCGCAGCAAGCCGTTCGCGCTCGCGGAACCCGTGCCGTTAACCGTAGCTATCTTGATAACAACGTCATTTACGGTTGCCACAGGATTCCCTTTAAGCGCCGGAGCCGCCGGAAGCGGTCTTGGGCTGGTCACCCTGGGCTTCATCCAGCGCGTAGGGCACCAGGATGGTCGATTTCTGCATGTCCCAGGCACCCGTCGGACAGCGCTCGGCACAGAGACTGCAATGCACGCAAAGGTCCTCGTCTTTCACCATGACCCTGGCCGTATGCGGCAGCTCGGCCGAGACATACAGAGCCTGCTCGGTATTCTGGGCCGGTGCGGAGAGCCTCGTACGCAGCTCGTCCTCATCGCCATTCGCGGTAATCGTCAGGCAATCCACGGGGCAGACATCGACGCAGGCATCACATTCGATGCAAAGGCTCGCGGTAAAAACGGTCTGCATGTCACAGTTCAGGCATCGCTCGACTTCTTCAATCGTCTGCTCGACCGTAAAGCCGAGTTCGACCTCGATATCGAGCTTCTTGAAGCGCTGCTTGAGGTCAACGTGCGGCATCAGGCGTCGTGAAGCCGGGTTGTAATCGTTGGAATAACTCCATTCGTGCATGCCCAT
>CAMYIS010000253.1:0-2678 GCA_947258485.1 uncultured Woeseiaceae bacterium
TAACTTCCGGTGTGAGTGAATCGACATGAGAATACCGAATCCGGCCATTAGGGTCACCATGGACGTTCCGCCGAAACTGACCAGCGGCAACGGTACACCAACGACCGGGATAAGTCCGGTTACCATCGCCGTGTTAACGAAGACGTATACGAGAAAAGTCAGGCTGATCGAACCGGCCAGCAAGCGCGAGTAGGTATCGTGAGCCTGTACCGCGATGTAAAGACCGCGACCGATGACAAACATGTAGAGCACGAGCAGGGTCAGCACACCGAACAGCCCGAATTCTTCACCGAGTACGGCGAAAATAAAATCCGTATCTCGCTCGGGCAGGAACTCGAGGTGGGCCTGGGATCCATTGGTCCAGCCCTTGCCGAACAGTCCGCCTGATCCGATCGCGATTTTCGACTGGATGATGTTGTAACCTGCGCCCAGGGGATCGCTGTCCGGGTCAAGCAGCGTCAACACACGTTGTTTCTGGTAGTCCTTCATGAAATTCCACAGCACGAGCGCGCCGGGCACAGCCAGCAATCCCATGCCCATGATCAAACGGAACGACATGCCGGCCAGGATGACGACGATCACGCCGGAGGCTGCGATCAGCAGTGATGTACCGAGATCGGGCTGGCGCGCGATCAGGATGGTCGGTACAACGATCATCGCCGCGATGGCCAGAAGCTGGCCGAGCCGGGGTGGCATCTGTCGATGGTGCAGGTACCAGGCCGCCATCATTGGTACACCGAGCTTCATTGCCTCGGACGGTTGAAAGCGAATGCCGAGATTCAGCCAGCGCCTCGCGCCCTGTCCCATCTCGCCCACCATGAGCACGAGTACCAGGAGAATGAGGCCGGCCAGGTAGCCCCAGGGGGTCCAGCGCCGCAAAAAGTCCGGCGGCAGCTGCGCCACGACCAGCATTGCGACGAAAGCCAGCCCCAGGCGGACGGCCTGGTTGATAAGAAGCCGGTTGCTTTCGCCGACGGCGCTATAAAGTATGAACAGGCCAAAGCCGCTGATCAGGATCAGGCCGCCGAGCAGTGGGCCGTCAATATGCAGGCGGCGCATGAGGCCCGCGAAATTTGACAGCGGCGCAGGCCTGGCTGTGAGCAAGGGTTTAGAGTCAGCGTACGACATTATCACCGTACCCAAGGTACTGGTCCATGATCGCTTTCGCGACAGGTGCCGCTACACCGCTGCCACTGCTGCCGTTCTCGACGACGACGGCCAACACCGCTGCCACTGCTGCCGTTCTCGACGACGACGGCTACCGCGATTCGCGGCTCGTCAAGCGGGGCGAACGAGATGAACAATGCGTGATCGCGCTGCCGCTCCTCTATTTCTTCCTCGTCGTATTCTTCGTCCTGCGCGATCGAGACGACTTGTGCGGTTCCGCTTTTTCCCGCCATCTCGTACGGCGCGCCGAAGCCAACGGCGCGAGCTGTCCCGCGTGGCCCCTGCATTACGTCATGCATGGCGGTGATGATGTTGTCCCAGTAAAAACTATTGCTGATCTGGACGTCCGGCAGTCGTTCAGGGACCACGAGCGTGCGCTCGCCACTAAGTGCATCTTCAACCGCGGCGACCAGGTGAGGACGAAAATGCTTGCCGCGGGTGGCCAATGCGCCAGCCGCGGCAGCCAGCTGCAGCGGTGTCGCGAGCATGAAGCCCTGGCCGATCGAAGCGATGACCGTTTCTCCGTGGTACCAGCGCTGGTCGTCGCGGTTGCTGAAGTTGTTGCGCTTCCACTCTCGCGATGGCACAACTCCCGCCTGCTCGCCGCCAATATCTATGCCGGTTTTTCTCCCAAGGCCGAAGCGATCAAGATAATCGTGCATGTTATCGATGCCGATGTCCTGGCTGATCTCGTAAAAATAGACGTCGCAGGATTGTTCGATGGCGTCGTGCAGGTCGACTGGGCCATGACCTTCGGGCTTCCAGTCGCGATAGCGATGTGTCGAGTCCGGCAGCATGAAATAGCCCATGCAGAAGGTCTTGCGGGTCAGGTTGGTCGCGCCGGTCTCCAGCGCAGCCAGGGCCAACATCGGTTTGATCGTCGAGCCGGGTGGATAGCGGCCGCGCACGGCGCGGTTGAATAGCGGCACGTCCACGTTGTCTGCCAGTTCACCGTACTGCGCGGTGCTCATGCCGACCGCGAACAGGTTCGGATCAAACGACGGGGCGCTGACCAGCGCGAGAATTTCGCCGCTCTGCGGGTCGAGCGCGACGACGGCGCCGCGCCGTCCTTCCATCAAGCGGGTCGCGAGCAACTGCAGATCGAGGTCGATGCTCAGGTAGACGTTCGCGCCGGGAGCGGGTTTTTCATCCATCGGCAACGAGTCGAGCAGCTGGCTCGAGTCGCCGGGAACCTGTCGGCCGCGAGCGTTGGTTACCAGGTGTCGATAACCGGCGGCGCCGTGCAGGTTGGATTCGAAGCTGTTTTCGACGCCGGTCTTACCAGTGTGTGACGTCCCGGCGTAGCGCGCCGGATCAAGCCGCTGCAGGTCATCGCTGTTCAATCCACCAACGTAACCAACTGCATGCGCCACGGCGGCGCCGTCAGGATAGTGACGAACCAGCCTGGGCTGGAAATCGACACCGGGAAAACGCGGGCGCTGGATCGCGAAGTTGGCAATTTCCTCTTCGGTCAGCCGAAATTTGAGAGTGACGGGTCGGAAACGCGGCCC
>CAMYIS010000253.1:2702-3352 GCA_947258485.1 uncultured Woeseiaceae bacterium
TTCGGCGATGACGCGGCCCTTGCGATCGAAGATCAGGCCGCGGATCGGTGCAACGGGTTCGATGCGGACACGATTACCCTGGGCTTTTTCGGCGAACAGCTCGTGCTGGACGACCTGGAGTTGCACGAGACGTGCGATGACGAAGCCGAGTAGCAGAATTGCTATGACCGTAGCCGCCATCACACGCCTGACAAACAGGCGTCGTTCGGAATGATGGTCCTTGATCGGCGACAGTAAGGCCACGCTAGCCGCCCGCCCGGGCCCTGAAGCGCACTCCCGACAGGAACATGTACAGGAATGGCCAGATCAATGTTCCTGTAACCACGGGCGCCCAGTACGTTACGAGCGGTGCCGCAACGCTGGCGACACCATTAATCCAGAACAGCAGAAATTGGTACAGGGCCAGCAAGGCGAACACGGTTGCAGATAGTTGCGATAATGGGAACACGCGCATCAGCAGGTGAAAGCGCACCGTGATGAAAACGATGACGCACAATGCCAGCGCATGTTGCCCAAGCAGGGTCCCGTATGAAACGTCGAGGATGAGACCTATGATCCAGGCGCTTCCGACGCTCCAGGTGCGTGGCAGCTGCATCGCCCAGAAGATGGTCAGCAGTGCCAGCCAGTCGGGGCGAAATGGTGCGATCACG
>CAMYIS010000254.1 GCA_947258485.1 uncultured Woeseiaceae bacterium
GCTTCGAGCTCGAGGTTGCGGCGCGTGGGCCCGTCCATGATCACGGCGTCTTCACGCAATTCGACTTTGATCGACTGCAAATGCGGCAGCGCCGCTTTCTGCGTGTCGGTGACGTACTGGAGCAGCGCACCCGCCGCGACAACACCGCGCACAAATTCCTCGCAACCAAAGCCACTCAAGTCGCGCGTGCCGAACTGGGCGCACAACAGGCGCGTCGCGCTGTCGAGTTCGAAGTGCCAGGGCGGCCGGCGTGTAACCCGAATGTCGCCATTGAACGAGTCCGGAAACGACTGATCTTCGTCTACGACGATTTCCGCCGGGCGCAGGCGTTCGATCTCGCCCAGCAGAGCCTCGATGTCGGGTACCTCGGTAAGCCGAAACCGACCGGCCGAAAGATCCAGCCATGCGATACCGATGCCACCACCGCTGGCAACGATCGCTGCGATGACGTTGTCGCGGCTGGCTGAGAGCAGCGCCTCGTCGGTTAACGTGCCTGGCGTAACGACACGTGTGACCTTGCGCTCGACGGGCCCTTTGCTTGTCGCCGGGTCGCCGACCTGCTCGCAAATGGCAACCGACTCGCCTTTGCGTACCAGCTTGGCCAGGTAGCCTTCAACGGCGTGATAGGGCACGCCGGCCATGGGAATCGCGTCGCCGGCCGATTTACCGCGCGAAGTGAGCGTGATGTCGAGCAGCGCGGCGGCGCGGCGCGCGTCATCGTAGAAGAGTTCATAGAAGTCGCCCATGCGGTAAAACACGAGCATGTCGGGATAGTCGGCCTTGATGCGCAGGTACTGGCGCATCATGGGTGTGTGGACGGCTGTGACTTCAGCTTTCATTTATTTCTTATAGGAGGCCGCTCCCCCTTGCGGGGACGGAGCGTGCGGGGGATTATTGTTAGACCGTGAAAATACTGCATGTCGAAACCGGGCGCCATTTTTTGGGCGGGCCGCAGCAGGTTGTCTACCTGATCAATGCGTTACGTGAGGTGTCCGCCGGATTCCGGCATCAACAACGTCGCCCGTGAGGCCGGTATTCGCGTGCAAAACCTGTTTTGTGCCGGCGATCTCGACCTCCCGTTTGCCTATCGATTGTCGCAATATCTTAAAGAAACCGGTCCGGATATCGTTCACTGCCACAGCCGCCGCGGTGCCGATATCCTGGGTGGACTCGCAGCGAGTTTTGCGGATATCCCTACGGTAGTGTCGCGCCGGGTCGACAACACTGAGATGCGACTGATGGCGGCACTGCGTTACCGTCCGTTCAAGAAAGTGATTGCAATTTCAAATGCTGTCGCCGAAGTCTTGCTTGATCGTGGCGTGGAAGCCGAGCGGCTGACGATCATTCGCGATGCGGTCGACACAACGGCGTTCGATAACGCGCCGGACTGCGATGCGTTTCGGCGCGACTTTTCCCTGGCAGACAAAGACTTCGTCATTGCCGCTGCGGGCCAGCTGATTCCACGCAAAGGTCATCAGTATTTGCTGCAGGCTGTCGCCGATCTCAAAGACCGGTACCCGCAAATCAGGCTTGTCCTCTTTGGTGACGGCTATCTGAACAACCAGCTGCGCGCACAGGCCGCATCGCTCAAACTCGGCGACATTGTGCAATTTGCAGGTTTTCGCGATGACATTGACGCGTTCCTTGCCTGCTTTGACCTGTTCGCTCACCCGGCCCTGGCGGAAGGGCTTGGCGTCGCCGCCCTGAAAGCGGCGGCAGCGAGCGTACCGGTCGTGGGTTTTGCCGCCGGCGGCATGGCCGAGGCCGTATTGCATGAGAAGACGGGCCTGCTCGTGGCGCCAGAAGATGCTGACGCCCTTGCTGCCGCGATCAGGCGCTTGATTGATGACCCCGATCTTGGCCGACAATATGGCGAGACCGGCAGGCTCAGAATGCAAAGCGAGTTCTCAATCGACGAGATGGCGGACAAGCACGTGGCACTTTATGATTCCGTATTGAGTGGTCGGAACTAATGGCGGATCATGAATCGATTTTAAAGTTGTCCGAAGCACTCGCTGCTGAGCTGGTATCGTCCGGGAAGATGGTTGCGACGGCTGAATCCTGTACCGGCGGGTGGATTGCGAAGGCGATTACAGACGTGGCCGGAAGCTCGGAGATCTTTGCGTATGGCATCGTCAGCTACTCGAACGGCGCAAAGGAATCTCTTCTCGGTGTCAAGCTGGGCACGCTCGAGGACAACGGTGCCGTTAGCGCCGCCGTAGTCGAGGAGATGGCGAAAGGCGCGCTCAACCTCAGCGGCAGCGATATCGCTGTTGCCGTCAGTGGTGTTGCAGGACCGGATGGCGGCAGCGAGGAGAAGCCGGTTGGCACGGTGTGGTTTGCATGGGCCGTCAGAAACGGATCCGCAGTGACGATTGATACACAGCATCAGCATTTCACGGGTGACCGCGATCTTGTTCGCGAACTCACGGTCGTACATGCTCTGCAAGGCATCAGAGACCGCATCTAACAATGAAAAACAAGCGAATATTCTTTGCGCTTTGGCCCGATGACCGGCAGCGTGAACAATTGCGTGACGTCATCGGCTCGGTCGCCAAGACCGTTGAAGGCAGGGCCGTTGATCGCCGCGACTGGCACGTGACGCTGGTGTTCATAGGCGCATTTCCGTCCGCCCAGGTGCCCGGCTTGCTGGAACGCGCGAGCCAGATCCAGGTTGAGCCGTTCCGATTGAGCTTCGACAGGATGGAATTCTGGCCGCGGCCCAAGGTCGCGTGCATGGCTGCTGCGACAGTTCCGCCAGAACTCCTGTCCCTGGTTGCAGCATTGAACAGCCTCGTGCTGGACTTCGGTGTGGTCCCGGAAGACAGGACCTATCGGCCGCATATCACGGTTGCGAGGAACGCGCGCGCGTTCACAACCGAGCGATTGACGCAACGGGCGACCACGGAGTGGTCGGGCTTCGAATTGGTCGAATCCGTATCCGGGCCCGGCGGGTCGACATACCGTCCGCTGAAACAATAGCTTCCGGCATATTCTTTGAGTTTTTTGGTACTTTGCCCAAAATAAAGATGCCACAGAGGCTGCCATTGGCGCGGCTTTCGTGGAATAATACTGTTTATATGCACAGTAATCTCAAACCCTGCCAAATGGCGGCAACAAATGGACCAAAATAATGGATGAGCATCGTAAGAAGGCCCTCGCGCAAGCGTTAGGACAAATAGAAAAGCAGTTTGGTAAAGGCTCCGTAATGCGCATGGGCGACGGTGTGGCCAGGGATATCGAGTCGATATCGACCGGCTCCATCGGGCTCGACGTGGCGCTGGGCATCGGTGGCCTGCCCAAGGGCCGTGTAGTCGAGATTTACGGTCCGGAATCGTCCGGCAAGACGACGTTGACGCTGCAAGTGGTCGCAGAAGCCCAGAAACTGGGCGGTACGGCGGCGTTCGTAGACGCCGAGCACGCACTGGATCCGGGTTATGCCGAGAAACTGGGCGTCAATGTTGACGAATTGCTCGTGTCACAGCCGGACACCGGGGAGCAGGCTCTCGAAATTACCGACATGCTGGTGCGCTCCGGTGCAGTCGATATCGTTGTTATTGACTCGGTTGCTGCCTTGACGCCGAAGGCCGAGATAGAAGGTGAGATGGGCGACTCTCACATGGGCCTGCAGGCGCGCCTGATGTCACAGGCGCTTCGGAAACTGACCGCCAACATCCAGCGCTCGAATACGATGGTTATTTTCATCAACCAGATTCGCATGAAAATCGGCGTCATGTTTGGCAGCCCGGAGACCACGACGGGGGGTAACGCGCTCAAGTTCTACTCCTCGGTCCGGCTCGATATCCGCCGTATCGGCGCCATCAAGAAAGGCGATGAGGTCATCGGTAACCAGACCCGCGTCAAAGTCGTCAAAAACAAGGTATCACCGCCGTTCAAACAGGCCGAATTTGAAATTCTCTACGGCCAGGGCATTTCACGTTTCGGCGAGATCATCGACCTCGGCGTGCAGCACAATATCGTCGACAAGGCCGGCTCCTGGTACAGCTACGGCGACGACCGTATCGGCCAGGGTAAGGAAAACGTTCGCGAGTTCCTGAAGAACAATCCCGAGATGGCGGCAGAAATCGAAGAGAAGATTCGCGCCAAGCTGCTGCCAAATACCGTTAAAGCGGCCGTCGAAACGGATGATGACAAGGCAGTTGCCAAGGAAGCCTGAACTGCAGCCCGTCCACGAAGAAATCAGCGATCTTCTTTCCGGCAAGAAGGAAGATCGCTTTTCTTGTCCAAAAGAGGCCCGCAAAAAGGCCATGGATTTCCTGGCGCGGCGGGAGTACGGGCAGGCAGAGCTGATCAAGAAACTCGCTGACAAGGGCTATGCTCGGGACATTGCCGAGCGGGCCGTCATCAAGCTCACGGAAGAGGGCCTGCAAAGCGACCAGCGTTTTACCGAAAGCTTTGTGCAGTCGCGCATCAATCAGGGTAAAGGACCCGTTCGCATTCGCCTGGACCTGGGCCAGCGCGGCATCGCTAATGCTGCCATCGATGCTGCCATCGAAGAGGCCGGCGCCGACTGGTACCGGTTGGCCCGTGAGATCCGGGGCAAGAAGTTCGGCAGTGCGCGACCGGCCGACTTCGCCGAAAAAGCGAAGCAGATGCGTTTTCTGCAATATCGGGGCTTCGAGCCCGACCACATCCAGGTCGCTGTAGCGGCCGGCGACGATTAAGTCTTAATCCCGCCGCACAAACCCCGTAAACTACCGGGTTTGAGTTCTTGCGTATCACCCCTATATCCCTTCGATGAAAACCATGACGAGCAATGAGCTGCGCCAGGCATTCCTGGACTATTTTCGTGAACATGGCCACGAGGTTGTTGCGAGCTCACCGCTGGTGCCGGGCAACGATCCAACCCTTTTGTTCACGAACGCCGGCATGGTGCAGTTCAAGGATGTTTTGCTGGGCGATGACAAGCGCAGCTACGACCGGGCCGTAACGTCACAACGCTGTGTCCGCGCGGGTGGTAAGCACAACGACCTGGAGAATGTCGGTTATACGGCGCGGCATCATACGTTTTTCGAAATGCTGGGTAACTTCAGTTTCGGCGATTATTTCAAACGCGAAGCCATTCAATACGCATGGGAATTCCTGACCGAAACGTTGGGGCTTCCGGCGGATCGTCTCTGGGTCACGGTTTACGAAGAGGATGACGAGGCCGCCGATATCTGGCTGAACGAGATCAAAGTCGACCCCAAGCGTTTTTCGCGCATGGGTGAGAAAGATAATTTCTGGGCCATGGGCGACACCGGTCCATGCGGTCCGTGCAGCGAGATATTCTTTGATCATGGCGCCGATGTTCCGGGTGGACCACCGGGTTCGCCGGATGAAGACGGGGATCGCTACGTCGAAGTCTGGAATCTCGTGTTCATGCAGTTCGACCGTGCGGCCGATGGCGAAATGAAACCGTTGCCGAAACCGTCTGTCGACACGGGGATGGGCCTGGAGCGTATTGCGGCCGTAATGCAAAACGTCCACAGTAACTACCAGATCGATATTTTTGAGCACGTTATTCAGGCGGCGGCCGACGTGCTGGGCGTCAAAAACGATGGCTCGAGTTCACTCAATGTAATCGCCGATCACATTCGAGCGTGCTCGTTCCTGATCGTGGACGGCGTATTGCCGGGCAACGAGGGCAGAGGCTACGTGCTGCGGCGCATCATTCGACGCGCCATCCGTCACGGCAAGAAGCTCGGCACGGACGATGTGTTTTTCTACAAACTGGTCGCGCCGCTCGTAGAAGAAATGGGCGATGCGTATCCGGAGCTCGCCAAAGCGCAGGCGCACGTTGAGAAAGTGCTTGAGAAGGAAGAACGGCGGTTTGCTGAAACGCTTGATCAAGGCATGGATATACTTGAGTCTGCTATTGCAGAGCTCGATGGCCAGCAGATCCCGGGCGACGTCGTGTTCAAGCTTTACGATACCTACGGTTTCCCGGTCGACCTGACGGCCGACATCGCTCGCGAACGAAACCTGACGATTGACAACCACGGTTTTGAAAAAGCCATGGACGAGCAGCGCGACCGTGCACGCGCGGCGAGCCGGTTCGGCACGGCGGAAGACGAATCATTGAAGACTGATGCCGAAACCGAGTTCCTCGGCTACGACGGTACCGACGGTGTCAGCAAGATCGTCTCTCTCTTTAAAGATGGCAAACCTGTCAAGTCCTTAAACGCGGGCGACGACGGCGCCGTGATCTTGTCGTCGACGCCGTTCTACGCCGAGAGCGGTGGTCAGGTAGGCGATACGGGCATTCTCGTCGATGACGGTAAGTTGTTTCGCGTGGACGATACGCAGAAGAGCGGCAAGGCCAACGTGCATTTTGGCAGCCTGGAGCAGGGCGCACTGAAGGTGGGCGGCAAAGTGGAAGCTGTTGTCGATGCGGATCGTCGTCAGGACATTCGACTGAACCACTCGGCGACACATTTGCTGCACGCGGCACTCCGCCAGGTGCTCGGCGAGCACGTCACCCAGAAAGGTTCGCTGGTAGCACCGGACAGACTTCGTTTCGATTTTTCCCATTACGAAAGTGTGACGAAAGAGCAGTTGCAGGAGATCGAAGATCGCGTGAACAACGAGATTCGCAAGAACGTGGCGGCGGACACGAACCTCATGACCTACGACGACGCCATTGCGTCGGGTGCCGTCGCCCTGTTTGGCGAAAAATACGGCGACAAAGTGCGGGTCCTTCGCCTCGGTGATTTCTCGGTCGAGCTTTGTGGTGGTACCCATGTTGATCGCACGGGCGACATCGGCGTGTTCAAGATCGTCTCCGAAGGCGGCGTTGCTTCGGGTGTGCGGCGTATCGAGGCAGTAACCGGCAGTGGAGCACTCGCCTGGATCGATGCCAATCAGCGGACCTTGAACGACCTGGCCGAACTCTTGCGCAGCCCACCGGAACAGGCGGCTACGAAGGTGGAACAGCTCTTAAAGCGCAGCAAGGACCTTGAAAAAGAACTGGTGGCAGCAAAACAGGCGCTTGTCGCCGGGCCGGCGACCGATCATTCCGGCAGTGTCCAGGAGATCGCCGGTATCAAGGTGTTGGCGATCCGAATGGACGGCGCCGATGCCAGGACCCTGCGTGATGCGGTCGATCGCTTCAAGGACAAGTTGCAGAATGCCGTTGTTGTGCTGGGCTCCGTTGACGATGGCAAAGTCCGCCTGGCGGCCGGCGTGACCAAGAATAATGTCGACAAAATCCGTGCGGGCGACCTGATCAAGCCGGTCGCCGAGTTGGTTGGCGGCAAGGGCGGCGGGCGGCCCGATTTTGCCCAGGCGGGCGGAAACGATGCTTCCAAGCTCGACATGGCCCTCGAATCGGTTTCGGGTTGGGTCAGAAAGCAGCTCTCCTGAGGCCCATATGGGCACCGAGAGCCAAAATCGGCTAGTATTACAGCAGTTTAAGGAAGTACGACGCGCAAAAAGAACGGGGCAGGAGCCCCGCCAGGCAGGAGTAGGATGTCATGCTGATTCTGACGCGACGCGCTGGTGAGGC
>CAMYIS010000255.1 GCA_947258485.1 uncultured Woeseiaceae bacterium
GATCGTTGTCAACTGCCTGATCCTGGGTCGTTCCGAGGCCTTCGCGTCCAAGAACAACCCCGGCCGCGCGGTGATGGATGGGCTGGGTATGGGGGTCGGCTTTACCGGCGCGCTGTTCCTGATCGGCGTGGTGCGTGAGGTCCTCGGCAGCGGCACGTTGTTCGGCGTGGACATATTCGCCGACGGTTTCCAGACCTGGACGGTCATGGTGCTGCCCAGCGGCGGCTTTTTCGCGATGGCTATATGGCTCCTGCTTGTGAACTGGATTCGCCAGCGCCAGGCGGATGCCGAGAAACAGGCCGGTGAGCGGGCCAGGGAGGCAGCGTCATGAAAGACCCCGGTTACTGGTCGATCTTCCTGAACGCGGCGCTGGTCAACAACTTCGTGCTGGCCTACTTCCTCGGCATTTGCCCGTTCTTCGGCGTCTCGGCCAAACTCGAAACGGCGGTCCGCATGAGCGGCGCGGTTGCTTTCGTGATGCTGGTCGCCTCGGTCTGCGCATTCGGCATCAACCTGGTACTCGAAGCAATAAACGCGCCTTATTTGAGGATCATCTCGTACATCCTGGTGATTTCATCGACGGTCCAGCTCGTCGAGATGCTGATGCGCAAACTAAGCCCGCCCACGTTTCGGGCGCTGGGCATCTTCCTGCCGCTGATCACAACGAACTGTGCGATCTTCGGCCTCGCGCTGTTCCAGACCAACAAGGGTTATGGATTCGCGCAGGCAATCGTGTATGCACTGGGTGCGGGTGCCGGATTCGCACTGGCGCTCGTGCTCATGGCCGGCATACGCGAGAAACTCGATCTCGCGGACGTGCCCGAGATCTTCAAGGGAACCGCGGCCGCCCTGGTCGTGGCCGGTGTATTGTCCATGGGCTTCATGGGTTTTGCGGGCCTCGGCCGATGAACCTTATTGTCAGCATCATCATTGCGGCCGCTGCCATCGCGGCGATGATAGTAATTCGAATCATTGCGTTTGATAGCGCTTTGAAAGAGCGACTCAAGGCCAGCCGCTCAGGCAGCGCTTGCGATGCATCAGCTTGCTTTAACGGCTGCGGTTCCACTAAATTTGATTCTGCTACCAGACCCGCCCGTGACGGGAAAAGGGCAAAAAGGAGTGCTCCTCATGCGCCTTGAAGACTATCCAAAAGAACCTCGCTATTCCGCGACAGTTTTAAGTACGGAACGTATCACGGACGAAAGCGCAGATGCCGAAGTCCGGGAACTGGTGCTCGAAGTGGACCGGCATGAGTTCGACTTCGAAATCGGACAGAGTATCGGTGTGCTGGTCGAAGGTCCCAAGGAATTTGGCGGCTCCGTGCAACACCGACTGTACACCGTTGCCGATACGCCGCCTCCAAAGGGCAAGGCAAATCCCGAGATCACATTAGTTGTGCGGCGCTGCGATTACATCGACGACTACAGCGGCGAAAAATACGCGGGCGTCAACTCCAACTACCTGTGCGATCGCAAGCCGGGCGACAAGCTGTCCATAACCGGCCCGTTTGGCCTGCCGTACAAGGTGCCGGAAGATAAGAGCGCCAACCTGCTGCTGATCGGTCTCGGTACCGGCATCGCACCCTTTCGTGCCTTCGTCAAACATATCTACCAGGAGGTTGGGGACTGGAAAGGCAAGGTCTTTTTGCTGTACGGCGCACAGTCTGGCCTCGAGCTGCTTTATATGAATGACAAACGCGATGACTTTGCACGTTACTATGACGAGGACACGTTTGAAGCAATCCAGGCATTGAGCCCGCGCCCGAACTGGGCGGACCCGATCGCGTGGGATTACGCGATCGAAGGTCGCAGCGAAGAGATCCTGAACATGCTCGACGATGAACACACTTACGTGTATGTAGCCGGGTTGGTCCCCATCCGCGATGCACTCGACAAAGTGTTCGCCAACATGGTCGGATCTCAGGAATCATGGTCGAAGAAGAAAAAGGAACTCATCGACGCAGGTCGGTGGGTCGAACTCCTCTACTGACTGCTGATCCCGTTGGCCTTTTAAGTCGTACAGCCCGCGTAAGTACTATTACAGATCAGGTCGGGGCGCCGCGGGTCTTCCTGAGTTCATCGAAGACCCCTGCGTTCGGGCAGAAGCTGTTATCGCCGCCTTTCCTGCCGGCCAGCCAATGCTCGCAGACGTCCTCTGCTGAGCAACTCTGGCATCGCTGTCGTATTTCGCGGACGATGGCGTCGGTATCAGGACTCGAAACGACCTTGGAATCGAGGCCGACGGCCTCGAGCATGCTTCTCATGCGACGCTCGGAACCAGCCGCCAGGTATTTGCGATACGCAACGACGAGGGCGAAAGCCGCTGCGAGCATCAGCAGGGCAGCCAGGATCTGAAACAAGGATATATTCACGATCCGATCCTCCTTCTCAGGTGAGGCATCCACTAACTGTACGACTGCGGAAGGCAAACCAAACTACGTATCTTCCACCGGTCGACTCTGCGGGCACTGACAATCGAGACGAATTTGAGTGACAATCGCAGCATGAAGAGCCGTGGGGTTATCGCGCCGATCCTGACGCCGTTCAACGATGATCTATCGGTGGCGCGGGATCTTTATGTCGCGCACGCGAAACGGCTGTTCGAACAGGGCTGCGCCGGCATCGCGCCGTTCGGCACGACGGGCGAAGCGCTGTCGGTCGGTATCGATGAGCGGATTGCCGCGATACGGGCACTCATTGACGGCGGCATCGACCCGGCCAGGATGATCGCGGGTACCGGGCTGTCGAATGTTGCCGATACGGCTCGCTTGTCACGCGCCTGTCTCGACATGGCTTGCGCTGCCGTCATGACGCTGCCGCCGTTCTATTACAAGGGTGTCACTGAGGATGGCTTGTACGAATATTTCAGGCAGCTGATTGCGGCAATCGGTTCGGACGCACGCATCTATCTCTACCATATTCCGCCGATCGCGATTGTTGGCGTGCCGCCGGACCTTGCCGCGCGCCTGCACCGTGATTTCCCGGAACAGATCGTCGGCATCAAGGATAGTTCCAACGACTGGGAGAACACGCGGGCGCTGCTCGAGATTGACGGCTTGACGGTTTATCCCGGTTCAGAACTGCCATTGGTTGAAGCACTGGAGCTCGGTGCGCCCGGTTGCATCACAGCGACTGCAAACATCAATGCCGGCAACATCGCCAAGGTGGTGGACCTGTATGATCAGGGCGACGTGACCGCCGCCCGGGAAATGCACGAGACTGTCAAACGCTTTCGATTGATACTGCAGGAGTATGCCCCGATTCCGGCGCAGAAGCGTTTGCTCGCAATGGCCACCGGCGATCCGCGCTGGGCCAACGTGCGGCCGCCACTAACGGCCATGTCCGACGCGCAGGGCCGCGAACTGGCTGACCACCTCGACGGCTTTAGCAGGGACATTCTTAATTTAACGTACTAATACGTTAAATTAGGAATGTCCCCATTATCACGCAGCAAGGGCGTCTCTGACGGCTTTGATCGAGGGGTCAATCACGAGCGGTGCGCCGGCTGCTTTCTGCGCGCTGCCAATATCCTTGAGGCCGCTGCCGGACACCAGGCAGACGACAAGTTCGTCCGTTTCGATCGTGTTGTTCCCAACCATCTGTTTAACCGCGGCCCAGGGCGCGGCCGCAGCGGGTTCGGGAAAGACGCCGGAAAGCCGCGCCATTTCGGGAATGGCCGCGAGGATGTCGGCGTCCGTAACCGTTACGGCTTCTCCACCGGATTCGATTACGGCCCTGACCGCGGCCAGACCATCACGCGGCCGGTCGACGGCAATCGAATCGGCGATCGTTGCGGCTTTGACTTTGTCCACTGCAATTGCCGGCCAGTCTATTTGGGATGCTTCGCCATCGCGAATCCTGCGAACAGTGTTGCTGATCGCTGCGCTGGCCTCCGACTGGGCACAGTCGATTTTCGGCATTCGGTTGATCAGTCCGACGCCTTTCAGGTCGCACCAGCCTTTCCACATGCCGCTAAGCAAATTGCCATCGCCTGTCGGCACTACGATACGGTCCGGGACGCGTCCGTCCAGCGACTGCCATATTTCGTAGGCACAGATTTTCTTGCCCTCCCGGGTAAACGGGTTGTAACCCGTGCTGCGATTAAACCAGCCGAACTCGTCTGAGGCGACCCGGCACAGGTCGAATGCATCGTCATAATTGCCGCGAATCGCGAGCACCGTGGCGCCGAAGGATAGCGCCTGTGCGAGTTTTGCGGCAGGCGCGGTTTCAGGAACGAATACGATGGCCTGCATGCCGACGGCCGCTGCGACGCACGCAAGCGACGATCCGGCGTTACCCGTACTGGCGACGGATACGATGTCCGCACCGATATCCAGGGCTCTGCGAACCGCTATGACGCTCGCGCGGTCCTTGCTGGACGCGCTCGGATTGACGGTATCGTCCTTCAGGTAAAGATTACGCAGGCCCAGCGATCGCCCAAGTCGTCTGGCCGGATAAAGTGGCGTTGCTCCGATCCGCAGCGGAAAGGGGGAGTGTGGTTTTGTTACCGGAAGAAACGGCGCATAGGAAAACAGGTACCTGGCTCTGTCGGTGCCCAGTTGCTCGATATTCTCGGCGACGGCTTCATAGTCGTAGGTGATATCGAGATTGCCGCCACAAGAGGGGCACTGGCATCCTGTGAATTCCGCAGCTTGCGTTGCCGCACAGGAAAAACAGCGATAACCGTTCATCGTTTTGCTCCTTCAGGGCACGATGTGTGTCCCACTGATTCCTTGCAATGCCCCTTCGAGATGATGAGGCTGCGTAATGATCACTTCCTTGCCGCCGTTCTCGAGAAACCTGAGCGCACTCTCAATTTTCGGCCGCATACTTCCAGCTGCAAAATGCCCTTCCCCGAGGTAACGGCGGCATTCAGCCACGTTCATGTGATCGATGTCGACTTGCTGCGGTGTTCCGAAATTCAATGCCACTTTGTCGACGTCGGTGGAAATAACAAATACCGATGCGCCCAGCTCACAGGCGAGCAGGCAGGATGCAGCATCTTTGTCGATAACTGCCGGGCGCGGTCGCAACGTGCCGTCCGTTTTGTAAACGACCGGAACGCCGCCACCGCCGGCCGCAATGACGAGAACGCCGCTGTTGAGCAGCGTGCGAATCGCCGCCATCTCGATAATCTTGAGTGGCACCGGCGATGCAGCCAGGCGGCGCCATCCGCGGCCCGCATCTTCGCCCACCGCCCAACCATCCTCTTTCTCATGTTTACGGGCTTCCGCTTCCGTCATGAACGGGCCGATGGGCTTGCTTGGCTTACTGAAACTCGGATCCTGTTCATCAACCACTGTCTGGGTAACCAGCGCGACCACGGGCTGATCCACTCCCTGGCGCAGAAATTCGTTCTGCAGGCTCTGGGCGATCTGCAGGCCGATCGAGCCCTGAGTATCCGCCACGCAATTGGCCAGGGGCACTTCGTGAATGACGCCTCTTGCCATCTCTGATCGCAGCAAAATAAATCCGACCTGCGGACCGTTACCGTGCGTCACCAGCACCCGGTAGCCTTGCTTGACGATCGGTACGATGTGATGACTCGTCTCGCCGGCCGCGCGATACTGGTCCAGCACATCCATGTGTTCACGATCTTTAATCAGCGAATTGCCGCCAATTGCTATGACGACCAACGGGGCATCGCTGTTGTTGCCAGGTTCAGGCGTTGTCATCTGATTCACTCCGCCTTACATCGTTAGTGCCATGAGGGCTTTAGCCGTATGCAAGCGGTTCTCGGCCTCCGGGTAAACGCGTGACTGTGGGCCGTCGATAACCGCGTCGCTTACTTCAAAGCCGCGGTCGGCCGGCAGGCAGTGCATATAGATCGCCCGTTCTTTCGCACGCGCCATCATCGCCTCGTCGCAGATCCAGTGTCGGTACTGCTGCGCGACTTTCATCGCCTGATCGGGCTTGCCGAACAGCGATTCCACACCCCAGCTCTTCGGATAAACGATATCAGCGTCGGCGAAGGCATCTTCCATGTTATCCGCTACCTTGAAGGAGCCGCCGGAACGGGTCGCGTTGTCGCGCGCCAATCTCATCGGCTCGTCCATAAGCTGGTACTCGGGTGGATGAGCGAGCGTCACGTTCATACCGAAGCGCGTCATGAGCATGATCAATCCCTGCGGTACCGACATCGGCTTGACGTAGCTGGGCGCGTAGGCCCAGGACACGGCGATTTTCAGGTCCTTGAGGTCTTTGCCGAATTCCTCGCGAATTGTCATCAGGTCGGCCAGGGTCTGACACGGATGGTCGACGTCGCACTGCATATTGATGACGGGGACAGTTGCCCATTCCGCGACATTTCGCATGTACGACTGGCCCTCACCAGGAACCAGGTCGTGACGAATCATGATGCCGTGGCCATACCCGGATAGTATCGTGCCCATGTCCTTGGGGCTCTCGCCGTGGGCGATCTGCGATGTTTCCGAGTCGATGAAATGCGCGTGCCCGCCGAGCTGCGTCATGCCGGCTTCGAAGGAGTTACGAGTACGCGTAGACTTGTCGAAGAATATGAGGAACGCTGTCTTGTGCGCGAGGTGCAAGGTCGGCACGCCGCTCTTGAACTCATCTTTCAACTGATCGGCCGTATCCAGCGCGAGTTCGATTTCTTCGTCCGACCAGTCCTG
>CAMYIS010000256.1 GCA_947258485.1 uncultured Woeseiaceae bacterium
TCCAAAGCTGTTCTCGGAGTTCTACCAGCCATTGAGCTTCGACTCTCGCTGGTTTTTTGCACCGCGCATCAACATGGCGCAATCAAACCTGAACGTCTTCGCTTCTGATGAGACAATCGCCCGGCTGCGAGTGTCCGAAGCTGAGACTGGCCTGGACTTCGGTCGGGAGCTCGGGACCTTTGGCGAGTTTCGTGTTGGTGCTTTTCGAGGCCTTGGTGAGGCTCGTGTCAAAGTCGGCGATCCGGGACTGCCGAATGTCGAATTCGATAGCGGCGGCGCGTTCGCCGCTTTGCGATTCGACACGTTGGACAATGCGCAATTTCCGCGCCGTGGTGTTCGAGCGGACCTGCGATGGACGCTGTCTCGCCCAGGCCTTGGAGCCGACAACGAATTCGACACGGTCTCCGGAGAAGTCGCTTCATCTTGGAGCCGGGGCAAGGACACGCTGCAACTTGGACTGGCCTATGCGACGACGCTGGAGTCCAACAGCGCCGTGCAGGACTTTTTCCCACTGGGTGGATTCCTCAGGCTGTCCGGCCTGGAACGGGGCGAAATCAGCGGACCACACGCGGCGCTGGCGAGGCTCGTTTACTACCGCAGGGTTGGCGAAACGACGGGCGGAATTTTCGACACACCCATTTACTTCGGCGTCTCTGCCGAGCTTGGAAATGTTTGGCAATCGCGTTCTGATATCGGTTTCGATTCGATGATCGTTAATGGCAGCCTGTTTGCCGGGATCGACACATTTATCGGGCCCGTATACCTTGCCGCCGGTTTCGCCGAGCAGGGGCAAAGTAACGTCTATCTGTTTATTGGCGAGCCACCCCGCTGATCAGCGAGAGATTTTTTCGAGCACCTGGGTGGGGGAGTCAGTCTTGCGGTAATAGCCGTGCCTGATCGCCATCTCTTCGAAAGCCGAGTCACGTTCCGCTTCAGTGGGATACCAGTGCAGTTTTTCCCAGTCATCCCCGAGGACGTTCCTTAGTGTGTCGCCCGCAGGCAGGCTTACGCGAATACCGAAGCTGCGTTCGCGGCGGACGATGTCGGGGTTGACGAGGTTGTGTTGATGGCAAAAGTCCACGATGACGTTCCTGGGTAGCCGCTCACGGCAGGTGCAACGCGAGTATACCGGAAGTCAACGCTTCGGCATCAGGTTCGTTGTCCACGGTCGCCTGCCCCTTCGCGGTCCGACCAGCCGAACATTCTGCGCGTAACAAACAAATAGACTGGCTTGAAGGCCCCCATCCACAGGCGCGACAGGCCGGATGGATTGTCGAGAATGCTGCGCTCGCGGTCTGTGAGCTCCTCGGGGCAGTAGGTTCGCTTGTGCTTCAAAAGGTGTCGAATATCCTCGCGAGCCGCAATCCGAAAAATGCGCCCCCTGCCCAACGACTGCCATGCGAGCTGAAAGTCGATGAAGGCGGCGCTGCCATCATCCCGCACAATCAGGTTCGGCTCCTTGGCCAGGTCATTGTGCACGACGTCGGCGCGGTGCATGCGTCGCAATAATCGGGCAGCACTCACGAAGTAGGACTTGCCTGGTGGCGTGCCCAAATGCATAGGTGTTCCGCCGATGTAACTGCGGGTGAGCTGGTCGTCGCTGCAGTGAATAAGGGTTGGCACGGCATCAATGCCATCCAGCGCCGCCAGGGCCATCGCCTCGCGCTTCAACAGCCAACGGGCAAGCCACCGGACCCACCAGTGCGCGGACCCGGTATCGCGCAGGATCGAGGATTCGGCGGTGGATTCCTGTAACCATACCTCCCCGAACAAATCCTTCTTTAGCAGGCGCTTACGGCTCATATAAGGAAGAATACAGGGGCGAGCGTCAGGTTTCTGCAGTTCACACTGGCGATACGTCGATGAAATGCACAAAATAGAATGTCGCACTGTTACGGAGCCAGCAATGGCCGGGGATTTCAACGAAAACGAGTCGGGCGACGGACGCGAGGAGCTGGATTCGACGGGCGAGTTCTTCAGCGTCGGTACGCCGCTGCATGCCGTGCGAGCGGGTTATATCCACAGAAAGGCGGACGACCTTCTATACGACACGCTTGTGTCGGGGCGATATGCGCACGTCCTCGCACCGGACCGCACCGGTAAGTCCAGCCTCATTGCGGCGACCGCGGCCCGGCTGGAGAGTAATGGCTGCAAGGTGGCCGTACTCGATCTCGCACAGATCGGTGTGCGTGACGGTGGCGGCGATCCCGGGCGTTGGTACTACAACGTCGCCTACAGGTTGCTTCGGCAGCTCCGAATCCGTTTCGACCTGCAGTCCTGGTGGCAGGATAAATCGGTACTTAGTAACCGTCAGCGACTTGTCGATTTCTATTCCGAGGTCATCCTGCAGTTCGTGCCGGAGCGGATCATCGTGTTCGTCGACGAGATTCAGTGCATCGAGGCAGTTCCGTCTGCTGACCAGTTGCTTGCGAGTATTCGTGCGGCTCACAACGGGCGAACGACGGATCCCGATTTTTCAAGGCTGTCATTTGTACTTCTCGGCGAATGCGACCCGGTCAGCCTGATAGAGGAAGCAGAGCTATCGCCGTTTAACGTTACGCAGCAGGTCTTGCTGAGCGACTTCTCGCGCAAAGAGCTCGACTTGTTCACTACCGAGCTGAATCTCGGTCATGAAGATGCGGCGGCAGCGCTTGACCGCATTTTTTATTGGACGGCTGGCCAGCCCTACCTCAGCCAGAAACTCGCTCGCTCAATCGTTCGGGAAGGTGTGTCCGGTGACGTAGTCGCCCATATCGACCGGGTTGCGACTCAACAGCTGGCGGGGCGCGCCGCTTTGCACAGCGAACCGCACATGAGCCACATTCATCGTGCGATTGTGAACGACGAGAAGCGTAAAGAGCCGCTGCTTAACTTGTACGGCAAAATTCGCAAAGGTGTCGAGGTTTCGGCAGATCTGGGCTCACCGTTACAACGCAGGCTAATGGCGGTCGGACTGTTGGAGATTGATGAGGATGGCGGGCTGCGTATCCGCAATCGCCTGTATGAAAGAGTATTTACGGCGCGGTGGGCGAACGAGAACCTGCCGATACATTGGCGCGTACCCGCGATGGTCGCGGCATCGCTTTTCCTTTTGGTCCTGATTCCTTTCTTGTATACACAGTGGTTACCGCGCCCTTACATGAACGTTTTGACGTCGACGACCGTTGACATGGAAACGGCCAGTGACGCCTATCGAAACCTGCGGTCATTCCCAGGGCATGCCGACATCGCGGACAGCCTCTATCAAACCTTCCTGACGCAGCGCGCGTTTGTCGCCCAAGAGGAAAGTGAAATCCATGGTATCGCGAGCCTGGTGGCAGAACTGCCTGACGCAGGCAGATTGGCAGAGCAGCTCGAGGCACAGTTCTGGGATCGCAAGGTACTCGCGGCAAAACGACTCGAGCGGCGCGACGATGCGCTGATTGCGGCCTTGCAGTCGCTCGTACTGGCAACGACACAAAGGCGGCAACGCGCGGCAAACCTGGTAGGCGATGATTATCCGTTGTTAATCGCCAGCCTGCCGGCGCTGAGCGGCAGCCGGACGGCGTTTGACCCGGTAAGCATGGTATTGACTTCGGCCGAAGGCGCCAGAATTTCCCAATGGTCTCTTGCGACACAGGGACTGCAGCAACGCGAAGACTGGTCGGTTACAGCGCTTGAGGTTATTCCGCTGGTGCGTCGCGTCGTTACGGATCGTGAGGGCGTCGTCGGGCGAATCGGTTTGACGCTGAACATCAGCCACACTCGTTTATCAGATCTGCGCATCAAATTGATTGCACCGTCGGGCCGTACCGTTGAGGTGGAGACCGGTATCGATCGGGCATCGAGCGGTGACGACATTCGAATTGCACCACAACAGTTGCGCACGCTGATCGGCGAGTCTCTCTCGGGCACCTGGTCGATCAGCGTGCGCGATGAAAATCCGGGCATCGCCGGCCAGTTCGTTGGCTGGAACCTGAATCTGAACTCACAGGGTAATGTCGAGGAATTTCAACGCGGCCTGAACATCCCCGAGCCGGTCGAACGCGAAACGGACAACATCTGGTTCGACGGCAGCGGTCGTTACGCGATTGCGCGCGCAAAGCAAAGTGACAGCGCGCGTATCTGGGACCTCGCTTTTGCCGAGCCAGTACGCGCGATTGCCGTGAACGAGAGCGAGACACTTATCGGACTCGACGCCGGGGCGCGACGTCTCGTTACGGCGACGCAGGACAGCATCAACCTCTGGGACACGGCGTCCGGGGATCGAGCCATGTCCATTCCGGTAGGGTCAGCCAGTCCTGGCGCCACCCTCACGCGAGACGGAACTCACCTGTTTGTTTCGCGTCGCAGCGACATCGAGACGAAGCTCGAACTTTGGTCTCTCGAAAAAGGCACGATTGCGGCAGAAGTCGAGGTTGCCGGAGCGCCCTCACTGGTTGCCATCGATTCAACGGGTAACCGGGTTGCCGTTGCGGACTACGACCGGGCGGTTCGCATATGGGATATTTCGACGGGCGTGTTGCGTGCGCAGGTTGATCTGCCGGCGCAACCCAGTGCGATTCAGCTGGGGGCCGGCGGAACGGCGCTCGGCGTAATTTACGGCGATGCCGGCGTCTCAATCTGGAGTATCGATCGCGCAAAACGCCCGCTGCTCGAAGAGTTCGGGGCGGGGCGATGGCAGCTCGTCTTTTCGCCCTCGGGCAGCAGCGTGCTTGCGGGACGACCGGACATCGGGTTCCAGATGTATGGGAGCAACGATGGACGCCTCATCGGCCCGCCCATCGGCATCCGCAGTGACGCATTCTCATCGGATCTTCTTGCCTACAGCGATGACGAGCAGGTTCTCATGACGGGGATGGCGGGCAGCTCGGTGCGTATCTGGAGAGCCCCGGTGGCAGTGGACAATAGCGCCAACATCGACGTTGCCGAACATCAGGTCTGGAAACCGTCCGGAGATCGCGTTCTTGCTGCAACGCCAGATGCAAGTCGTATCGTCATAGGCGATCCTGACGGTCACGTGCATGTACTTGCGGCAGGCGTCAGCCTTGCCGACATGAAGGCAATCAGTAACGATGTCAGCTTCGTCGGGCACAACGCCGATGTTCAGGCGCTGAGCCTGAATGCCGGCGGGACATTGGTGGCGAGCGCAGCCTCGGATAATTCGATCCGGGTCTGGGAAATCGAGAGTGGTCAACCTTTGCCTTACACCGCCGAAATAGCCGGGGCTGCGGTTACTCGAATGGTGTTCTCGCCGGACTCGTCGCTGCTCGCGGTTCTGAATGACGATCGCGTATGGCTGCTTTCTGTTGGCAGCGGTGACCTGGTTGCGGAGTTCGACATCGGCGGGCCTCACGCAGGCATTGCCTTCGCGAAGGATGACCAGCTTTATATTGGTGCAGACACTGGTTCTTTACGATTGATCCGCAGAGATCCCGACGGAAACTGGAACCTGACAAACCTCTGGCAGGGCAGCGCGGCCATTCGTTGGCTTGAGGCGTCGCCGAACGGCGAGCATCTGATCCTCGTTGATTCAAATAACCTGGCAAGCCAGTTCATCCTGGCCGAAGGTCGCATCGCCGGTGAAACCTTGCGGCTGCCGGCAGCCGTTCGGGAGGTCACCTTTGGCAGCCGCGGCGGCCACGCGTTGTTTCGCACCTCGCGCTGGGTGCACCGGGCCAGTTCATCAACGGTCGGCCTGATCTGGCAGGACAGCGTCCTGATCCCCAAGACGTTTCGAGGCGCACGCATCGTCGCGGGTAACAACTCTGCAGGTAACCGCATGTACCTGCCAGCCGTGCGAAATGGTTTTGTTGAGCTGATTGAACTGAATTCCAGGGGTTCATCGAGTCCCGGGCTGTTTGGCAGCAAAAACAAGTTGTTAGAGGAATGGCAGCCACGATTGCAGGGCAACATTGTTGTGCCGGAGACCTGATTCGATTCCAGCCAATTTTGGTACGTCGTTTATCTTATGTCGCCGCGCAATGTTCTGACGAGTAGTTCCAGCCTTGCCGCGGTCACTTCAGACGGTGCTACAGGCTCGCCGAACGAGACAGCAACCCGAGCGAACAGACGACCCGGAATCTTCCTGAGACCACCTGATTGCCGGCGACTGAACCAGCTGCCCCACATCCGTCCCAGCGCAGCCGGCACTACGGGGACAGCCCGTCGTTGAATGATCTTCTCTATGCCCGGTCGAAAGCGCTGGATCTCGCCGTCGGATGTAATCCCGCCCTCGGGAAATATGCAGACCACATTGCCTGCCGCCAGCTCAGCATCGACTTTCTCGAATGCTTCGTCCATTAAAGCGTTGTCCTCTCGTGCGGACGCAATAGGAATCGCCTTGGCGGTTTTGAACAGGAATTTCAATAACGGTATTTCGAAGATCTTGTACCACATGACAAATCGCATCGGGCGGCGCACCGAACCGCCGAGGATGATGGGATCCATGAAGCTGACGTGGTTGCAGACAACGACTACCGGACCCGTGTTCGGGATATTCTCGAGGCCGGTCGTCCTGATCCGGTAGAGAACGTTGATCGAATTCGGGCAGCAGGGAATATATATAAACCGCAACGGCTGCGTTCAGCACGGCGATGATCACGAAAAGTTCGGGAATCGAAAACCCGGATTTCAGCACACTAATTGAAAGAACAGCCGCGCCAACCATCAGCAGCGAGTTGATGATGTTGTTGGCCGCGATAATTCGTGACAAGTGTTGGCGCTTGGAACGTTTTTGTATCAGCGCGTACAAAGGGACGCTGTAAAAGCCACCGAAAGCGCCGAGCAGGGCGAGATCCGCCAATATGCGCCAGCTGCCGCTGCGGCCGAGGAACTCACCGATCGTTGCTACGGCGATATTATGGGAATCGGGCTGCGCGAAATACAAATCGATCGCGAACAGGCTCAGCCCGATGGAACCGAACGGTACCAGGCCGAGTTCGATTCGATGCCCGGACATTCGTTCGCACAATAATGCACCTATGCCTACGCCAACCGCGAATGCAGCCAGCAGAGTCGTCGTTATCGCTTCGTTACCGTTGAGAATTTCAAGCGTGTACGCCGGAATCTGAATCGTCATCGCTGACCCAAAGAACCAGAACCACGAAATACCTAGAATAGACAGGAAGACGCTGCGTTCTTCGCGCGCGAATTTGACGATGCGCCAGGTTTCTCGCCACGCGTTCCAGTGGATCTTTAGCATTGGATCGACGGCCTGGGTGAGCGGCACTTGTCGACTTGTCAGGTAACCTACAAGCGAGACAAAGACGAGACAGGCGCCCAGTATGGTTCGCTTGTTTATGCCCAGGCCGTTGGCGATTTCATTTCCTACAGCAACACCGCCAACGATGAGGCCGAAGATGATCGCGACATACGTTCCCGACTCAACGAGAGCGTTGCCACCGACTAGTTCATCATCGGCCAATTGTTGTGGCAGGTACGCGTACTTGACCGGACCAAACATCGTTGACTGGCAGCCCATGAGGAACAACACGAGCAACAGGAGTGAGTAGCTTTCTGATACGAGGGCAAACGCTGCGAGCATCATCAGGCAGATCTCGAGAATCTTGATGCGTCGTATGAGCATCGACTTTTCGTACTTGTCGGCGAGCTGGCCTGCCGTGGCTGAAAACAGGAAGTACGGAAGAATGAACAGGCCGGCGGCAACGTTTGCGAGCTGCGTGTGGTCCATTCCGGCGACCAGTACGCCCTGGAAAGTGATCAGGATGACCAGTCCGTTGCGAAAGATGTTGTCGTTCAGGGCCCCGAGGAACTGCGTGGCGAAGAATGGGGCGAATCGCCGCTGGCCGAGGAGCCTGAATTGGCTCGATCCTAAACGCCGAATTTGGACGGGATTTGCTCTATGACGAAGCACCTGACATTGTTGCTTTGCGGATTCTCTATACTGGCTGCTTGTTCGAAAGAGTTGCCAGCTCGAACCGTCACCGAATTTCTCGAAAATCCAATATTGCTTGAGGCGGCGATGGTTCGGTGTAGCCAGGATCGCGCCAAGACCCGCTATGACGCAGAGTGCATAAACGCGCGTCAGGCGGTTGCGCGCGTCCAGGCCAAGGAAGAAGCGGCCGAGAAAGCGGCGCTGGAAGCCAGGTCCGAAAGAAAGAGGAGTGCCTTGCGTCGCACACAGGAAGCTGCCAGGGAAGCACGCCGACGCGCGGCGGAGGCACAGCGACTGCGTGAAGAAGCCGAGTACCTGGCCCAGTTTGGTGTTGAGCCTCCAGGCACAGAGGCGGCGGACGATCCCCTGGCCGAAGGCAATGTGCCGGTCGCGGTTGTTCCCGAGGCCACGCAAGAGCCGGATTCCGTAGATGCTAACGCAGAGGCTCAGCCAGCTGTTGATGGCGGCAATGCGCCAGTTGTCGATTCTGCTCCCGAGCCACCCGCGTCTGCTCCCGAGCCACCCGCGTCTGATCTCGAGTCAATCCGCGAAGAATTGCGTCGCCGCAACGAAGACGACGGCGACTAGCTTTCTGCCGGCGGCATCGTTCGCACGTGCAGGTCCCGTTGTGGAAACGGAATAACGATATTATTTTCGTTCAGCGCTTTGTAAACAGCGCAATTCAACTCGTGTATGACACGTCCACGATCAACCGGCCTCGCAATCCAGCCAAGCAATTCAAAATTGAGGCTGGAATCGCCGAACATGCGAAAACGAACGCGCGGTTCCGGGTCAGCGACGACATCTGCATTATCCCTCGCGACTGCTTGTAGTACGTCGATAACCTGATCGATATCACTGCCATACGCGACGCCAACGGCAACGCGAATTCTATGTTGCTCGGAAGGGCCGCCGGCCTCGTTAATAATCTTGCCGTTACCGATGATTCCGTTCGGCACCGTGATTTCTACATCGTCGCGCGTCAGTATTCGTGTGCTTCGCAATCCGATGTTCGTAACAATGCCGCGTTCGCCCGTTTCCAGGATAATGAAATCCCCGGTCTTATACGGTGCGTCCATGATGATTGAAACGCCGGCAAAAAGGTTTGAAAGCGTATCTTTGGCGGCGAAGCTGAGCGCCAGTCCGACAATACCGGCGGATGCAAGCCACGCCGTTACGTTGATGTCCCACGCCAGGAAGATGAAGTAACCGGTCAGTGCGACCAGGACTATTTTCATCACGTTCTGTAGCAAAGACAGCATGCCAGTCTGCACGATCTTGCTGTCGTGGGTGCGGCTGAACGTTCTTACAAACAGAGTCAGCAGGCTGTTCAGCGTGCTGTACCAGACGAATATTGCGATCGTCTTGAGAATACCTAGCGTTATGAACGTAGGCACCTCGGGCATGCCGAGCCGGCGGGTCGCAAGTCCAAGGCCAAGTAGAACGAAGGACAGGAACACGGGCCGATGAATCAGGCCGACCAACTCGTCATCGAAGTTGTTTGAGGATCGGCTGGCAATCCGGCCGATTATTCCGGAGATTATCCAGTCAGCGATCTTGCCGATGATAATGAAAACCGCCGCAATGATCGCAGCCTGGAGAATTACGTTCGGACCAATCAACTCTGCGAGTTGCTGGACCCTGGCAATGAGGTCGTTCAACAGCCTATTCGCTCAGCTACCTAGTAGTTCGGGTCGTACTCTGTTTCGTCAATGTCCTGCTCGCCGGCTTCGGGCATACCGAAAGTACGCACGTTCGAACTTTCTTCTTCAGCCGGCGCCGTGCCGGCCTGCATGCCAGGCGACGTTGGTAGTCGGCTTGTCTGTGCAGTCAATATCTGCACGAACGTGTTTGCGACATCAGGCGCGATGTTTGGTGAACTGACGAAAATTTTCTCAGGCGTCATGTTGCTGGAACTGTAAAACGCCGCATTTGCTTTGCGGTCCATCGAAACGCCCGCGCCTTCGAGCGCGATTCCGGCGAACAGGCCCCGGCTGCGGGAGTAGGAAACGACTTCAGCTTTGAACATGATATCCGTAGCAACGGAAGTATGTCGTCCCACGGGCCCCGCTGCGACAGACGCGTCGGCACCGAGCGTCAACTTGCCGTTTGCGATGCCGTCGACGCCTTTGCGCGTCTTGAATACCAGGATAATGTCGGTCGATTGAGCTCCGATCTGCCAGCCGACACTGCCGCCCGTCAATGTAATAAAAGCCGGGTTGCTCCATGAATTGTCGTCCTGACGCACGACGATGATGCCCTTGCCGCGGCGCGCACCCAGGCCAAATGCCGCTTTGACGACATTGGGTACGACGGCGACCGCGTAGGCATGCGAAAGCAGGTTTGGCGGAATCGTTTTTTCGGGGATCCGCAGCAGTTGATCGAGCACATCGGAGGCGTCGGCGACGCGGTTTTCTTCGCGCGTAGCGCCATAGCTGGCGGATGTAAGGATGAGTGCCAGCAATGACAGCATGGCGAGGAGGCGTGGGCTATTCATGGTGTTGTCCGACAGGTAAATCGTTCAGGAGTTCTATATTACGCCAAAAACAGCCAGCAAAGAACGCGCATCGTTAGCAAGCCGTCAGTCACTCGTCCGGCGTACGAGGATGGGTGGCAGCGGGTAGTCGAGTGTCGCGCAAACGGCGCGTATAAGCTCCGCCTCACCTATTGAGAGCCTGGCATCGTGAGCCGCCGTAGCGCTGATGGCTCGCAGCAGAGTCTCCTTTCCCTTGCTGTTCAAGCCAAGTAGCACGTCGAGGCTATGGTCAAGGACCGCAACAGAAAAGCTCTGGTCAGATTGATACTCATAGCCTTGCGCCCAGGTGCCCAGCGTCGCGCGGCCGGCCCGAAACGCGGCGTTGCTCTGCTCCTCGGATTCATTCCCGTGTTTGGCAAGTACTCGTAGCAAATCGATTGTCGCCGAGCGCAGCTCTTTCTTGCGCGCGCGAGTCGCCGTGCGGCGCCCGGACGGATCAACGGCCTGGCCCAGGCTACTCATCAATATTCGATAGAAACAGAATTCGTAGAAGTCGATCTCGCCATCAATTTCGATCATTCGTGTAGCCAGCGACACCAGGTAGCTCAGCTGTTGGGCTGGGCGTAGTTTGAGCGCCGGGAACGCGATCGCAAGCAGCGGCAAGCGGAATTCGGCGCCGATAGTTGCCAGTTCGTCGTAATAACGGCGCAGCAGGCTGGTGCGCTCGGCTCCGAGTTGCTCTTTCGCGAGTGACAGCTGCCGATCCACGGTATTGCCGTCCCGGTGCAGTATCAAAGCGATCGTCAAGAGATAGGCAAATTCAGGGGAATGGGCAGCCGCATACAGCGATTCCGGAACCGACTGCCGAAGTTGTTGTGCGTATTCAATATGCGCGCTTTCAGGTTGGCCCACGGTTTCGGCGATTGAATCGGGCAGAACAGCGACACCGCCGCTTGCGAGGGCGGTGGTCATATCATCTGCGAATCCGCGGTGAACGGCGTCCGGGCTGCTCGCCGCCGTGCGCTGGCGCAGATCGACCGTCGGGAAATCGGATGCCTTGAAGCTCGGGTCCAGCGCCTGAATTCGCTCGACGAGGGGCGGGTGTGTTGCGAACAGTCGCGAAAACTTGCCGCCCTCGCCGAACAGCATATGGCTGACTTCTTCGGGGTCGGCCGATGTGATAAGGGACCCTGCGCTGTAGCCACCGATTTTTTTCAGGGCGTTGGCAATGCCGGCGGCCTGCCGCGTGAATTGCACGGCAGAGGCATCCGCCAGGGACTCGCGTTGCCGGGATACGCCGGCCTTAATGATGCGAGCAAAGAAAACGCCGATACCGCCAATAATGATCAAGCCCAGCCCTATCAGGATCGCGACGGGGGCTCCGCGGTCGCGGCGACTGGAAATGATACTCGCGTGGTGGCCGCCGCGAACGATCATTCGGCCGATCAGGCCGAGAACCATAATGCCGTAAAGCACGCCCATCAGGCGTATGTTGAGGCGCATGTCACCATTCAGTATGTGGCTGAATTCGTGGGCGATAACACCCTGCAGCTCGTCGCGGTCGAGTATTTCAAGTGTGCCGCGAGTTACAGCGACGGCAGCATCGCTGGGTGTGAAGCCAGCCGCAAACGCATTAATGCCGCGCTCTTCCTCAAGAACATAGATTTCCGGAACCGGTACCCCCGACGCAATCGCTATTTCCTCGACAACATTGCGCAGCCGACGGCGCAACGGGTCCTGAACATCCGCCGGGACTAGCGTTCCACCCATTCCTGTCGCAACGCTGCCGCCGCCAGCGGAGAGAACCGACGTTTTGAACAGGCTGGCACCGAGGATTAACAGGGTCGTGGCCACCGCGGTGCCGACGAGCACCGGCCCCTGTTGGGCAAAGAACTCACCTTCAGCGAAGCCTAGCTGCGAAGCATAACCGTAGCTTGCGGCCGAAAACTTGAACATAGCGATCCCGACCAGGGCGGTCACGCCGAGTACGATGATCGTAGTAGCGAGGATATAGGCGGCAACCAGGCGTCGCGACGTCTGGCGTGCACGGTCCTGCGCAGCAAAAAAGTTCACTTAAGAATCAGGTGAATGAAACGTCCGGCACGTCACGTTTTTCTTCGGATTCGATTTCGAGGAAACTGGCCAGCTCGAAATTGAAGGTATTAGCGATCATGTTGTTGGGGAAGTTCTGAGCCGTGTTGTTATAGCCGAGCACCGCGTCATTAAACGCCTGGCGCGAAAAAGCCACCTTGTTCTCGGTGCTGGCAAGCTCCTCTTGAAACTGCATCATGTTTTGATTCGCCTTGAGATCAGGATAAGCTTCAGAAAGAGCAAACAGGCGGCTGAGCGCGCTGCCCAGGGCACCTTCGGAAGCGCCGAGCTTTTTAATAGCTTCGGCGTTGGCCGGATCCGCTTTTGCAGCGTCAAGGCTGGAAACGGCGGCATTGCGAGCCTTTACGACCGCCTCGAGGGTCTCGCGCTCATGTTTGATGTAACCCTTGACGGCTTCCACGAGATTAGGAATCAGGTCATGTCGCCGGGTCAGCTGAACATCGATTTGTGCGAACGCGTTTCTGACGCGATTGCGTTCGTTGATGAGTCGGTTGTAAATACCGATCGCCCAGATCACTATCGCGGCAATTACGCCCAGGAAAATCAGGAATGAAGTCACTGTCCGGCTCCTTACTATCTATGGAGCGAGGATGCCGAGAAAGGCCAGCAGGCAATCGAAGCGGTTTTTGACGAGGCGGCGCGCATCGATCGCCTCATGAGCACCTACAAAGATGACAGTGAAATCTCGAAAATCAATCGGCTGGCGGCAGAGAGCCCGGTGCAGGCCGGAGAAGAGCTGCTGCAACTCATCCAACGATCACTCGACATATCGGTACTGACACTGGGAGCATTCGATATAACGTACGACAGCGTGGGCCAGCACTATGACTATCGCTCCAGGCGCCGGCCGGATTCAAATACGGTCGAGTCCGAGCGCGAAAATATCGACTACCGTTTGGTTCAGCTGGACAAAACGGCGGGCACAGTGGCGTTTTTGAAGCAAGGCATCCGCATCAATCTCGGGGGTATCGCAAAAGGATACGTCGTCGAGCGGGGCGTCGATATATTGCGTTATCGTGGCGTGCAAAACGCTATTGTAACGGCGGGCGGCGATTCGCGCCTGCTCGGCGACCGGCGCGGCCGGCCGTGGATGGTAGGCATCCGGGACCCGAGAAAGGACGGGCAGGTAGCTATTTCCGTGCCGCGCAGCGCGACCGTGTTTGGTCCCGACGCGGTTATTACCGATGCCTTGTCGACCTCGGTCTTTGTTCTCGGTGTCGAAGACGGTCTTACGCTTATTGCCACGTTGCCGGACTACGAGAGCATCGTCATCGATGCAGAAGGCCGAGTCTATTATTCCGACGGGCTGCAAAAGCCCGTTCCGGACGTTTTCGAGTAGCAAAAAAAAACCGCTGAATGTCGCTGAAAGGCGACGTATTTTCACTTTAAATTCAGTTTCATACGCCTATCATTGGGCTTAAACACCTGGCCAAGGGAACTCGGGCGCTGGCAGCGATTTAACGTAATCTGGGACGATTACACGGCCTGCCCGCCAGTGAGCATCGCCTTTCATTATGTCTAGGAAATACGGGCATTTGTGACCATTATCACGGCCCGGCGTCGCTGCGCCTGTCACCATTCGGGATTGAAAAGCTGCGGCTGGCGGCACTTATTAACGGATGGAACCGGATTCGTCGAACAAGGAATAAGTGAATGAATATCAAGAACTCGATTTTTGCTCTTTTGGTCTGCGTCTTCGCGGCAAGCAGCCTCGCATCCTCGGGCATGGAAGGGCAGCCCGCGCCGGACTTCGCGCTGAAGAGTTCATCGGGTGCAAACCTGAGGCTTTCGGAGTACCGCGGCGACGTTGTGATGATCAACTTCTGGGCAACCTGGTGCGGCCCGTGCCGTCAGGAAATGCCTTTGCTTGACGAATTGTACGCGCGCTACCAACGCGTAGGATTCAACCTGCTCGGCGTGAATATCGACGATGACTCAAGGCGTGCGATGAAAATGATCGATGAGCTCGGCGTCAGCTTTCCGGTGCTTTTCGATGCGCGCAAGGAAGTCAGCAAATTGTATGAAGTGGAAGCAATGCCGGTCACGGTCCTGGTTGACCGAGAGGGCAGGATTCGTCATGTGCACCAT
>CAMYIS010000257.1 GCA_947258485.1 uncultured Woeseiaceae bacterium
GGGCGACGTTCACCGGAAACGTTCAGGACACCGCTGTCCATTGAGACGTCAATGTCTTCCGGGTCCACGCCCGGCACGTCCGCGCGCAGCACAAAGCGGTCCTTTTCCTCGAGAATGTCTACGGCCGGAATCCAGTCGGCCACAGAAGCGGGATCGTTGCGGCCTACACCACGATAATCGGCAAGCCTGTCGAGGTCGCGGTGCAACAGGTCAACAAAGGTCCAGGGTTCAAAACGAGCGATGTTCATAAGTCTTCTCCATTTGAAAGAGTGCAGTCCAAAATCAGTTCCACGAGCCCTTGAATGGGCTGACAAACGTCTTGCTGGATGCTGAAATATGGGCGCGAAAAGGCATTTCAAGTCGGCGTCGATCGGTACTAAATGACCAAAAATGCGGGTCTTAGAGCGACATGTTATGGTTAATTTGGAGCCACTACATGTAGTGGATATCGAATTTGACAAAAGTGTTATTTTTTTTCGCTTGTTTTTAAAGCACTTACTCGCGAATAGTTTATAACTATTTGATTTATAAATTGAAACAGCCCAAGAAAAAATTGGGGTAAACCCTTGACAGTAGCCTGTTACGGGCATAATCTGTCCATGACTCGGACACAACATCTTGTGTCTAATCAACGAGAGAAAAGAGGCCGGAAACGGCTCTCGTCGTGCGTTTTCTGGCCGCCGGCGAGCGGGACTCTTTTCGCTTTGACGGTTTTGGGGTCTCCTTAAGGGAGTTCAGGGGAGTAAGAGCAGCAATGAAGTCTGCCGTAGATTTGGATAGACACACGGTTACCGACATCGAATTTCAACCGGCATCACTGGATATCTGGGATGCAAAGTATCGACTCTCGGCGAAAGATGGCTCGAATATCGATGCCTCGATCGACGACACCTACAAACGCGTAGCGAAGGCGCTGGCGAATGTCGAGACGGAGTCGAAACGGGAACACTACTTCCAGGAATTCCTTTGGGCGTTACGCAGCGGCGCAATTCCGGCCGGCCGTATCGTGTCGAATGCCGGCGCCCAGGCGCACAAACCCGCGACCTCGACGATCAACTGTACCGTGTCGGGTACGGTCGGCGACTCGATGGACAATATCCTCAACAAAGTGCACGAGGCCGGCCTGACGTTGAAAGCAGGTTGCGGCATTGGCTACGAGTTTTCCACGTTGCGTCCCAAGGGCGCTTACGTGACCGGCGCCGGGGCCTATACGTCAGGCGCCTTCGCCAGTTCAACCTGTCACTGCTGGTAACCGACGAATTCATGCAGGCGGTCATCAACGAAGATGACTGGAAGCTCGCCTTTCCTGTGACGCCGAAAGAGGTCGAAGACGATGACCTCGATATCACAGAGAAAAAACTGTTTGTTTGGCGAGACTGGCCGGAGGCCGGCAACTATGTCACGAACGCCGAAGGAATGGTGGCCTGCAAGGTGTACAAGACCATGCCGGCACGCCGTGTTTGGGAACTCATCATGGCGTCGACCTACGATTTCGCGGAGCCAGGTTTCGTTCTGATCGACAAGGTCAACGAGATGAATAACAACTGGTTCTGCGAGAACATCCGCGCAACGAATCCGTGCGGCGAGCAGCCTCTGCCACCGTATGGCTCGTGCTTGCTGGGTTCGGTCAACCTGACCCGATTCGTTAGCAGGCCGTTCAGCGGCGAAGCCCGGTTTGACTGGGAGAATTTCAGGAAGGTCGTCAAGACATTCACCCGCATGCTCGACAATGTCGTGGAAATCAACGGTCTGCCGTTACCGCAACAGCGCAATGAGATTCAGCGAAAGCGCCGGCATGGCATGGGTTTCCTGGGCCTGGGATCCACGATCACGATGATGCGCATGAAATACGGTGATCCTGAGGCCGTCGAGTTTACTGAAGAGATCGCCCGCCAGCTGGCATTGGCAGGCTGGGAAGAGGCGCTCGAACTGGCAAAGGAAAAAGGCCCGGCGCCAATCATGAATGAGAGCTTTGAAGTAACGGAAAAAATGCTGCGTCGGCGTCCGGAAATGCGCGGTGATGGCTACCAGGCCGGCGACAAGGTGCCAGGACGTATTTTGCACGCGCGTTATAGCCGCTACATGCAGCGAATAGCGGCCGAGGCACCTGATCTCGTGGAGCAGCTGGCCGAGACCGGGGCCCGGTTTACGCATCACAGCTCTATTGCGCCGACTGGCACCATCTCGCTGTCACTCGCCAACAACGCGAGCAACGGCATCGAACCGAGTTTCGCGCATCATTACTTCCGCAATATCATTCGGCAGGGCAAGAAGACCAAGGAAAAAGTCGACGTCTTCTCATTCGAGTTACTTGCGTATCGCGGGACCGTCGATCCAGACGCCATGCCAGCCGGCGTCGGTGATGAGGCCGCGGTTAATTCTTTGCCGGATTACTTCATTACGGCGGAGGAGGTTACTCCAACCCAGCACGTGGACATCCAGGCAGCGGCGCAAAAATGGATCGATTCGTCGATTTCGAAGACGGCGAACGTGCCGACCGATTATCCATATGCGGATTTCAAGGATATTTACCTGTATGCCTACAAGCAGGGGCTGAAGGGGTGCACGACATTCCGCTTCAATCCCGAAGCGTTCCAGGGCGTACTCGTCAAAGAAAAGGACCTGAAGAACACGAAATACACCTTCACGCTGGAAGACGGATCG
>CAMYIS010000258.1 GCA_947258485.1 uncultured Woeseiaceae bacterium
TATGACGGGACCGGGTACAATGGCTGGCAGCGTCAAAAGACCGGTCTCGGCGTGCAGCAACGCCTCGAGGAAGCGCTGTCGCTGGTTGCGAATGAAGCAATAGAGGTGGTTTGCGCGGGTCGCACCGATACGGGCGTACACGCCTCGGGTCAGGTCGTTCATTTCGATACTTCCAGCGAGCGCAGCGGCCGTGGCTGGCTGCTGGGCGCTAACAGCAGTCTTCCCGATGACATCAGCGTAACCTGGGCGCAGCCCGTCACCGATGATTTTCACGCGCGGTTTTCCGCAACGGCCCGCAGCTACCGCTACGACATTCTCAACCGCGTGGAGCGATCTGCCTTGTATCGCGACCGCGCCTGGTGGGTTTATCAGCCCCTCGATTCAAACCTGATGCACGAGGCCGCCGGTCAGCTGCAGGGAAAGCATGATTTCTCCGCATTCCGCGCGGCCGGCTGCCAGGCGTCCTCGGCTGTGCGTGAGATCAAGAGTATCGCCGTTACCAGGAACGGCGACTGGCTAACGCTCAGCGTCACGGCAAACGCGTTTCTGCAGCACATGGTTCGCAACATCGCCGGCAGCCTGGTGGCCATCGGACTTGGCGAGCAGGACGTTGCGTGGATGGCCCGGGTACTCGCGAGCAAGGACCGCAAAGCGGGCGGCATTGCGGCGCCGCCGCACGGCCTGACGCTGGTATCGGTAGACTATCCGACGTCATTCAATATCCCGGATGCCGTGACCTACGGCTCGCCCGCTGCTGGCTGTTGATTCGCTATACGGATATCATGCTGACATGAGCTGGTTTGAAAAATTGATGCCGTCGCGCATCAGCACCGAGAAGCGCTCGAAGTCTGTGCCCGAAGGTGTGTGGATCAAGTGTCCGGTCTGCGATGCCCAGCTGTACCGGAACGAACTGGAACGAAACCTCCAGGTCTGTCCCAAGTGCGATTATCACATGCGCATCGGTGCGAGGAAGCGGCTCGAGTATTTCCTCGACCCGGGCTCGCAGACAGAATTATCGGCACAACTCGAACCCGAAGATCCACTCAAGTTTCGGGACAGCAAGCGTTATCGCGATCGCCTGGCGCAAGCGCAGAAGAAAACGGGTGAAAAAGATGCACTGGTCAGCCTGACCGGCAGCCTTCTGGGCCGTCCTGTCGTCGCTTGCGCATTCGAGTTCGGATTCATGGGAGGCTCCATGGGCTCGGTTGTTGGTGAGCGTTTCGCACGTGCCGCGCGGCACGCCGCGGACAACAGCATGCCACTGATCTGTTTTTCGGCCAGTGGTGGCGCGCGCATGCAGGAAGCGCTGTTTTCGTTACTGCAGATGGCCAAGACATCGGCGGCGCTCGCTTATCTTGGCAGCAAACGTATCCCGTACATATCTGTTATGACGGACCCGACGACGGGCGGAGTTTCCGCAAGCCTCGCGATGCTGGGTGACGTCAATATCGCGGAACCGAACGCGTTGATCGGCTTTGCCGGGCCGCGTGTCATCGAACAGACGGTGGGTCAGCTCCTGCCCGAGGGGTTCCAGCGCAGCGAGTTTCTCAAGGATCACGGTGCCATCGACATGATTGTCGATCGTCGCAAGATGCGCGAGGAAATCGGTGATCTCCTGGCCAAGCTCGAAGCTCGTCCAAGGGCCGTATGAGATAAAACAATGCTGCCTGCCGGTTCGCCACTGTCTGACTGGCTGACTTGGCTCGAGACTCTGTCACCGAAAGAAATCGACCTTGGTCTCGACCGCGTTCAGTCTGTTCGATCGAGATTCCTGCAAACGTATTGCTGATAGCCGGAACCAACGGCAAAGGCTCGAGCGTTGCGATGACTGAGGCGCTCTTGTGCGCATCGGGCTACCGCGTCGGTGCGTACACTTCACCGCACATCATTCGCTACAACGAGCGCATTGCCGTTGACGGCAGGCCCGTCCCGGACGAGCAGATTATTGCGGCGTTCGAGCGTGTGGCGGCATCGCGGCACGACGTTCCGCTGACGTATTTTGAGTACGGCACATTGGCCGCCATGGTGGTTTTCTCAACGCAGGAACTGGACGTCTGGGTACTTGAAGTCGGCATGGGCGGTCGCCTCGATGCGAGCAATGTGATCGACCCGACCGCTTCCCTGATCACAAACGTGGCACTGGACCACTGTGACTGGCTGGGCGATGACGTCGAGACCATTGCTTTTGAGAAAGCCGGCGTGATGCGAAAAGGCGTGCCGACCGTATTCGGCTCTCGCGAGGTGCCGAACGCCGTGCTGCGACACGCTGAGGCAATCGGCGCCGAGCTGTTGCTGCTCGGTCGGGACTTCGATTTCGCGCCTGGCTCCGATTGTCTCTGGAGCTTCAGCGGGCGGGACGTGAAAAGGGCGTCACTCGAGCTGCCGGGACTGAAGGGCGCATTCCAGCTGCAAAACGCGGCGGCCGTGCTCGCGTTGCTCGAGGCATCGGGTTTGACCAGGGCTCTGGATGCTGTATTGCTCAACGGGGTATTGCCGGGTCTGGCACTGACCGGGCGCTGGCAGGCTGTCAGGGCAGCCGATGCTGACTGGCTGCTCGATGTGGCACATAACCCGGCGGCCGCGACGGTACTCGCCGAAAACCTGGCGGCGACGCGCGGTGCAGGGAAGACATGGGCGATCATGGGGCTCCTCGATGACAAGGACGTCGAGGGCGTCGCCGCCGCGTTGAATTATGAAGTCGACCACTGGATTGCCGTCACTGCGAGCAGTCCGCGCGCGATAGCAGCAGACGAGCTTGCGCGGCGCATTGCCAATAGTAGCGGACGACCCTGCCGAATCAGTGATTCGCTCGATGAGGCGATGGCATATGCGCGACGCAACGCGTCAGAAAATGACAGAATACTGCTGACGGGATCGTTCTACCTGGTGGGTCCCGCGCTTCTCAAGCTTGAGCTATACTCGCGACCCGAATCATGATGGAACGAGCTTTGAAAGAACGCATCATTGGCGCAGCCATTCTCGTGTCTTTTGTCGTGCTTGTTTCCTGGATGGTCCACCGGGCGAAAACGAAATGGTATCCGAGCGCGTTCTGCTGCCAGGCCAGGACGAACAGACGACGCAGACCGTGGTGCTGGAGCGCAATCGTACGGAACCCGTGCCACTGACCAGTAGCACGACCGCGGCCCCGGACCCGGTAACGTCGGACGCCGTGCCGCCAACAGCGCAAAAAGCGGAAAAATCGCCTCCGGTCGTCGAGAAGAAACCAGAACCGGCGCAAAAGGTCGTCGAATCTGCGCCGATGCCACAGGTCAAGCCACCGCCAGCGGCGTCCACGACCGGTATGTGGGCGGTACAACTCGGCAGCTTCTCGAACAAGGCAAACGCCGAGAAACTGGCGGCCGATCTGCGCAAACAGGGCTACGCAGCATTCCTTAGCCAGCTGGCGACTGATTCGGGCCAGCTGCACCGCGTGCGGATCGGACCACAAAAGGACCGGGATAGCGCCGAGGCGATGGCAAAGCGCCTGGCGAAGGCAGGTCACAAGGGTCAGGTTGTCCCGCACCCATGATAGAATCCGGTTCCTCGATTTCCCGCTGCGCGCCAAACTGAAACGACATCTCCGATGCCGATCATCGACATTATCATCACGGTCGCCATAGTCGTCTCCATTGTCGTTGGATTTGTCCGCGGCTTTGTCAAAGAAGCGATCTCCATTGCGGCGCTGCTGATCGCAATCTGGGCGGCATTGTATTTCGGTCCCGCTGTCGGCAACGTCTCCGACAGCTGGTTGAGTTCCGAAGAGCTGCAAATGTGGTTTGGGCGGATACTCGTGTTCGCCGTTATTTTGTCGATTGGTGGATTGCTGGGATGGGGTATCTCGAAGCTCGTGCGGCTGTCGGTGCTAAGCGGGATGGACCGCTTGCTGGGCTCATTGTTCGGTGCCGGCCGCGGGGTGTTGTTGATGGCCGTGTTCATTATTGGCGGGCAATTTGCGGGGTTTAATAACGACGCATGGTGGTTGAAGTCGCGCCTGGTCCCGCACTTCGAGATTGTCGCCGACTGGATCAAGGTCATGGCCCCGAAAGGACTTGAATTGCTGATGCCGGACGAGGAAGCAGAGACCCTGCCGATAGACGTTCCGGAAGAACTCGTAAACCCGACCTGACCTGACGGTCACGGAGAGATCGATTTATGTGTGGCGTTGTTGGAATTGTCAGTTCACGGCCCGTCAACCAGGCTCTCTACAATGCGTTGACCGTAATGCAGCACCGCGGCCAGGATGCAGCCGGCATCGTTACCTGGAGCGACAGCCACGGCCTCAAGCAACGTAAGAGCAATGGCCTCGTACGGGATGTATTCCGGCACCGTCACATGATGCGCCTGAAAGGTAACGTCGGCATTGCGCACGTGCGCTACCCGACAGCGGGTGGTTCCCGCTCATCCGAAGCGCAGCCGTTCTATGTGAATTCGCCGTATGGCATTTGCCTGGCTCATAACGGCAACCTGACGAACCACGACGAACTGGCGGAAATGTTGACTCGCGAAGATCGCCGTCATTTGAGCACGAACTCGGATTCGGAAGTGTTGCTCAATGTATTCGCTCACGAGCTGCAGATACGCGTCGACGGTCGTCCGACACCGGCCGATATATTCGGTGCCGTGGACGCCGTGCACAAGCGCTGCACAGGCGGGTATGCGGTCGTTGCAATGATTATCGGCTTTGGAATCATAGCGTTCCGCGATCCGAACGGCATACGTCCGCTGGTGCTTGGCGAGCGCGAATCTGACGGACAGAAGGACTACATGGTTGCGTCGGAAAGTGTTGCGCTCGATATACTGCAGTTCAGCCGCCTGCGTGACGTGCGTCCGGGCGAATGTGTTTTCATCGAGAACTCCGGCGTGTTGCATTGTCAGGACTTCGATGGCGTAACGGGGCATACACCGTGCATTTTTGAATACGTGTATTTTGCGCGGCCCGACAGCATCCTCGACGATTTGTCCGTCTATAAAGCGCGCTTGCGCATGGGCGAGCAGCTCGCCGGCAAGATCGTGCGTGAATTTCCGGATCACGACATCGACGTTGTCATTCCAATTCCGGACACGAGCCGTACAGCGGCACTGCAGGTTGCGTATCACCTCGGGGTCAAGTACCGCGAGGGCTTCATCAAGAATCGCTACATCGGCCGCACGTTTATCATGCCGGGCCAGGCCGAGCGCGCGCAATCGGTCCGCCGCAAACTGAACGCGATTAGCCTCGAGTTTCGCAACAAGAACGTGTTGCTCGTGGATGACTCCATTGTGCGCGGCACGACGTCACAACAGATCATCAAGCTGGCGCGCGAAGCCGGGGCTAACAAGGTCTACTTTGCGTCCGCGGCGCCACCGGTGCGCTATCCGAATGTCTACGGCATTGACATGCCGGCAGCGTCGGAGCTGATCGCCAATGGCCGAACCATCGAGGAGATACAGGAGATCATCGGCGCGGATCGGCTCATATACCAGGACCTGCATGGCCTGGTTCGCTCGGTCCGGCATGGCAATTCTGCGATCCGTGAATTTGATACCTCGTGTTTCTCGGGCGAATATGTAACCGGGGACGTCACCGAAGAATATTTGCATGAGCTCGAAACGCGCCGGAACGATGCTGCGAAACAATCCCGTCAGACCAGAAAGAAACGCGCGTCCAACGTCGTCTCACTGTAGGAGGCGGGATGCAGGCGCGCGACACGGTGCGCGAGCCGGCCTGACTGCGACGCGCGCATGAGTATCAGGGTGATGATCATCGACGAACAGGCCGAATTCCGCAGCCTGCTCATGCATCACATTACGTCGCACTGGCCTGACGCCATAATCTCGGCCTACGATCCGACCGTCGCCGGGCATCTGCCGGACGAATTCTCGGGTGCCGGTAACGACCTGATCCTATTGGGCAGCCGTCATGGCGAAGACCGTGACGGTATTGATGCACTGAAGCGCTTCGTCGGCAAAGACAGGTTTCCAGCTGTTGTCTATTTCGGTTCGGAAAAAGACGACGAGGCCGTTCGAGCGCTCGCTCCCGACGCACATTTCGACCGCGAAAACATACGGCATGATGCGTTAATCGTCCGGCTCAGTGACGTGCTGCTGTCGAGGCGCCTGGTCGCGTCAACGGATTCTTTGTTTGTTGGCGACATGCGGACCGGTATTCACCCGCTGATAAAGGGTTATCGCTTCATCCGCAAGCTCGGTGCGACCGAGCATTCCGGCGTGTACCTGGCGGAGCGCGAATCGACACATCTGCAGGTTGTACTCAAGGTGCTGCGACAGATGACTCTGTACGGTGACGGGATCGGAGCGTTCGATCGCTTCCTGCAGGAGTACGAAACAATCGCAGACATTACGCACCCCAATGTCGTGAAGATCTACGATCTTGGTGTGGCCGATGATCATGCTCACATTGCGATGGAATACCTGGATGGAGGTGACCTGCGCCGCAAGATCGATGCTGGCGTCCAGGAAGAGGATGCGGTCAATTACCTGCGACAGATTGCGAGTGCGTTGTCGGCCGTGCACGCTCACGGGGTGCTGCACCGCGATCTCAAGCCGGGCAACATCATGTTGCGAAGCGATGGATCGATTGCGTTGATCGATTTCGGCCTGGCGAAGCGTGCACGACTCGAAAGTGAAATCACAGACAAAGGCGAGATTTTCGGCACGCCGTACTACATGAGTCCCGAACAAGGTCATGGTAATACTGTCGACGAACGCAGCGATATTTACAGCCTGGGCGTAATTTTCTACGAGATGCTGACTGGCGAGAAACCCTATAAAGCCGATACTGCGATGGGCATTATTTATCAGCACGGCCAGGCCCCGATACCGCTGTTGCCCGCACGACTTTCGCAGTACCAGATGTTGATAAACCTGATGCTAGCGAAAGCGCCGGGCGATCGCCTGCAGAGCGCCGCGGAGATCGAAGAGTGGCTGTAGCAAGTGGCGTACCCGCGGCAATCGCACAATTTCTGGACGTACCCACGCCCGCCGAATGGCTGGATGAAGCGTGCAGCCGCCTGCCAGAGATGCTGCTCGACCATGCAAATTGCGAACTGAAGGCGGCATCAACGGCGCTTGGCTTCCTGTACCGTTATCCCGAGCGCGCAGCGCTGGCGCAGCGAATGTCCCGGCTGGCCCGCGAGGAGTTGCGGCATTTCGAGCAGGTTCGCTCGATTATGGATGACATGGAGATACCGTTTGAACGGCTCAGCGCGTCCCGATACGCAGGAAGGCTACGCGACGCGGCGCGACCGACGGAACCTTACAAGTTACTCGACATGCTGCTTATTGGCGCGTTGATTGAAGCCCGCTCTTGCGAGCGCTTCGCGATGCTTGTGCCGAGGCTGCCGGAGAAACTGGGCAAGTTTTACGGCGGACTACTGGCTTCGGAAGCGCGCCATTTCGAACATTACATTGCGTTTGCCCGGTCGGAGTGTGGCATTGCTGGCGCGGAGATCGACGAGAGGCTCACCGAACTCAAGGACATCGAGGCAGCGCTGGTGTCCGAACCGGACCCCGACTTCCGCTTTCATTCGGGTCGCCCTTTGCAATAGCCCTGCAGGAGCGCGCGCAGCGCGCGACCCAATCCTAGCGCGGCAGTGCCTCCAGGCGCGGCCCTTTTTCATCCCATCGCACGACACTGCCCTGTTCGTACCAGTCGCCGAGCACGATGCGTCTTGCCACCCTGTCTTCGAGTTGCACGTCGTGAATGGCAGGGCGGTGCGTATGGCCATGCAACAGAATATCGACACCGCGGGTGCGAAACGTACCCACGACCGCATCCTGATTCACATCCATGATGTCTTCGCCCACCGAATCGCTGTATTCCTTGCTCTGCTGCCTGGCGGACTCGGCAAACGCAATACGCTCTTGCAGCGGTTTGGCACGCATCATGGCCTGCCAGTCAGGATTTCGCGTCATAAGACGTACCTGCTGATACTGTTTATCGTCAATGCACAGCGCATCGCCGTGGCTTAACAGCACTTTTTCTCCATGCAGTTCTATCGGTGTGGGGTCACTGAGCAAGGTCACACCGGTTTCTTCTGCGAACTGGTCGCTGATCATGAAATCCCGATTGCCGTGCATGAAAAACACAGGAACGCCGGAGTCGACGAGCGCGCGCAATGCGCTTTTCATGATCGCGTAATGTGGATTGGGATCATCGTCGCCGACCCAGGACTCGAACAGGTCCCCGAGGATATAGAGCGCATCAGCGTCCGCAGCCTCACCCTCGAGAAAGCGGAGAAACTGCTCGCCGATCTCGGGATTTTTTTCGTCCAGGTGCAGGTCGGAAATGAACAGCGTGGTCACGGTACTTCGGATCACTCGTAGCTAACGCGAGAGACTGTCTTGATGATGATCGGCACGATGGGAACGTCTCTGGAGAATTCGCCCGCCGGCCCGGTTCTCGAACTAACGATTGCATCGACAACATCCATGCCTTCGATAACGAAGCCAAAGACCGTATAGCCCCAGCGCCCGTTGTACGGGTCTTTCGTCGGGTCGAGGCGCTCGTTGTCGGCAACATTGATGAAAAACTGCGAGTTGGCGGAATGGGGGTCGCCCGTGCGCGCCATTGCAACTGTGCCGCGGAGATTGGTCATGCCATTGCCGGATTCGTTGACAATGGTCTCACCCTTTTCCTTGAGCTTGAGTCCCGGCGTATAACCTCCGCCCTGGGCCATGAACCCCGGAATCACGCGGTGAAAAATCGTGCCGTCATAGAAGCCGCTGTCGACGAGTTTCAGAATATGAGCCACGGTGATAGGCGCCTGTTTGCCATCGAGCTCCAGCTTGATGGACCCGAGCGAGGTCACTATCTCGATGTGTGGATGCGCGGGTACCTTGTCTGCCGCGAATACCAGGCTCGTGCTCAGCGCGAGCAGCAGCATGATCAGGGTTCTTTTCATGGTCCGTCCGGGTGTGTCGATGAAGCCGAAGGCGGCAAGATACCAGAGCCCGCGGTGGGCGGCCATGCTGCCGGCCAGGGCGCCATAAGTCCTTGCTTGGCTTGGCCTGCGCCCGTATTATCGCAGCCCGCGTGAGATCTGGCCCCGGCCAGGTCGCGTGCGGCGGAAACTCTGGTATCGGGGCATGGCGCAGTCTGGTAGCGCATCTGCTTTGGGAGCAGAGGGTCGGGGGTTCAAATCCCTCTGCCCCGACCAGGTTCTGGCTTCGGCAGGACGGTCTTCGTAGACGCGCCCGTAGCTCAACCGGATAGAGCACCTGCCTTCTAAGCAGGATGTTGCAGGTTCGAGTCCTGCCGGGCGCGCCATTTCGACGCAGTTGCGTCCATTTGGTGAAATGTAAGTAAAATTGAAAGTACTGTGGTGGGCGTAGCTCAGTTGGTAGAGCCCCGGGTTGTGATCCCGGTCGTCGTGGGTTCGAGTCCCATCGTCCACCCCATTTTTTGGTGG
>CAMYIS010000259.1 GCA_947258485.1 uncultured Woeseiaceae bacterium
GACCTCGGCAAGCTGCCCGTCGGACGCCGGGTTGTGGTGATCGGCGGCGGCATGACGGCCATCGATATTGCCGTGCAAAGCAAACGCCTGGGCGCCGAGGTCGTCGACCTCGTCTACCGCCGCGGGCCTGAGCAGATGGGTGCCAGCCGGTACGAACAGGACCTGGCTCAAACCAATGGTGTCACGATTCATCACTGGGCGAAGCCGGTCGAGCTGCTCGGCGACGACCATGTTACGACCATCCGCTTTGAGCGGACGGCGCTCGACGGCGACGGCCGTCTGTCATCGCAAGGCGATGGCTTCGAGCTGACCGCGGATACGGTGTTCAAGGCCATTGGTCAAATACTCGACGTGGGCGTGCTCGGCAATACTCCCGGACTCGAATTTCGACACGATCGTATCGTCGTCAACGAGGCCGGCAGGACCACGCTTCGTGATGTCTGGGCAGGCGGTGACTGCGTTGCCGGCGGCGATGACCTCACCGTTACGGCCGTCCAGCACGGCAAGGTCGCGGCCATCGATATCGACCGCAGGCTGAGGGGAGAATAGACATGGCCGACCTAAAGACGACCTTCCTGGGCATCTCCTCACCGAACCCGTTCTGGCTCGCTTCGGCGCCGCCGACCGACAAAGCTTACAACGTCAATCGTGCGTTCGAAGCCGGCTGGGGAGGTGCCGTCTGGAAGACGCTGGGTGAAGACCCGCACATCGTCAATGTCAGTGGCCCACGCTACGGCGCGATCCACAGCAACGAGCGGCGCGTCATCGGTTTCAATAACATCGAGCTGATAACCGACCGGCCGCTGCAGACCAACCTCGACGAGATGCGGCGAATCAAGAAAGACTGGCCGGATCGCGCTTTGGTTGCATCCGTCATGCTGCCGATGAACGAAGCGACCTGGGCGAAGTACCTGCCCATGATCGAAGAAACTGGCATCGATGCGTTCGAACTCAATTTCGGTTGCCCGCACGGCATGTCCGAACGTGGCATGGGTGCGGCCGTCGGCCAGGTACCCGAGTACATTCAGATGGATGTACCCGACGACCGATGGCATGGGCACCCACGGCGGCTACTGCGGCGAAGCAGTTAAACCGATCGCTTTGAACATGGTCGCTGAAATTGCGCGCACGAAAGAGACCCGATCGCTTCCCATCTCGGGCATTGGCGGCATCACGGACTGGCGCGACGCCGTCGATTTCCTGGCCCTCGGCGCCAGCAATGTGCAGGTATGCACGGCCGCGATGGTGTATGGATTCAAGATCATCGACGACCTCGTTGACGGCCTGAGCCGTTTCCTCGATGACAAGCAGCTGACCCTCGACAAACTGATCGGCAAAGCCGTGCCCAGCGTCACCGACTGGCAGTACCTGAACCTGAATTACGTAGAGAAGGCCGTGATTGACCAGGACCTGTGCATCCAGTGCGGTCGCTGCCACGTCGTTTGCGAGGACACCTCGCACCAGGCAATCACGCATACGGTCAACGGCGAACGGCGCTTCGAAGTAATCGATTCCGAATGCGTTGGCTGTAACCTGTGCGTCAGCGTGTGTCCCGTCGACGGCTGCATTTCGATGCATCAGCTGACCGAGGGCAGCGACCCGAGAACCGGAGAGCCGATCTCGATGGAAAAGGCCGACTGGACGACTCATCCGAATAACCCGATGCGGAAGACAAAATAAGATGGCCATACGGAACGACGATCTGATCAATGCGGCCAGGGAGGCCCGCAAGAACGCTTACAGCCGCTATTCGAACTACAACGTTGGGGCCGCTATTGTTGACGATCAGGGTCGCCTGCACGTCGGCTGCAATGTCGAGAATGCCGCTTATAATCTCGGCAACTGCGCGGAGGCGGCCGCGATCGCCGCGATGGTACAGGAAGGTGGCAAACGCATCGTTCGAATCGCCGTCGCGGGCGGTTACTCCGAGATCGGGCCCTGCACGCCCTGCGGCGGATGCCGCCAGCGCATCAACGAATTCGCCGACAAGAACACGGTTATTATCGTTATCGACGACAGCAAGGAATGGCGGGAATACTCGGTTGCCGAGCTGCTACCCGAATCCTTCCACCTCGATTAATTGGGGTCGAACCGAGGTTTTGATTAACTGGGGTCGAACCGAGGTTTTTGAAAACCCCGGCTCTAAAACCGCGGTTCGACCCCAGTTACTCGCAATCTTCCGGTATTCCCCTAGCCGCGGCCAAAATACGTATCCGCGCCGGTCAGGAACATCTGGATGGCGATGGCTACAAGTATCATGCCCATGAGGCGCTCGATCGCGATGAGACCCCGCGAACCCAGGCGCTCCGCGACCTGGCTTCCGAACAGGACGATGACGGCGGTCGCCGCCCACGCGATCGAAATTGCGACCAGCCAGACGGGCCATCGGGTCGGCTCGTCGCTCATCAACAGCAGCTCCACAGCCAGCACCGACGGTCCGGCCACGTAGGGAATCGCGAGCGGTACGATGAATGGCTCGCCTTCAATTTCTTCCTGGGAACTCCGTCCGCGCATGGGAAAGACCATTCGTAGCGCGATCAGAAAGAGAATGACGCCGCCGGCGATTGTCAATGCCGGTCCGGAAATGCCGAGGACCTTCAACAGCGGCTGCCCGAAGAACAGGAATACGACCATCACGGCGTACGCAATAAGAAGTTCGCGTACGACTACGCGTCTGCGTCGCGCCGGATCGACCTGTTTCAGTGCGGAAACAAAAAACGGAACGTTGCCAAACGGATCGATGACCAGGAACAATAATACGGTTGCCGATGCCAGGGTCATTGAGCTTCTCTATTTTTTCGACGTTTCCGAAAACCCGCGATCGCGCATCAGGGCACCGATCTCGGCATCGCGACCCCGGAAAGCGCGATACGCGTCCGCCGGGTCGATGGCATTGCGAACGGAAAAAAGATTATCGACGAGTCGTTTAGCGAGATCTTTGTCATAGAAACCACCGGGCGCCTCTTTGAAAGCTTCGGCGGCGTCGGCTGTCAGCACATCGGCCCACATGTAGCCGTAGTATCCGGCCGAATAGCCCTCACCCGAGAAAATGTGGCCGAAGTGGGGGCTGCGGTGGCGCATGACGATTTCTTTCGGCATGCCAAGGTCTGCAAGCGTCGCTTTTTCGAAAGCGTCCGGGTCGAGCCCTTGAGGATCAGTCGTGTGGTAGCGCAGGTCGACCAGCGCAGACGCAAGATACTCCGTCGTGCCAAATCCCTGCATGAAGGTCGCGGCATCCTTGATCTTCTGCACGAGCTCGGCCGGCATCGGTTCACCCGTTTTGTAATGCACCAGGTAGTTATCGATGACTTCGTCGGTCATCAGCCAGCGCTCAAGTAACTGCGACTGGAATTCGGTGTAGTCCCGCACGCCGATGTTAAGCCTCGGGTAAGCCACGTTGGACGACAGGCCGTGCAGCGCGTGTCCGAATTCATGGAAGAACGTCGTGGCATCGTCCCACGATACGAGCACGGGCTTGCCTTCCTCGCCCTTCACGAAATTGGAGTTATTGGAAACAAGCGGCGTCTGCTTGCCGTTATAGGTCTCGTAGCTTCGATAACCGGTTGCCCAGGCGCCCGATCGCTTGCCCTGCCGTGCGAATGGATCAAGGTACCAGAGGCCGACATGCTCGCCCGAGGTCTTGTCCGTGACTTCCCATACCTTTACATCCGGATGCCATACGTGTACCGAGCCTTCGGCGACCGGAGTGAATTCGAACTCGAAAAGTTCGCCCGCGACAAAGAACATTGCCTCGCGCAGTTTATCCAGCTGGAGATACTGCTTCACTTCGTCCGAATCGAGCGCATAAAGGGCCTTGCGCAACTTCTCCATGTAATAGCGGTAGTCCCACGCCTCGATCGCAATGCCGGCGCCTTCCGCGTCGGCAATTTTCTGCATGTCCGCGACTTCCTCGCGCACCCGGCCTACGGCGGCGGGCCAGACAGCTTCCATCAGCGCCAGCGCGCGCGCCGGCGTTTTTGCCATGCGATTCTGCAAACGCCAAGCCGCATAATTGTCATAGCCGAGCAGCGCGACGCGTTCGTCGCGCAGCTTGACGATTTCAGCGATGATCGCGTTGTTGTCGTGCTCATCGCCATTGTCGCCGCGACTGTAATAGGTGCGCCAGACCTTTTCGCGAAGCTTGCGCTCGTCGGAGAAAGTCAGGAACGGGTCCATCGACGAACGCGTATTCGTGATCGCGTATTTGTCCTTCTGCCCGCGCTCCTCGGCCGCCGCTTTGGCAGCAGCGACAAACGATTCGGGCAAACCGCCAAGCTGTTTTGCGTTGACGTAGGTTGCGTAGCCTTCCTCGTCGGCGAGAACATTGTTTGCAAACCGGGTATAAAGCTCGGCGAGCCGCTTATCGATTGCCGCATAACGCTGTTTTGCTTCACCCTGCAGCGTCGCCCCGTCGCTCGCAAAGTCGTCATATATAAGCCAGATGAGCCGCTGTTCATGCGGCGGCAGCAACTTGCTCTCATCGCTTTCGTACACGCTCTTGATGCGCTGGAAAAGGGCGTCGTTCTGTTTGATCTTCGAACGAAATTCCGAAAGCACCGGCGCCATTGCCTGCTGGATATCGCGGAACTCCGGCGTCGACATATTGGATCTCCAGATGCCCCAATAGCTATAGACGCGGTCCAGGTCCTCGCCGGCGCGTTCAAACGCGATTATCGTGTTGGCGAAATTGGGTGGTTCCGGGTTAGTCGCAATCGCATCGACTTCGGCGAGATTTCGCGTCATGCCGGCTTCAAGTGCGGATTTGACACCGGCGACGTTCATGGCATCGAAATGCGGCACCCCGCCGTAGGGACCGGAGTACTCGGACAGCAATACGTTGCCTTCATCGCTGTCGGCGTCCGCGGCCGGGATCGCTGCGAACAGCGCATCGGCCGTCTTGCCGATGTCGGCGGGAACGGCAATCGTCGCCGTTTCTGTTGGTGCCGTCGGCATGGCTTTTTCCTTTGACTCCCCGCAGCCGTAAATGGCGGTGACCAAGGCAAATGATAATACGACGGTGGTTACGCGCATGCGTGAGTTCCTTTGTTCAAGTGCGGCCGAATTCGGCGAAATCATACCGTAGTTGGTCTTCCCGCGGCTGAACGCAAACCAGCGCTCCGCGAGAGGCGTACAAAAGCATCATTCGAATCGCGCCAACCCTAATCGCCATAACCTTCCGGCAAGTTCATGCCGAGGTTTCTGACCAGAAATGCCCAGCGATCAGCATAGGCCTTGACAACTTTATCGGTCGGCACGCCGGCGCCGTGACCGGCTCGTGTTTCGATACGAATGAGTACCGGGGCGCTGCCGCCCTGTGCCTTCTGCAGCGCTGCCGCGTATTTGAAACTGTGTCCGGGCACAACGCGATCGTCCGTGTCGGCCGTGGTTACCAGGACCGCCGGGTATTCCACGTTCTCCTTGAGGTTGTGATACGGGGAATAGGCATACAGGGCGTTGAATTCCTCGGGATCGTCTGCCGATCCGTAATCATCGACCCAGAACCGACCCGCAGTGAACTGGTGAAATCGAAGCATGTCCATCACACCGACCGCGGGGATAGCGGCAGCAAACAGGTCGGGCCGCTGATTGGTCACGGCACCGACCAGCAGGCCGCCATTACTGCCGCCAAAGATCGCGAGTTTCGATGCGTTCGTATAGTTTTCGGCAATCAGGTACTCGGCGGCTGCAATGAAATCGTCGAATACATTTTGCTTCTTCAACTTCGTGCCAGCCTTGTGCCATTCTTCGCCGTATTCGCCACCGCCGCGAAGATTGGCGACGGCGTAGATTCCGCCCATTTCCATCCACGCGAGGCGCGTAATCGAAAAAGTCGGCGTCAGCGAGATATTGAAGCCGCCATATCCGTAGAGCATCGCCGGCGTCTTGCCGTCCGGGACGACGTCTTTGTGATGGGAGATGAACATCGGCACGCGTGTGCCGTCTTTCGATTCATAAAAAACCTGTTTGACAACGTAGTCATCACTGTCGAAGGCAACTTCGGGTTTGCGAAAAACCGTCACTTTGCCGGTCTCGATGTCGAGTCGATTAACCGTGGTGGGCGTGTTGAAGCTTGTATAAACGAAGAAGGTCTCCGGATCGTCAATCTTGCCGTTGAAACCCGCGGCTGTGCCGATGCCGGGAAGGTCGACTACACCGGTCGGATTTCCATCGAGGTCGAATACCCGTACAACAGTCTGTGCGTCCTGCATGTAGTCCGCGACGATCCTGCCGCCAACCAGGCTGACACCGTCGAGGACGTCAGTCGCTTGTCCAATGATCTCGCGCCAGTTTTCAGGCTCTGGCGCGTCCACATCGATCGCGATCAGGCGATTACGCGGCGCGTCTTTGTTGGTGCGAAAAAACAGCTCATTACCGACATTACCGATTAGCGTAAAATCATGATCGAAGCCCTCGATCAGCATCTCCGCTTGTGCATTGGGATCGGTAAGATCCTTGTAGACGATCTGATACCGGTTATCGGTACCTTTCCACACCGTGATTACAAGATGAGCGCCGTCATCGGTGACCGACGCAGAATAACCCCACTCCGGATTGTCCGGACGCGTGTAGACGAGTGCGTCCTCAGCCTGGGAAGTGCCCAGCGTGTGAAAATAGACGGCCTGGTCCAGGTTCAGCGACTGGAACTTGTCTTCCTCGCTCGTTGCGGGATATCGGCTGTAATAGAAACCCGAGCCGTCTTTAGCCCAGGACAGCCCCGTGAACTTCAGCCAGTCGAGCTCATCGTCGAGGACCGTGCGACTCTCGACCTCGATAATGCGGGCCTTGCGCCAGTCCGACCCGCCGTCCTGAACCAGGTACGCCAGGTGTTTGCCGTCGGGACTCGGGGCAAAAGACGCCAAGGCGACGGTGCCATCGTCTGACCAGGTATTCGGGTCAATGAGCAATCTCGCTTCGGTATCGAGGCTCGGCTGCACGTAAATAACGTCCTGATTCTGCAGGCCATCGTTGTAACTGTAGTAATAACGACCGCCCTCTTTAACCGGCATGCCGTAACGCTCGTAGTCCCATAGCTCCTTGAGGCGTTTCTCGATGGTGGTGCGTTCCGGAATTGACTCGAGATAAGCGAACGTAATTTCGTTCTGTTGTGTAACCCAATTATCGACATCATCGCTTTCGCGCACGTCGTCTTCGAGCCATCGGTAGGGATCGGCAACGTCAACGCCGTGGTAACTATCGACATGATCAACCGTGGCGGTTGTCGG
>CAMYIS010000260.1 GCA_947258485.1 uncultured Woeseiaceae bacterium
TTTCCGGGCACGCTTGAAGACGTCGATCGACTGTCCGACTGGGCGCATGCACAGGGTGCGATCGTCATCGGGGTCGTCAATCCCGTCTCTTTGGCGCTGCTGAAAGCACCCGGTCACTGGGGTGAGCAGGGGGCTGACATCGCGATTGGTGAAGGGCAGCCGCTGGGTGTGCCGATATCGTCGGGCGGACCTTACTTCGGTTTCATGACCTGCAAGCAGATGCACGTGCGCCAGATGCCTGGACGCATCGTAGGCCGCACGACTGACCTCGACGGCAATACGGGTTTCGCCCTGACCTTGCAGGCGCGCGAGCAACATATCCGGCGCACGAAGGCGACATCGAACATCTGCACGAACCAGGGCCTTATGGTCACAGCTGCTACGATCTACATGTCCTTGCTGGGTCTTGACGGCATTGCGGCCGTCGCGCGGCGCTCGCACGCCAACACGACAAGGCTGGTCGAAGGTCTCACCGCCATCAAAGGCGTGCAGCGCTTGTACGAAGGACCGTATTTTCACGAGGTGGCGCTGAAGCTGGATCGGCCCGTGGCGCCGGTGCTTGCCGCGCTGGCTGAGCGGGGCATTCTCGGCGGTTTTGATCTGACAGGTTTCGCAGGCACCGACGCACTGTTGGTATGCGCTACGGAAACAAAATCGGCGGCGGATATCGACGCCTGTATCTCGGCGCTTGCCGACGCGATGGCCTGAAGCGGTCGGAGAAACGATAGTGGCAAAGATCCAGTTTGAACATGCGTCATACCGTACCTACGGCGACTTGCCGGCGGTAGGTAGCCGGGCACCTGACGTTTCGCTGGTCAATACAAACCTGCAAAACGTGTCGCTTGCGAACTGGATGGGCAAGCGAAAAATCATGAACATCTTCGTCAGCATCGATACCGCGGTCTGTGCAGAATCGGTCGTCAAGTTCGAGCGCTATGCCGGCGATCGGGATGATCTCATACTACTCATGGTTTCCTACGATCTGCCGTTCGCTCACAAGAGATTTCAGAAAGAACACGATCTCAAGAAAGTAATTGGCCTGTCTGCCATTCGTCACGCCGGCTTCGGCGAAAATTATGGCGTCATGATCATCGATGGCCCGCTGGCCGGCATGTTCTCGCGTGCCGTTGTCGTGCTGGATGAGAACAACACGGTCGTGCACAGCGAATTGATTGAAGATATTACAACCGAACCGGATTATGGCGCCGCATTCCGTGCGCTGGGAATTGAAATCGATGAGTAAGCTTATTTTCGAAAAATCCCGCTCGGGCCGCCGGGCTTTTGCGCAGGCTCCATCCGAAACCGCGACGCCGGCTATTCCGACGCAGTTCCTGCGTGGCGACAAACCGCGTCTGCCGGAAGCCTCGGAGCTGCAGGTCGTGCGGCACTTTACGCGCTTGTCGCAAAAGAACTTCTCGATCGATACGCAGTTTTACCCGCTTGGTTCGTGCACGATGAAATACAATCCGCGCGCCTGCAACTCGCTGGCGTTGCTGCCCGAGTTCGCGGGCCGCCATCCCCTCGGGCCGGTCAGCCACGGGCAGGGGTTTCTGACCTGTATGTACGAATTGCAGGAGATGCTCAAGGAAGTAACAGGAATGAAGGGCGTATCGCTGACGCCAATGGCCGGCGCACAAGGCGAACTCGCCGGTGTCGCGATGATCAAGGCCTATCATGAAGCTCGCGGCGACCACGACAGAAACGAGATTATCGTTCCCGATGCTGCCCACGGCACCAACCCGGCTACCGCGAACATGTGTGGCTGCATCGTGAAGGAAATCCCGACGGGACCCGATGGCGATATCGAAATTGCCGCGCTCAAGGCCGTTCTCGGTCCCAGGACGGCCGGCATCATGCTCACGAACCCGTCAACCCTCGGTGTCTTCGAACGGCATATCAAGGACGTGGCCGACATGGTCCACGATGCCGGCGGACTACTCTATTACGACGGTGCCAACCTCAACGCAATCCTCGGCAAAGTTCGCCCGGGCGACATGGACTTCGATGTCATCCATATGAACCTGCACAAGACCTTTTCGACACCGCATGGCGGTGGCGGCCCGGGTTCCGGTGCCGTGGGCGTAAACAAGCGCCTGCTGCCGTTCATGCCGATACCCGTCGTTGGCAAATCCGAAGTCGACGGGGAAACCGTTTACGACTGGCTTACGGAGAAAGACCTGCCGCAAAGCATCGGCCGTCTTTCCGGTTTTATGGGCAATGCCGGTGTCCTGCTGCGAGCCTATGTCTACATGCGCATGATCGGCCGGGCCGGCATGGAACGCATCGCGGAGTACGCTACGCTGAACGCCAACTACCTGATGGCACGTTTGCGTGATGCAGGATTCGAGCTTGCCTATCCCGGTCGTCGCGCGAGTCACGAATTCATCGTGACGCTCAAACACGAAGCAAAATCCGTGCAACTGACGGCCATGGATGTTGCGAAGGCTTTGCTGGATCGGAATTATCATGCGCCAACCACGTATTTTCCGCTGCTGGTTCCGGAGTGCCTGCTGATCGAGCCAACGGAGACTGAAAGCAAGGAAACGCTGGATGGATTCATTGCCGCGATGATCGACATCGTGCGCGCGGCGAAAGAGGACGGAGTGGACTATAAGGAAGCCCCTTACAAGATGCCGGTGCGCCGACTCGATGACGTGAAAGCCGCGCGCCAACTCGACCTTGCCTATCGCCCTGATTGATCCAGTTCGCATCGTGCGACCGATTTTGCTCAAATAGGGAACCGCTCTGGCCGCAGGCAGTCGAGAGTAAGGACAAGCGGGCATTCGGCCCGGCAACTGACCAGGATATTTATGAATTTTGGCAAGTACCTGGCGGCAGTCGCTGCACTGTTGCTTAGCGTTACAGTGAGCGCCGCGGAAGACTCGGCATGGACCGAGACCCTCGAGCGCATCTCCTCCGGCGTAGTGTCCATACGGATTGACAGCACTCGCGCCTTTGATACCGAGTGGAACAGCTCCAGCCAGGCGACAGGGTTCGTCGTTGATGCCGAGCGCGGTCTGATTCTCACCAACCGGCATGTCGTGACGCCCGGACCAGTCATCGCCGAAGGCGTGTTCCGCAATAATGAGGAAGTGCGCCTCACGCCGGTATACCGGGACCCTGTGCACGATTTCGGATTTTTTCGTTATGACCCCGCAGAGCTGCGTTACATAAAGCCCGTGGAGCTGCCGCTGGATCCGAAAGGAGCCGGAATCGGCAAGGAGATTCGCGTCATTGGAAACGACGCCGGAGAGCAGCTCTCGATACTCGCCGGCACAATCGCGCGCCTGGATCGCAAAGCACCGGAATACGGTCGTGGCAAGTACAACGACTTCAACACGTTTTACCTGCAGGCCGCCTCCGGCACCTCGGGCGGTTCGTCGGGTTCGCCGGTCGTCAACATTGACGGTCGGGTTGTGGCATTGAATGCCGGCGCCAACAGCTCGGCTGCCAGCAGCTTCTTCCTGCCGCTCGACAGAATCGACCGCGCGTTGAAAGAACTACAGGGCGGCTCGCCCGTTTCGCGTGGCACGCTGCAGACCACTTTCCAGAGCAAGGCCTACGATGAGCTGCGGCGGCTTGGCCTGACCGCAGAGTCGGAGCGAATTGCTCGTTCCTCGTTTCCGGAACAAACCGGCATGCTGGTCGTCGATCAGGTCATTCCGGATTCGCCAGCCGCGGGCGAACTCGCGCCGGGTGACATACTGATCCGCATCAACGGCGAACTCATAACGAAGTTTGTGCCGCTGGAAGCCATCCTCGACAGTCACGTTGCTCAGGAAATCGATATCGAGCTCGAGCGTGGTGGCAAGCGGGTCGTCACGAAAGTGCTCGTCGACGATCTGCACGCGATAACACCTGATGAGTATCTTGAATTCGGCGACGCGATTGTGAACAGGCTGTCGTACCAGCAGGCGCGTCATTACAATCGTGCGGCCGAGGGCGTGTATGTGGCCAATCCCGGCTACCTGTTATCGAAAGCGGCCATTCCACGTGGCGCGGTCATCGTTGAAGTAGACGGGAAAGACGTTCGCAATCTCGATGAATTCGAGGCGGTGCTTGACGGGCTTGCCGACGGCGAACGTGCGCGCGTGCGCTACATTACGATGGAAAACCCGCAAAACTCGATTGTTCGCCTGCTGGAAATGGATCGTACCTGGTTCCCAACGCGCCGTTGCAAGCGGGACGATGCCCTGGGATTCTGGCCGTGCCGCGATCTCGCGGACGGGCCCGCACCTCTGCCGGTCGAGGTTAGCAGCACTCGCCTGACTAAATACAACGACCCCATTGTCAGGGCAATAGCACCATCACTGGTCATTGTAACCTTCGATTTGCCGTACACGCTCTCGGGCGTATCCGAGCGTCATTATTACGGTACCGGTCTCATCGTCGATAAGGAACGCGGCTATGTCCTCGTCGACCGCAATACCGTGCCGATCGCCATCGGCGACGTTACCGTGACTTTTGCCGGATCGCTCGAGGTCAAGGGAAAGATCGAGCAACTGCACCCGCTGCATAATTTCGCGATTGTGTCGTATGACCCGAAAAGTATCGGCACGACACCCGTCAAGGAGGCGACATTCAATACATCGACGCTGAAGCCGGGGGACGATGTCTGGGTCGTGGGTATCAAGGCCGATCACCAGCTGGTCCACCAGAAAAGCACCGTGTCATCTGTCGATCCGCTGTTATTGCCGCTGTCGCGGACGTTGCGATTCAGGGACTCGAATATTGAGGGCATCTCGCTCGTCAACGCGCCGAACGACGTGGACGGCGTACTCGTCGACAAGAAAGGGCGCGTTGCGGCGACCTGGTCGAGCTTCATGTTGCAGTCAGGCGGGGATACGGCGCAGTTCAATCGCGGTGTCGGCAGCGAGGTGGTCAAGGCTTTCGTTGAAACGGTCAGGGAAGGCAGGCCGTTCTATTCGCTCGAAGCGGAGTTTGTATACGCGCCGCTGTTTGCGGCCCGCAAGATGGGTGTCGACGAAGAGTGGGTGGCCCGGCTGGAAGAAAACAACCCGGTGCGCAGGCGGGCGTTGAGTATCACTCGGCTGGTTGCCGGCACGCCTGCCGCAAAGCTGCTCAAGAACGGCGACATGGTTCTGGCCATTGATGGCAAGGTCGTCACCTCGTACCGGGCGCTCGAAAAAGCCGTGCAAAAACCTGAAGTCCTGGTCACCGTCTGGCGCAACGACACGGTGCATGAAATTACTGTGCAAACGGCCGCGCTCGATGGCCTTGGAATCGACCGGGCGATTTCCTGGGCGGGAGCCTTGTTACAGAATCCGCACCGTGCCATGGCGGCGCAGCGTGGCGTCGACACGGACGGTGTGTACGTGGCCTACTTCAGCTATGGCTCACCGTCGACCCGCTACGGTCTCTGGGCCGGCCGCAGGGTCGTCGAGGTTAACGAAACGCCGACGCCGGATTTGCAGGCGTTCATCGATGCCGTAAAAGGCATCAGGCACCGCGAGTCGGTGCGGCTGAAAACAGTGACATGGAACGGTACTGCTGAGGTAATCACACTTAAGCTCGATAACCAATACTGGCCCGCCTATGAAATCAGGCGGACCGACGACGGCTGGCGGCGAATCGCCTTCGGGACATAGGCAGACGGGGACATTCTGCGCTTTTTCGACAACAACAGAATGTCCCCTTTGATCTTCGACTATCAGTACGTCATATAGCTGCGTCGGCCAATATTGTCACTGCACTCGGCGAAACGTGCCGACAGTTTCGACGCCATGGAATCCGGATTCGTCAGGTCTTTGTTCCATTGATCGAAAGCGGCACCAAAAGCGGCATTATTGGCCGATCGCCCGAGCCAATAAATCGATTTAAGGTTGTTGCTGTAAACGGGAAACAGCACCTCGGCTTTATAATCCTGGTTCTTAGCCCATTTCTCGTTGAAGTCATTGACGATTGCCATGTATTGCTGGATCGTGCAGCCCTCCTTCAACTGGCCCTCGATAACATCGATGTGATCCGCCAATGCGCTCAGCGGAAACATGAAAAGCGCTACACATAATATTTTTTTCATTTTCTTCTCCCTGGATTTTTATTGTTGCTGCCTGTTGTAAGCGCGACGTGCACGTTCGATGACGAACGCGTGCACGGCATCACTGTCTTCTTTCGATAGAATCTGGCCAAATGCCGGCATGCCGATGTCGCGCAAGGCACCGCCGAGTACGATCGTATCCCATATAGCATGCTTCTCGGGCGTCAGGCGACGCAAGTCCGGCAGCACGCCGCCGCTGGCGACGCTTTCGCCGTGACACATCATGCAGCGCTCATAGTAAATATCCTTGCCAGCCGCGATCTGCGCTGCGCTCGCGTTATTCGCGGGTGGTTCGGGAATGGCCGCAAGCGCGACGGCTTCGCGCGCGGGCAGCGACTGCTCACCGCCGAGTCGAAACGCGAGAATTCGGCTTTGGTTGC
>CAMYIS010000261.1 GCA_947258485.1 uncultured Woeseiaceae bacterium
TGCTGGGAAGAAATGCAGTACTACACGGTAGATCGCCGGGCACGTAATCGCGGCGGCAGCACGCTGATGGGCGCGATCATCGGGGGCGTAATCGGCCACCAGTTCGGCAGCGGTCGTGGCAACGATGCGGCGACAGTAGCCGGCACGCTGATCGGTGCTGCCGTCGGCAGTGACGCAAATCGTCAGCGCTACGACGGCCATGATGTCGAGCGCATCGCACGGCCGGTCGAGCGCTGTGAGACGCGCTACCAGGCGCGCCAGGAAAAGCGTATCGATGGCTACCGTGTGACCTACCGTTACCATGGCCAGAAATACGTGACTGAGATGCCGTACGACCCCGGCCGCAAGATTCGCGTGCGTGTTGACGTAAGGCCGGCCGGCTGAATCCGAGGTACGATGTGACGCGTTTCATTGCAATCAATCGGCCGTCGTACCACACTTGGCCCATGCGTTTTGCCCTGACATTTTTGCTCCTGGCCGGGTTGGTTTTCTTGCCGACCCGGTCAGACGCGTTTGATATCGAACAGTCCCTGAAAGAACTGCATGTGCAATACCAGGGAGAGCAAAGTTACAGCGTTGCCCAGCAAGGTGGCATGACATTGTCGCAGGCCATTGAGTCTGTGCGCAGAAAGACCAACGGCCGCGTTGTCAGCGCCGAGACCAGGGTCCAGGGTGGCCGCGAAGTGCATTACATCAAAGTTCTCACCAAGGATGGCAAGGTCAAGACTCACAGAGTCAATGGCCGACGCCGCTAACTCCGCTTCAGGAACCGGGAACATGCGACTGCTGGTAATAGAAGACGACGCGACGTTGCTCGAATCTCTGGCGCGCAAGCTCGGCGAATCCGGGTTCGCGGTGGAGCAGGCGGCCGATGGCAAGGAAGGGTTGTACTTTGCGCTCGAGTACCCGGTTGACCTCGCGATCATCGACTTGGGACTCCCCGAAGTGTCCGGTCTGGAGATTATTCGCCAGGTACGTGAGAAGGGCAAAAGCTACCCGATCCTGATTCTCACGGCGCGCGATCGTTGGGAAGACAAGGTAGATGGCCTCAGTGCCGGCGCCGACGACTATGTCGTCAAACCGTTCCATTTCGAGGAAGTCAGTGCCCGTGTAAACGCGCTCTTGCGTCGCAGCGGCGGTTGGGCTTCATCGGTGCTGACCGCGGGCCCGGTATCGCTCGACATGTCCCGCCAGGAACTCACGGTCAACGAAGGCGCGATCGACCTGACGAGTTTCGAGTACAAGATCATCGAATACCTGATGGTGCGCGCCGGCCAGGTGATTTCCAAAGCCGAGTTGACGGACCGACTTTACGACCAGGACTTTGAACGGGACAGCAACGTGATCGAAGTGTTCATCGGTCGTCTGCGCAAGAAAATGGATCCCGAAAACACGATCAAGCCCATCGAAACGCTACGGGGTCGCGGCTACCGCTTCGCGCTGGAGCGAAATCAGTCAGGCTGACGCGGCTCATGCGTTCTCTCAGCAGCCGACTACTGGTGTCCGTCAGTGTATTGCTGCTGCTTTTTTTCGGTGCGACCATCGCCGTCCTCGACACTGCGTTCAGCGAAGCGGGCGAACAGGCGCGCCGCGATATTCTCGATGGACACCTCGTGGCCCTGCTTGCCGCCGCCGAACCCGATGATGGCGGTAACCTGATGTTGCCGGCGCGTTTGCGCGAGCCCAGGTTCGAGAACATCGGCTCGGGCTTGTACGCTGAGCTGCTCGACGCCGACAATGCGGTGTTATGGCGATCGCGCTCGGCACTTGGGCTCGAGATCCCGAGTGGCGTGGCCCCCGAACTCGGCAATCATTTGTTCGCGCGCGAGAGCCTCGAGGACGGCACACCGTTGCTGACTCTCAGCCTGGCCGTCGAGTGGGAATTTGATGACGGTACGCTGCAGTCCTACGTCTTCAAGGTTGCGGAAAGCCTCGATTCATTCAATGCACAGGTCGCCGGTTTCAGGCGCCAGTTGTTCGGCTGGTTCGCGGCGGTCGCACTGACGATGTTGCTGGCATTTTCGATGCTGCTGCGAGGACTACTCAAACCGCTGCGCAAGATCGAGACGGAGATCACGGAAATAGAAGAGGGTAAACGCGTTGCGCTTTCCGGCAAGTTTCCAACCGAGCTGACAGGCGTTGCGCGAAACATGAACCTGTTGATCGACAGCGAGCGAGCACGATCGGATCGATACCGGTACACGCTCGACAACCTCGCCCACAGTTTGAAGACGCCGCTGGCGGCGATGCGTGCGCTGCTCAACGATCGACAGAACGAAGGATTTAGTGGTCGCTTCAATGAACAGATCGATCGCATGGATGAAATTGTGCGTTACCAGCTACGTAAACCCGCAGCCTCGGTTGCCGACAACCTGGTTCTCAAACCCGTCAACGTGGAAGCCGAGGTGACGCGGCTGGTTGACGGGCTTCGCAAGGTGTATCACGACAAAAATCCCGTCTTCGAGGTGCGCGTCGAACGCGGCATGCAGTTCAGGGGTGACACCGGGGACTTTCTGGAGCTTGCCGGAAATCTTCTCGACAATGCGTGCAAGTGGTGTGAGAAACATGTGCGCATCAGCATCGTGCCGTCAGTTGGTGCACGAGCGATCGCAAGTGGCATGGTGCTCACGGTTGCAGATGATGGGCCGGGAATTCCGCAGGACGCGGCCGATGCGTTGTTGCAACGCGGCATGCGCCTCGATGAATCGACGCCCGGACATGGCATCGGTCTGGCCGTCGTGAAAGACATCGCCCGCTCCTATGGCGGGCGCCTGTCAATCAAGCGCTCTGCCGATCTGGGTGGCACCGAGATCATGGTCTCGATACCGCCTGTCGCCGGTTCGCGGCAAGAGTAGCCCGTCTTATTCGCGCTTGTTGGCGGCGGATCTTGTCAGTTTCACTAGCGGCTCAACGAGTTCCAGCGGCAGCGGGAACACGATCGTGTTGGAGCGCTCATTCGCGATTTCCTTGAGCGTCTGCAGGTAGCGCAGCTGCAGGGCCTGCTCTTCCTGCGCGAGCATATTCGCCGCTTCGGCAAGCATCTTGGCTGCTTGTTTTTCAGCCTCGGCATTGATGATTTTCGCGCGCCGCGCGCGCTCCGCTTCGGCCTGCTGCGCAATCGCTCGAATCATGCTTTCATCCAGATCGACATGCTTGATTTCGACATTGGCGACCTTGATGCCCCAATTGTCGGTGCGCGCGTCGAGCAGATTCTGAATGTCCGTATTGAGTTTGTCGCGTTCCGCGAGCATGTCGTCGAGCTCATGCTGGCCGAGGACCGAACGCAGCGTTGTCTGCGATAGCTGGCTGGTTGCTTCAAAAACATTGGCGACACGGATGATCGCTTTCTCGGGATCGACGATGCGGAAGTAGATGACGGCATTGACCTTGACCGAAACGTTGTCTCTCGAAATGACGTCCTGTGTTGGCACGTCGAGAACGATTACACGCAGGTCGACCTTGACCATCTTTTGGATACCCGGAATCAGAATAATCAATCCCGGCCCTTTGACCCTCTGAAAACGGCCCAGCAAGAAAATCACGCCGCGTTCATATTCCTTGAGGATTTTGATCGTGTTGTACAGCACCACGATAACCGCGGCGCCGATAATTGCGAACAGTGGAAGTTGTGGCATCGGAGACTCCTCCTTAAGTTTGTAGCTGGGCGTCGGTCTTCGCGCTGGAAGCGACGGGCTCTATATCAAGTATCAGTCCGTCCATGGCGAGCACGACGACTTCCTGGTCTTTCGAAATGGGCACCTTCGATCGGGCGTGCCACGCTTCTCCCTCGAGCCAGACGTTGCCGTCCCCGGAGAAGTCTTCCATGGCAATAGCGATGCCGCCGACGATCGAATCTCTGCCTGACACTGCGCCGCGGCGTCGTAGCTTCACCAGGTAGCCGAGCATCCAGATGATCAGAAGCGCAAATACGAGTGCGAGGCCGAAAACAAAAGTAAGTGATATGCCGAAACCCGGGACTCCGCTGTCAAACATCATGATGGAGCCGAATACAAACGCGGCGATTCCGCCAATACCCAGTGCGCCGAAGCTCGGGGCGTAGGCTTCCGCAATCATCAACGCTATTCCGAGGAATATCAGCGCCAGGCCGGCATAGTTAACGGGCAGCACCTGCAGCGCGTAGGCTGCAAGCAGCAGGCAGATAACGCCGACGACACCCGGCACAATCGCCCCCGGATTCCATCCTTCGTACATCAGTCCGTAGATACCTATCAAGCCCAGCAACAGCACGATCTCCGGATTGGATATGACACCAAGCAGCCGAATGCGCCAGTTGGCTTCATATGCCTGAACCTCGGCGTCCTTGGTTGCGAGTTCTCTTGTTTCGCCTGCTATCTCGACCTCATGACCGTCGAGAAGCTGCAGCAGTTCGTCACGGTCTGCGGCGATGAATTCAATGACATTCTGTTCCAGTGCCTGCGCCGCGGTTAGCGTCGCAGCCTCAGTGACCGCTTTCTCGGCCCAGTCGGCATTACGGCCATGGCGCTCCGCCAGACTGCGAATATACGAAACCGCATCGTTCATCACTTTGCGTTCCATCGAGCTACCGGACGGCGGCGCCGGTGCGTCGGTGTCCTTGTCGTCATTTCCATCATCGGCCGGTGGCGTCGTGTCTTCACCACCCAACGCGACCGGGGTAGCCGCGCCCAGGTGCGTGGTCGGCGTCATTGCCGCAACGTGGCTGGCCAGCAGGATGTACGTGCCTGCGCTGTCGGCTCTTGCACCGGCCGGCGTAACGTAGGTGACGACGGGCACCGAAGAGGCGAGGATCTTCTGCACCATGTCACGCATCGGTTTCATCAGACCGCCGGGCGTGTCCATGTTTATGATGACGAGCTCAGCACCGATTTCTTCGGCATGTTCGATGCCGCTGACCAGGTACTCGGCAGTTGCTACCCCAATGCCGTCCTTGATTTCAAGTTCGACAACCTGGGTGGCAGCTGAGGCTGAATGACCGACCCCGATCATGACCAGGATCAGCGCAAGAAGTGCCGGCAGTTCAGGCCACCGGCGATTCGACAGGCGTGGCTTATTCATGACCCGATAATACCAGTCTCGAGAGCATTGTGGCGCGATATCGGGCTTTCGAATCCTGCCCTCAGCTGGCATGCTGTCGCCCTCAATCGATTCCACGGCATGCGCCATGTTTATTCGCTTCATAACCACCGGCGGGACTATCGACAAAATCTACTTTGACGATCTCAGCCAGTTCGAGGTCGGGGAGTCGCAGGTGCAGCATATTCTCGGCGAAGGGCGTATTGAATTTGAATTTGAAGTTGTGGCGTTGATGCACAAGGACAGCCTCGAGATCGATGACGCCGACCGTCGCAAGCTGCGCGACTTTATCGAGCAGGACCGCGCGAGCCTTTACGTCATCACGCACGGAACGGATACGATGCCGGAGACAGCCGAGGCATTGCGGGGTCTGAAGAACAAAACGATTGTCCTTACGGGCGCGCTGACGCCTGCACGATTCAAAACAACCGATGCGGTTTTCAATGTCGGCATGGCCGTTGCAACCGTACAGGTTGCCAAGCCAGGCGTATACATTGCTATGAGCGGCCAGGTTTTCGAAGCCGGCGCTGTGCGCAAGAATCGCGCCGAAAATCGCTTCGAAAGAATAACGTAGCAGCGGCTATCAGCCGCGACGGGTCGCGGCCATGCATTGTCCCCGAATGGGGAGGCAGCTCCTACAGGTCGAAATTGATACCCTGTGCCAACGGCAGGTCGCGGCCCCAGTTGATCGTGTTGGTCTGCCGGCGCATGTACGCCTTCCACGAGTCACTGCCTGCTTCACGACCGCCACCGGTTTCTTTCTCGCCACCGAACGCGCCGCCAATCTCGGCGCCGGATGTGCCGATGTTGACGTTGGCAATGCCGCAGTCTGATCCGCCGCTCGACAGGAAGTACTCTGCGTTTTGCAGGTTGTCGGTAAAGATCGCGGATGACAGCCCCTGAACAACGCCGTTCTGCATGGCGATCGCTTCGTCGAGCGTGTCGAACGGAATCAGGTACAGGATCGGCCCGAAGGTCTCGGTTTGCACGATATCCGAATCGTTGTCGGCAACCGCAACGGCAGGCGTTATGAAGTTACCGGGTCCGTCGATGCGTTCGCCGCCACACAGAACCTCGCCACCGGATTTACGAACAGCTTCGCATGCGGACTCGACGCGCTCGATCGATGACTCGTCGATGAGTGGGCCCATCAATGTGTCAGGATCGAGTGGATCGCCAATGCGAATCTGGCCGTAGGCTTTGACCAACGCATTTTTCAGTTCGTCGAAACGGCTGCGATGCGCGATGACGCGACGCGTCGACGTACAACGCTGGCCGGCGGTTCCAACGGAACCGAATACGATGGCAGGTACCGCGAGGTCGAGGTTTGCGAATTCATCGACG
>CAMYIS010000262.1 GCA_947258485.1 uncultured Woeseiaceae bacterium
AAGCGTGACCGAACCGCTACCGTCGCTGAATTCCCGCTTCAAATTGCCGCGCAGCTGGAAGCCCTGTGTATCCAGGCCGGACTGCAGGGGACCTTCGTCGAAGCGGTAGTAGCCTGATACTGCGTAGAACGTATCGGAGTTGTCGTCACCCAGCGGGCCGCTGAAGAAATAGTCGCCCTTGAAGCGGCCTTCTTCGGCGGCTTCAATCTGTACGGTTCCAGCGTTCTCGGGGCCACCGGTCTTGCTGATGTAGTTGATGATGCCTGCAACGGATCCAGGGCCGAACAGGTTCGACACACCGCCGCTAACGAATTCCGTCCTCTTGATGCCGAGGTCGTTACGGTAAAAGACGTCGAACGCCGACGAATTCAGACCAAACGTCGTGAACGTCGGAATTCCATCGTATAAGAGCGGGTTGAAAGAAAACTGACCGCCCGATGGCAGCGACCGATGGAAGACATTGGTTGCAACCTCACCGCCGCCACCTTCAGCACTGACGCCCGGAAGCTGCGTGAGGATGTCGGCCTGGCTGGACGAAGTGAACTGTCGAACGTCCTCTTCCGAGAACTGGGTAACTGTTTGCGGCGTTTCAAATTCGGTACGCTCGACGGCAGTACCCGTAGTTATTATCTCTTCGATAACTTCATCGGAGTCGTCGTCTTGAGCGAATCCTATTGAAGGTGCGGCAATGAAAGCCGCGACTGTACTGAACAGAAGTGCTGTTTTGCGAAGTTGCATGTTTTTTCCCCCATAACAACGTGGTTGACGATTCGCCGTTACGCATCTCACCTTTTTGCGACGACAAAACGTGGTGTGTCGGCTGCCGAGTTGTTTGCTTTTAGCTCCCGGTCCGTATCGACCCTCCAACAATACACCCATCGTGAGTAAATAAGATAGCCTTTTTTTCTATTTTAGGCCGATTATTCACTCGCTTCGGGAACATTAGAACAATTGCATATAGCGAGACATCGCGGTGCCCACCCCGTATTCTTTATAAAAATCAATAAGATGAGACTCTGACCGGCGATCTCGCCGGCGTCAGCCTAGCTGAAGAAATAGTCGTTGAGGATCAATGCGGCAGCGCCGATCGCCGCGGAGTCACCGATGGCCTCGGCTACGACCGCTTTCGGCAGCGGCCGAGAATCCGAGCGCCGCCTCTGATCGTAGATTTCAATATGCGGAATTATCTTCTCCGCCAGGCTTTGCGGTATACGTCCGCCGATGACGATTACCTCCGGATCCAGCAGCGCGGCGGCGGCCGATGTGACCAGCGATAAAGAGTCACGTACCTGCGCAACCCACTCGTCAACTCCGGGCCAATTGACGTCGAATTTTTCAACGAGCTCTGACACCGTCTCGATATTCTGGCCGTGCTTGCGCACTAACTTGCGCAACAATTCGAGGTTTGGATGCGGATAAATGCCTGGTGGCAACAGCTGCGCGACTTCCCCAGCATTGCCATGCTGTCCGCGGACGATCTCACCGTTCAGGATGACGCCACCGCCAAGTCCGGTGGCGATGTACAGGTAGACGAAATCCTTTGCCCAACGCCCGACGCCGACAAGACTCTCGCCGATCGCCGCAGCGTTGCCGTCGTTTTCGATCCAGACCGGTAGACCGAGATCGTCTTCGAGAACGGCTTCGATATCCATGTTCGCCCACTCCTCGAGTATCAGCGGCGTGTTCAGCTGCCGGGTCTCGCGCATGAACGTGCCCGGTATACCAACGCCGACTCCGAAGACGCGCGACTTATCCGGTATCCATTGCTCGGATAACTCATCGATCATAGACCTGAGTGCATCGACGACTTCGTCATGTGTCATCAATGTCATTACCGTCAAGCGCTGATCCAATACCGCGCCCGAGAAATCCATCACAGTCACTGCAAGCGCATCCCATAGAATCGCTACACCAAACGAATAGGCATAGTCGGGAACGATTTCGATGGAGGTACTTAGCTGACCACGCTTGCCACTGGAAATTCGTTCGCCCTGCTGCAGAGACCCGCGTTCGATCAGGTGCGCGATAAGGCGGGACACTGTTTGCTGCGACCGATCAACTTCGTTCGCTATTTCCAATTGCGTAATGGGCCCACGCCGCAAAACGAGCCCAAGAATCGCGCGCTCCGCCTCCGTATTGGGTTTGAAGGTATCTCGCCGAAAGTATTTGGACGCTACCTTGCCCGTCTCTATGTCGGACTTGTGAAGAGCGATTACCTTGTTATCTGAGCCCATCTCGAAACGCTGACCACCACAGGATTTTTCGTTTACATTTGCCGGATCACGGCCGTCATGCTATCAGGGGCCAGCGTAGCTATACAAACCAGTTCATTGCGGCGACAGCAAACGTGACACAAGACACCCTTCAGATCTCTGACCGGCAAATGACCGATTTCCTGTCGCGACATCGGCTGCCCGCCGAGTTCCGGCGTATTGCGGAACAGCACTATTTGCCGCTCGCAGAGCGGCTGCCGCGGCTGTGCGACGCCAAGCGCCAGCTGCTGCTTGGTGTCAACGGCGCCCAGGGTACCGGTAAATCGACGCTCGCCGATTTTCTCGGGCTCGCGACAGAATCGATGTTCGACTGGAATGTCGCGGTCTTGTCGATCGACGATTTCTATTTCACCCTTGCCGAGCGAAAAGCGCTCGCCGACGAAGTACACCCATTGCTAAGGACTCGTGGCGTGCCGGGTACACATGACACCAACATGCTCGCCCGCTGCCTCGAGCGGCTGCAGCAGCTGGGCGAGGGTGATCGAATCGCCCTGCCGCGCTTCGACAAAGCCATTGATGACCGCGCGGACGAGTCGCGATGGCCCGTCGTGCAAGGCCCTGTCGACCTCGTCATTCTCGAAGGATGGTGTGTTGGAACACAGGCGCAGTCCGACGCCGAACTTAAGCAACCCGTCAATGCCCTGGAGCGCGACGAAGATCCTGACGGCGTCTGGCGCAGGTATGTCAATGATCAGCTCAGGACGAAATACGAACCGATTTTCGCCCGCCTCGACGCGCTGGTCTTCATCGGCGCCCCGAATTTCGATGCAATATTCCGCTGGCGTCTCGAACAGGAAGAAAAGCTCGCCGCGTCCTCTCCTTCGGGCTCGTCGGGCCTCATGAACAAACAGCAGATCACACGGTTCATTCATTTCTATGAGCGCCTGACCAGGGCCAATCTCGCAGTACTTCCGGACAGGGCCGAATTTGTTTTTAGGCTGGACGATTCGCACGCGATAATTTCGTGACGCGCATAGCCGGGCTGCGTCGTAGAATGAGCAGCAACAATTTTCGACAAAGAGGTAACTCGATGAAGCCGCAAAGATCCTTTGCCGTTCTTGCCTGCGTTTTTCTATCGTCGCTTGCACTGGCCAACCCTGCTCAGGAGCCCGATTTGAAAACAATCATGCAGGGCTTACGAAATGACACCGTTGCAATGCTTGACGGTCTCCTGACTGATGACTTTGACGCCGTCGCTGTTGCTGCCAACGGTATTGCAAATCATCCAAGCATACCCGGTGACCAGGTTCAGCTGGTTGCCTTTGAGCTGGGTCCGGAGATGCCCGCGTTCAAGCAGTTCGATCAGCAGGTGCACGATCTGTCCCTGTCGATACTGGCCGCGGCAAAAGAACAGGATCGTGCTCGCGCCATTGCCGACTATCAGCACATGCTCAACGGCTGCCTGGCCTGCCACGCGGCCTACAAGGAGCGCGTCGCGAACGTTTTGAGTGCTGCGAGCGATACCGAAAAGGAAAGCAGTGACCCGTTGTGAAAACGGCGCTCAGAGAAAGCGCATGAATATTGTTGCGATGCCGAGGAACGAGAAGAAACCCGCAACGTCGGTCACGGTCGTGAGCAAAATGGACGAAGACGTCGCGGGATCCTGACCGAGGCGGGTGAGCATGATGGGAATGACCGCCCCCGCAAAGCCGGCCGCGATCATTGCCAGGACCATCGAGGCTGCAATGACGCCGACCAGCGCGAGAGAACCGCTCCAGAAATAAACGCCCAGACCGCAGGTGATGGCAATGCCGACGCCGTTCATGAAGCCGGCCAATACCTCTTTGCGCATGACGCGCAGCCACTGTTTGACCGTGATCTCTCGCAAAGCAAGGCCGCGCATGGTTACGGCCAGTGCCTGCGCGCCTGCGTTGCCCGATTGTCCTGCGACCACCGGTAACAAGACGGCCAGTGCTGTCACCTGTGCAATCGTACTTTCGAATATGCCGACGACGGCTGCCGCGAGAAAAGCCGTCAGCAGGTTGACCTGCAGCCATGGCATGCGTTTCTTCACGGTAAATACCGGGCTGGATAACGCTCGTTCGTCCTTGCTCGCACCCACCATCGTCTGCATGTCCACGGACGCTTGCTGCTGCATAGTCCTCGCGAGCCGATCGTGCGTCACGGCACCGAGGAACACGCCATCCAGATCGACGACGGGTATATCGAGTGCTTTGTGGGTTTCGAACGCCGCCGTAATTTCCTCCAGCGGATCTACGGGACGCAGGGCGACGCTCAAGGGCTCTTCCAGTTCGCCGAGCGTCGTATGCGGGAATGCCAGGGCCAGCTGCTGCAGTGCTACTTTTCCGATCAGCTTGTGTTCGCTGTCGACTAGAAACAGGCTACGCGCCGTTTTCATTTTCTGTCTGCGCAACTGCTTCAGAACCTGTTCGACAGTCATCGTCCGCCGGTAGGTGGCAACACCGACGTCCATCAGGCGACCCGCCGTATTTGGCGGAAACGACATCATCAGCTCGAGGTCTTCGCGTATCATCGGTTCGAGACGCACAATGCGCTGCTCGCGCTCCTCCTCCGACATGCACCCAAGGATGCGCACAGCCTGAGGCGGCGGCAGCTCCTCGAGCAGTCGATCTGTCAGCGAGTCCGGCATTTCTCGCATCAGCATTGCTGCCCTGTCGGGGAGCAGACGGCGCCAGACCGGCGTAAGAATTTTCGCCGGCTGTCGGGCCGCAGCTTCCGCCGCGCTGCTGATGCTGATTGATTCAATTTCACGCGCCGCATCGAGCGGGTACTCAATAAAGAACTGCCGGTTCATGGCGTCGGCAACGCGCAATAGGTCAACGCTCATCGAGATCTCCCTGGCCAGGTGGGCTCGCCGATACAGGAGTCAGTAAATCCGCCAGGCCTGCAGCACTTGCCGCCAACGCATCAATCATTGACTCAGCCAACGATGGTGCGCGGGAATCGCTATCCGCATGCTCGAGCAAATGGGCACGCGACAGTACCTTGCGCGACAGGGTTCCGATGACTTCACCACGCCGGGAGATGACGGGAAGCTGGTTGTAGTCATCCCACGCCGCCAGGCCCGCGACGGCGTCGAGCCGCGCGTGTGCGGAAAGCGTTACGCACGACGTATCAAGCTGATCGGCGAGCGGAATGTGCGTCGGCCGCCGCAGCAGGTTGGTCACCGTTACGGCGCCGACGAGCTTGTGCTTTTCGTTCACAACAAGGACAACGTCGACGTGATCGCGCTCCATCTGCTTGATGAGTTCCAGCGCATCGGACGTTTTGTCGTTTTCCGATAGCGTTGCGATCGCAGTTGTCATATGCGCGCCAACGGAATCGGTCGGAAAGGCCAGCGACATTTCGAAATCGCGTCGCAGCCGGCGCGGCAGTTCTTCGAGCAACTGAATTCGACTGGCCGGATCGATCTGGCGCAGGATCGCCGACGCTTCCGCAAAACTCAGATCACGAACGAGCGCCGCGCCCGACGTTACGCCCATTTTCTGAACCAGCTCAGACGCAGGGCGGGGATTCATGTGGGCAACTGCCTCAATCGCAAACCGGGTTGGAATTGACTCTAAAAATGCGGCGGCAACTGCCGGACGCATAGCGGCCAGCACGCGCCCAGCAGACTCCGGACGCTTCTTCATAAACGCGATGGTCAGGTCGGGAGTATCAGGCATCTTCCAGGTCCCGCCCTGTTTCTGGCGTCAAAATCGTGACGGGCAGGTCGTCAATGAGCCTGCCCGGCACCAGGATCTTGCCCTGCTCGTTGGTTAGCGCAATCTGTGTCGGCGTAATCTCGAGTATCTCGCCCTCGATATCGTCGATTCGAATTCGCACTCCGGGACTCAGGTGTCGACGGGCGGAGCGCATGCCAATCAGGTTGCTGACGTGGCTGCGTGCACCCAGCGCAAAAGCCACTGCCAGGCCGGTCAACAGCGCAGCGACACTGACGACAAGCAGTGCCACCAGCAGGGCAACGTCGATCCCGACCTGGTCGAGCCCAACGATCAGCGCCGTGGATATAACAAGGCCCTGCGCGACTCGTCCAAGAAGCAACCGTTGTCTGGAACCGCCTGGCGCTGCCTGCGGGGCCACCTGTTCGCGAATATAAACGCTCAGGAAAAAGCCGACCACGACGATAGCGATACCCGCGACCAGGTTCGGCAAGTGCGCCGTGATTCGGTCGAGCCATTCAGCGACTGCGCTCAATCCGGCAATACCAGCGGCAATCGTCACGGTGATCAGGATAATCACCCAAAATACGATCTCGCCGAGAAGGGCCGTTACTAGCGTCGATACACGCGCTTCGGCCAGAATACCGCTCGGAAAAGCGCGTTCCATGAAACTGTTGGACGCCTCCGCAAGCTTCCTGATGGCGTGCCTGACGAGGCGAGCAACGATCCAGCCAAACACGAGCAGCAGGATTGCAGCCAACAAGCTCGGAATATAGTCGGCGCCAACCTTGATTTGATCCCATACCGCGTCGAAGTAAGAGCCAAACCAAGAGTTATTGGATTCCATAAAGAAAGCATAGCGCGGCAACCCATCCGGAACCAGATTAATTAGCGCTACTCGCGTCCGCTGGCGCCGTTGATTTCTTTTGTATCAAATGCGCGGCCCAGCCTCGTGCCAACCCAGGCCCAGGCTGCCGCTATGACGGAGCCGACCAGCGCGACGGCCGCAAGCCCGAGCCCGATCTTGTCCGTCAGTATCGCGAACAACGATCCGCTCATCGCATCGCCCCCGCGGTAAACGACAATGTCGATGACGGGCTTGGTTTTGAAACGATCTTCTTTGCTGACGTGTGTATACAACATTTCTCGCGCGGGCCGCGTCAGGCCATAGTTGCCGCCGCGCCGTATAACCTGCAAAGCGAGCAATACCGTCAGCACTGGCGCGAACGCAAGGATCAGCATGCCGACACAAACCAGGACCGGCATCAGCGCAAGCCCCACCGGCATGCCCAGCTTGTTTACAATCCGGCCCGTCACAAAAAACGCCAGGCCGAACGTCAGCAGGTTTACGATCCAGTCGATACCTCCGAGGATCTGGGTGCGCTCTGCCCGCGTGAAATCCGCGAGCAGATTTTTTTGTTCGAAGTAGACGAAAGAGCCAATGAACACATACAACAATATGAATGCGCCGATACCCAGCAGGTATGGGTTGGCAGCAAACGCCTTGAACCCATGCCACCAGTTGCCGCCCATTACAGCTTTGCTGGTATCGGCGGCAAGATTCTGGTTCCCCAGCTCCGTACCTTTGAGGCGATAAAGGTAAAACACGAGCGGAATGACGAGCAGCAGCCCGGCCGACGCAATCAGCATGAGATTATTCGTTCCCAATGTGCCCGCGAATAATGTTGGTATCGCCGGACCGACCAGCGCACCGGCACTGGCACCAGCACCAATGATTCCAAACAGGCGCCTGGCCTGGCCTTTGTTAAAAGTATCCGCCATAAATGTCCAGAACACGGACACATGAAACAGAGCGAAAACGCTGACCCAAAGATAAAACGCCTTGTCGACGAGTACACGATCCGAAATAGCCGCAACGCCGAAATAAAAACCGACAAAGGTCACCGCAAAAAAAACGTACATGGCCGGTACGATGGTTCTTAGCCTGATATGGGAAACGGCGAAACCGTAAGCCGCGACAATGCCTGCGCTAACGAAGAAGTTAATGTTCCAGAGGAAGCTGACTTCAGTGTCCGTCCAGTCGCTGGCCATCGCATCACGAACCGGCCGCAGGATGTAATACGACGCCATCAGTATGAAAACGAATAGCGTCGAAACAAGCGTCGCCTTGAGCTCATTCGCTTCCACGCCCGACAGCGCTTTAGCGATTCTCGCCCCAACGCCGCGGCCCTTATCTTCATTCATCGACTTGTAGCCTGTTGTTTTCTTATGCGGATAGGCTAGTATACCGCCGCTTTTCCAACAGGATCGTTCGCTATCTTTTCATCGGTTTTCAAACTGTTCTTCGCACTGGTCGTTGCCTTCGCGATCGCCATTGGCGTGCTGTGGATGCGTTCCTATCTGCCGGCCGATATGGAAGCGGCTCGAATTGACTGCCAGCCAGATACGCCGGCCTGGAGCGCTGGCTCGCCGCTCAAAGTCATGGCGTATAACGTGCAGTACATGGCCAGCAAGAACTACGTCTTTTTCTATGACGTTGACGTTAATGATCAGACGCGGGTTGACGCCCTGGAAAAAGCCGGCAAGACCATCGCCAGTCAGCCGTCCGAAGAACATGTCTTCTGGACGCTGGACAAGATTGCGGACGTAATCAAAAAAGAAAATCCCGACGTCATCTTGCTACAGGAAATCAATGGCGAGGAGGACAGTCGAACGTACTACACCGATCAGGCTAATGAACTCTTGAAAAGGCTTCCCGGCGATCTTTACCCCTGTCAGTCGGAGGCGCCCTACTGGAAAGCCGAGTTCATTTTTCACCCGGCAGTATTCGGGCCGGTGGACATGAAGCTGGTGACGTTATCGAAATACCGCATTACCAAATCGGTGCGCCACCAGTTACCGAGAAAGCTCAGGAATTTTCTCGTTACGCCGTTTCATTTTCAGCGTGCGCTTCTAGAGTCGCATATAGCGATGGATCAGGATCGCACGGTGGCTTTGATCAACACGCACTTCGACGCCTGGGGTGCCGGCACCGGCATCATGGACCGACAAATCGCCAGAACGAAAGAACTGCTGCAGTCACTGGACAGCGCCGACATTCCCTGGGTGATGGGTGGCGATCTCAACCTGCTGCCGCCGGATAACGATCGCCAGAGGAAGAAAATCCTTGCCGCCGGCACGGGCAACTACGACGAGCAACCGCAACTCGCATTGTTGTACGAAAGGTATCGTGGCATACCCGCATTACAACATCTGACGTCGAGCGAAGCGCCGGCCTGGTACACGCACTTCCCCAATGATCCAACCGTCGCCGGACCCGACCGCACGATCGACTACCTGTTTTACTCTGACCAATGGTCATTGCATGACGCTTACATCCGGCACGACGATACCCTGCATCTTTCGGACCATCTTCCAGTCGTTGGTATCTATTCCTTATAGCCGGCGAAGCGCCTCGATCCGCTCCGGGATAGGTGGATGACTCATGAACAAGCGTGACATCTTCTTCTTGGCGCCCCCCGAAATACCGAACGCCTGCAGTGCCTCGGGCAATTCGCCTGGCCTGCCCCGCTCGAGCCGCGCCAGTGCGTTGATCATCGGCTCGCGACCGTTGAGCTTGGCCGAGCCCGCATCCGCCCGGAACTCACGCAGGCGCGATACCCACATGACGATAATGCTCGCGAGAATGCCCAGCAACAGCTGCGACACAATTACGGCGGCAAAGTAACCGATACCATAGCCTCGGTCGTTTTTCAGAATCACGCGATCGACGAAGTGACCGACGACGCGGGAGAGGAAGATGACGAATGTATTAACCACGCCCTGAATCAGCGTCAAAGTGACCATGTCACCGTTGGCGACATGGGAAATCTCGTGGGCGAGGACCGCTTCGACCTCTTCTTTGCGCATGCTGTTCAGGAGGCCCGTGCTGACTGCAACGAGTGCTGCGTTGCGGCGCGCACCGGTCGCAAACGCGTTCATATCCGGAGCGTCGTAGATCGCGACTTCTGGCATTTCGATACCTGCCTGACGCGCCTGGCGCTCAACCGTGTTGAGCAACCAGGATTCTGCTGCGTTGGACGGCTGCGTAATGACGCGCGCGCCCGTGCTGCGCTTGGCCATCCATTTTGAGATGGCGAGCGAGATGAACGAGCCGCCGAAGCCGATGACGAGGGACAGGATCAGCAGGGCCTCGTAATTGATGCCGACATTTCGTTCGTCGAGGATGCTGTCGACCCCGAGCAGCCGCAGGACGATGCTCAGCACCAGTATGACCGCGAGGTTGGTTGCCAGGAACAGCGCTACGCGCTTAAACATTGTCGGTTCTCCAGGTGATATTCAGGCTCAGTTCTGAGTCCTTTTGAGCCGATTTCAAGGCGCTGAGTTCCCCGCCCGCCCTTACAGTACACGCCCAAGATCCTCGCAAAGGTCCTTCGCGTCCTCAAGCCCCACCGAAAAACGGAACAGGCCGTCACCGGCCGTCGCACGGTAACTCGCAAGCTCGTCGCCTTCCAGGCGATAAGAGGAACCCACAAGGTCCTCGGTCTCCATCAGGTAAATCAGGCTGCGGTGGTGTCCGAGCGAAACGGCGTAATGGATCACTTCGAGATCGGACATCATTCGTTCCGCAACTTGCTTCGCGTCGGCCATACGAAATGCAAGCATCCCCGAAAAATTGTCCATCTGCAGCTTGGCGAGTTCGTGCTGCGGGTGCGAGTCCAGCCCCGGATAAATCACGACTTCTACACGCGGGTGGTTCTGCAGGAATTCAACGACGGCAAACGCATTTTCCTCGTGCGCGCGCATGCGCATTGGCAGTGTCGCCATGCCTCGCATGATAAGCCAGGCATTAAACGGACTGATTACACCACCGTAGTGCGTCAGCGCCTCGCCGCGCAGGGCCGAGATCAGCTCCTGCGATCCACAAATCGAGCCACCCATTGCGTCGCCATGCCCGCCGATGTACTTCGTCAATGAGTGCACAACCAGGTCGGCGCCGAGTTCCAGCGGTCGGGTTGCGATTGGTGTAGCGAACGTGGAATCGACGACCAGCAGCGCACCTTGTTGCTTCGCGACGTCCGCCGCCGCTGCAATATCGGCAAGCCGGAGCAGTGGATTGGATGGCGATTCCAGCCAGATCATCTTCGTTTCGCGGCGTACCGCGTTTTGAATGTACTCAGGTTCTCGCGTGTCGACGGGGGTTACGCTGATGCCAAAACGTGGCAGCGTTTGCCTCGCAAACTCGGCCGTTCCCGGATAGTTGGTGCTGCTGATTACGAGGTGATCGCCCTTACTCAGGAACTGCAGTAGGACCGCGGTCGTCGCCGCCATGCCCGATGCCAAAGCAATGGAGGCTTCCGCCTGCTCCAGTGCTGCGAGTTTTTCTTCCAGCTGCGCCGTCGTCGGGTTGGACCAGCGTGTGTAGATGTAGGGTGAATCCGCATCCAGGTTGGTAGCCGAGAAACTGACTTCCTCATCGATCAGGAACGAGCTCGACATGACCAGGTCCGGTGCGGACGCGCCTGTACTCGAGCGCCGCTCTTCGCCAGCATGAATCGCTTTCGTGCTGATGCCCTTGTTCTTGCTGTTACTGGTCATGTACTGGTCACAAAGCTATTTTCATGTGGTAACAATAGTGTATATCTCAACTGAGAAATATGGCCCGCCCGACAGGATGGGGCATGTTCAATCTTCCCGTTGCTCCATTCGACGGAATTGCCGAGGCGTCCTGTCGATTTTGGGCAATAAAGCGAAGACCAGAATCAGGGTCGCGGCAACCATGTACACGGGCCCGAACAGCCAGAACACCAGCGGCACAAGATAGTAGTAAGCGCGAACGCCCACGCGGAAATAATCACTGCCTCGATTCAGCTGACTCGCAACCATGAGTGGTGAGAAAAGATTTTGGCCGTCATCCTGGTTGATCGTCAGCATGTAGCCGACATGGTTGTTTATCCGGATTGAATTGGTGAAGCTGAAAAAGGCGTAAAACAACAGCAGCAGGATTGCCAGTAACTTGACCAGCCAGAGCTCCGGCGCCAGCGTCCCGAATATGTTCAAAAAATGCCAGGTCGCTTGCAGCGATCGGGCCTGACCGGTCAGCGTCAATGCACCGACCATAAGGAGTATCGCCGTTGACGCTAGGAAAGACGCCGCCATAGTCGAATTTCGAAGTGTCTGTATGGCCAGGATGGCATCGGCGTGATTTGCCATGACAGTTTTCACCCAGGCGTTACGCGCGAGAGTCGCTGCGTTGGATAACACAGCCATCGAATCTCGGCGAGACACCATGCGCAGGTGAATCTGATAGCCAATGAGCAAGACCGCGACCAGAAACACGGCAATCAAGTCGTTCTTGTAGTTTAGAAGTTCAATTTGATCCATGTCAGCTTCATCCGCGCAAGAATTTCTTTACCGACAGCCTGTCGCCAAGTTACTCCAGCCGGGCGCGAATTGGTATCAGTTCGAACGATACGGCGATTGTTTTTCGGCCTGCCACGTAAATGAGATCAGGACTATCGCCAGTACGCAGGCAGCCGCGATCAACTCGAAGCCCGCGTTCCAGCCGGCCGCGTCAACGACCATGCCGATGACAATGTTGGCAGCGACCGCACCGCCGACGTAGCCGAACAGCCCGGTGAATCCGGCCGCGGTTCCAGCCGCTTTTTTCGGCGCCAGATCCAGCGCGTGCACACCGATGAGCATGACCGGCCCGTAAATGAAGAAGCCGATGCCGATAAGCATCGCTATATCGATTTCGGGGCGGCCGACCGGGTTCCCCCAGTAGACCAGCACGCAAATCAGCGTAAGCAGCAAAAAAAGTATCGACGCCGGTGCGCGACGCCCCTTGAAGACCTTATCGGACAACCATCCGCAGACCAGGGTGCCGGGAATTCCGGCGAACTCGTAAAGCGCGTACGCCCATCCGGAATCAGCAAAGGAAAACTGCTTCGCCTCACTCAGGTAAGTCGGCGCCCAGTCCAGCACGCCGTAGCGCACGAAATAGACGAAAGCATTCGCCAAAGCAATCGTCCACAAGAGTTTGTTGTTGAGCACATATTCTAGAAAGATTTCTCTCGCCGAGAATTCGTGCTCGTGAGTTTCGCTGTAAGCAAAATCCCTGGGGTAATCATCGCGATGTTTCTCGATGTTCGGCAGACCCATTGACTGTGGCGCGTCACGAACAGTCAGGAAGATGAACACCGCAACCGCGATCGCGAAAAACCCGTGTAGATACAGGATCGCGTGCCAGTCCGCGAATATTGCCATGGCAAGGATCGCGATCGGACCGACCATGCCACCACCGATATTGTGCGCGATATTCCAGATCGCCATCTTGGTGCCGCGCTCATTGGTCGAGAACCAGTGCACCATAACGCGGCCGGACGGCGGCCAGCCCATGCCCTGAAACCAGCCGTTAATTAGTAGTAGCCCGAACATGAAGGTAACCGAGCTGGTGGCAAGCGGCACCGTGCCCATCACGATCATGACGAGCGCCGAACAAAACAGCCCCAGCGACATGAAGACGCGTGCGTTGCTGCGGTCTGACACACTGCCCATGATGAACTTGGACAAGCCGTAGGCGATCGCTACCCCCGACAAAGCCAGGCCCAGGTCGGTTTTCGAATACCCTTGCTCGACCAGGTAGGGCATTGCCAGTGAGAAATTCTTCCGCACCAGGTAATAGCCGGCGTAGCCTACAAAAATACCGAGGAATACCTGCAGCCGGAGACGTCGGTAGGTCGCGTCGACCTTGTCATCCGGTAACGGGCTGCGATGCGCAGCCGGTTTAAGAAAACCGATCACAAATTAGACTCGATGTACTCAACGGTGAGATCGGGGAAATCGGTGAATACGCCATCGACGCCGATGTCGTCCAGAAAAATTCCCAGGAGCTCAGCATAATCGGCGGCATAGGCAGGCAACAGATCACGACGAAACGTGTACGGATGGACAGCGAGGCCCAGCTCGTGTGCGAGCTCAACAAGGTTTGTGATCTGCAGTTTTCCCGCAACTGAACCAGGGGCCACTATCAACTTCATCGACGGACCGATGCCGTCAGCATACGAGGCGACCGCTTTCATCCCGTCCGGCGTCAGCGCCGCCCGAAACTCCGGCCCTGTGCCAAGCAGCTGGACCAGCGGTATGGTCATATTCATAGCCGGAAGCAGCTCGCCTCGAATTCGCTGTAGTTCGTTGGCATCGAAACACTGCAGAAAAACCCTGTCTGACTGTTCGTCATAACCGTAGGTTTTCAGAACCTCGAGTACTGCGACGGAGATATCTTTTCCTTCACTGCGATGGAATGCCGGGCTCTTAATTTCCGGATAGATTCCGACCGAGCGGCCCGTCGACTGGTTGAGACCCTGGATCAATTCAATCTCTTCGGCGAAAGTTGCAATTGGAAATGACGATTTCTCGATCGGAAAACGCTGTTCGAAGACGGCAATTTTGGCCCCGTCAGACAGCTTGAAGCGCTCCGACACGGCAAGCTGGCGAAGTTCTGCCAGCGTAAAATCAACAACGTAGTAGCGGCCATCGGCCCTGGACCTGTCCGGAAATACATCACGGACATTGGTCACCGAATCGAGATAATAATCGTGCAATACAACCACGTGATCGTCTTTAGTCATGACGAGGTCTTGCTCGATGAAATGCGCCCCCTGGGCGTAGGCCATCGCTTTGGCCGCGAGCGTGTGCTCGGGTAGATAGCCGCTGGCTCCGCGGTGCGCGATGACCAGCTTGCTTTGCCACAGCGCCACGCGGTCTTTGCCAACCAGTGCCCGGTCATTGACGGTCACGACGCACCCGACGAGCAACATCGTGGCGAGCAAACCCGCAGCCTTGACTGGTCTCATATTTCGCGCCTTCAGCTGGTCGAGGCTATGTACTCGTCGACAATCCGCTCGAGGATATCCATTGGCACCGCGCCATTCTTCAAAACGACATCGTGGAAGTCCCGAAGATCGAACTTGTCACCCAGCGCATCCATCGCCTTCTGGCGTAGTTCCAGGATCTTTATCATGCCGACCTTGTACGCGGTCGCCTGGCCCGGCATAACGATATAGCGCTCAGTCTCCGAAACAACATCACTCTCGGCCATGCCTGTATTTGCCAGCATGTAATCGATCGCTTCTTCACGCGTCCAGCGTTCATGGTGAATCCCTGTGTCGACGACTAGCCGCACGGCCCTGAAAAGCTCCGCGGTGAGGCGGCCAATATTGTCGCCGGGCGTTGGCATCAGGCCTTGCTCCCACGCGACGCGCTCTGCATAGAGGGCCCAGCCTTCGATGTAGGCCGTAAAGAGCGGAAACTTGCGAATCAGTGGCACGCCCTCCAACTCCATCGCGATCGCGACCTGGAAATGGTGTCCGGGAATACCCTCATGAGCCGCCAGCGTTCGCATACCGAACTTTGGCGTGGCCTTGATGTCATACAGGTTCGCGTAAAATCGTCCCGGTCGGGTGCCGTCAATCGAAGGCTGTTCGTAATAGGCGCCTGGCGACGTTTTCTCCTTGAACTCGGGAATGCGCACAACTTCGAGACCAGCCTTTGGACGGATATTGAAAGAAGCATCCAGGCCCGCGTCGATTTCGTCGAGGATCATTTGGTAATCCTCGAGAATCTGGGCACGCCCTTCGTCGTTATCGTCGTAGTAGAAATCCGGCCGTGACGAATAGGCATCCATCGCGTCCGTGAAGCCCCGTGACACATCGATGCCTTCCGACGCAAGTATCTCCAGCATTTCGTCCTGGATACGTGCAACCTCAGACAAACCGATCTGGTGTATCTCGTCCGCCGTGTAGTCCGTCGTCGTAAATAAACGCAACGCCAGTTTGTACGCCGCCGCCCCGTCCGGCAGGTGCCAATAGCCATGGTCGTTGCCGGCTTTCGCTTCCAGCTCGCTGAAGTAGTTAATGAACAGATCGTAAGAGGGATAAATGTTCTCGTTTATCGATATTTTTACCCGATTCAATATGTCGTCGGCCTGAGCCTCGTTAATCTCTACTGCTTCGCTGAGTTTTTCGGCCAGCGACGTGTACAGAATATTCTCCTGCGCCGGCGTCGCCACGAAATCACGCATTTGCTCGAGGACACGATCGATCACGAAACGCGGCGGGATGATGTCCTTTCCTTCGCGGATCTTCAATCCGAGCAGGTACTGCTCGTGCTTACGTGGCAACTCGCTCATTCGCGAGAGGTAATTTTCTGCATCCTCAACCGAGTGAACCTGGTGGCTCGAGTCCATGAAACTCGGAAACGCGCTCTGAATGCCCCCCATCTGGTTAGCCGGATACGTGTGATAACGAAATGGCTCTGCATCAGCGATCATGTTGGTCAGGTTCAAGACGATCTCTTTCGAGAGCCGCTGGTCGGCATCAAGGTTTTCGTCATCGTATTGCAGCAGGCCATCACGGAATACCTTCATTTCGGCGAAGAACTCGTCAGTCCTGTCCGGATGCACATCATCGAGGTGGGCGTTGTGGCCGTTGATACCCATCGACTCGAGAAAGCCCAGCGATGTCAGCGTTTCGGGGTCTTCGAAAGCGAGTTTCAGCAATTGGCGATCGAGATAGGCGCGGAACATGAACGGCTTGTCGGCATACCACTCGTGCGCCGCGAACGAACCGCCCAGGATGATAACGACCAGCAGCGTCAGGCCGAGCCACTTGAATATTTTTTTTATTATTGACATATCTTTATCCGGCTCTCGATTTTCTCATGACGATCAATATACCTGCGATCAGGATCGCTCGTACGTGCCCACAAGGCGGTTCATCGCGATGACGTTCGGCTCGATCTTTTCGAGCAGATCCCACATCGCGAGTCCCGGCTCGAGCTCGGGCTCGGAATCCAGGGCAAGCAGCCAGAAGAAATAGTGGTGAGGCCCGTGACCCTCGGGCGGCATTGGCCCCCCGTAGCCCTTGTTGCCGAAATTATTGACGCCCTGGGTATAGTCGTCGGTCCCCTCCGCTACCTCAGATACGGACCCCGGGATGCCATACAGTACCCAGTGCACGAAACCGTAATTGCCAGGGGAAACGAGTGGCGCATCCGGATCGTGGCAGATCAGCGCGAAGGCAGCCGCGCCGTCGGGCGCACCCGTCCAGGACATTTCCGGCGAGACATCGGCACCCTCGCCCGTATGGCGCTTGGGAATGCTTCCGCCATGACCAAAAGCGGAGCTCGTCAATTTCATGTCTGATAACGCGAATCCCATGGTGGCCTCTCCTTGTCGTTTAACGGGGACTTATCTTCCCATACGCATCCCTGCGCCGCATAGGCAGATTCCGAGACTCAATTTTGGAGCTGAAGGGCGTAGGCTGAAGCCTACCGGGCACGCCTGATTGGGGGGAACGACGTGTCTGTGGAAGATAGAAGGAGAGGATCATGCCTGGGTCACGACTCAAAGAATTTCTCGACAAAGAGCACGTCAAGTACGTAACCATCGCTCACTCACCGGCATTCACGGCGCAGGAAGTTGCCGAGACGACGCATATCCCCGGCAAGGAAGTCGCGAAGACTGTCGTCGTTAAAATCGACGGTAAGATGTCGATGGTGGTCACGCCGGCCTCCGAGCACGTCAAGCTCAATAAACTCAAGGAAGCACTCGGCGCGGCCAAGGTCGAGCTCGCCAGCGAAGATGAATTCAAAGGTTCATTCCCGGATTGCGAGACGGGTGCCATGCCGCCATTCGGTAACCTCTATGACATGAAGGTATTCGTTTCGCAGGCGCTCAGGGAAGACGAGCAAATTGCCTTTAACGCCGGCTCACACAGCGAGCTGGTGCGCCTGCCTTACACGGAATTTGAGCGCCTCGTCGAACCGATACCGATTGCCGAATAGTTGGGTGCTGATCACTTCGCTGAAGGCAACCCTTCCCGCGCCACGGACACCGGCATTAGCAGTGTGCCAAGTTGGTCCTGAGTATTGTATTGGTCGAAAAGGATTAACAGTTATGAAGCCGCGCGCTAGCGACCTGCGAACGATCGGTCAAACCACTTTTCGGCGTAGCGCGGCGTGCGGCCAAGTTCAATTTGGGCTCCGACATGTTCTGATAATTGTTGCCGGCTTTATGTTCTCGGGCCAGCTTGCGGCGGAACAAGAGACTGACGTTGCCACGCCAAGTCCGCCGATCGAGCTCTCCGAGATTCCCACTCACGCCACATCGGTTAACGAGTCTCTCAACGAATCCGCGGAATTGCTCAAGCGTTCTGACCTGCTCGATGAAATCGAGCAGGATTTCACACAGCGCGAAATTGCTGTGGCCCGGAACCTCGTCGCGCTGCGAAGTTCTGTTGCCGCCGCATCATCCCGGGATGCACTTAGTGAACTCGAACTGGAATGGAATGAATCGGATCGTAATCTGAAGCGATGGGACGATGATCTGCGGAAAGTTGCAGAGATAATCGACAAAGAGCTAACCCGACTCGACCATGGCGCGGAAGTATGGGCCAACACCATGGCGGCAGCGCGGGCGGCGGGAGTCGCACCGGAGTTGCTCGAGCTTACACGTGCAACCGAAGCATCAATCAATCAAATGCGACAATCTCTTGGCGCCTTGCAGCGCCGCGCCTTTGCATTGCAGGGGAAGGTGGGACGCACGCAGGCATCGGTGCAGACGGCACTGGATCGGATTGCAGACGAAGAGACGCATTTGCTGAATAATCTCCTGCGTCGAGAGCGGCCACCGCTGTGGAGCGATAAGGTTTACGGAACCTCGTCGGTGCAGGCGATGGCCGGACGCGTGGCTAACGAGCTTTCCAGGTCCTGGGCAGCTATTGAGCAAATGGTGCGCGGTGAACTCGATCGCCTGGGGTTTCAGATAGTCTTACTGATCGTAATCGGTCTGTTTCTGGGTCGTGCTCGCACGCACGCTCGCAGACTCGCTGAGTCAGATTCCCTTACAACGTCGGCGATGAAAATATTCGAACGACCGTTCTCCATCGCAGCGTTAATTGCGCTGATCCTGACGCCACAGCTATATCTTTCAACGCCGCCTGCGGTATTCGACGCGATTGGTCTATTGATGCTGATTCCGATCGTGCGCCTCGTCAGTCCGCTGCTGGAAAACAAGCTCAGGCCAGCTCTCTATTTTCTGGCCGGGCTTTACCTTATTGACTGGCTACGCGACCTGTTGGAAGCGGCACCGCTCGTAGCACGACTAATCTTCGTGATCGAAATGCTCGCCGCGTCAGTGCTTGCGGTAATGGTGGTCCGCTCGAAAGCCCTTCATCGAGCAGACGGCAAATCCATGCAAAGCGGAGTGCGTTTGGCGCTCGATGTCGCTCTCGGTCTGACGATCTTGGCGGCTCTCGCGACCGTCGCAGGATTTGTCCGTCTCGGCGTTTTGCTAGGTACAGGGGTTTTGAACAGCGCCTATCTCGCCATATTACTGCTTGCTGTGGCGCGTGCGGCTGAAGCGCTTGTCGCTCTATTCATGCGAAGCCGACTCTCGGAACACCTTCAGTTCATTGCTCTGCGACGAGCGGGTATCCGCAAAAAGAGCACCGGTGTCATTCGAATCGGCAGTTTCGCAGTATGGCTATTCGTGACGCTGGATCTGTTCGCCTTGCGCGATGCGGTCGTTGATTTCGCGAAAACAATTGTTTTCGCTGAGCTGAAAGCCGGCGCACTCTCGATTTCACTGGGCGATGTTTTAGCCTTCGGCGCCACGATTATTGCTGCGGTCATGATCGCGCGCCTGATAATCGTTTTGTTGGAGGAAGATGTCTATCCGCGGATGGAGCTTGGCCGCGGCGTCGGGTTTGCGATTTCCTCCGTGATCAAGTACGCGTTGATTACGGTCGGTTTCCTGCTCGCGGTGGGCGCCATGGGCATCGGTATGGACAAAATCACGATTCTGCTCGGTGCATTCGGAGTGGGTCTCGGATTTGGGCTGCAGACAATCATCAACAACTTTGTTTCCGGCATGATTCTGGTCTTCGAAAGACCCGTGCAGGTTAGCGATTCTATTGAGGTGGGCGGTGTCAAAGGCAGAATTACCCGAATCGGAATTCGTTCGAGCACGATTCGAACGTTCGATGGCGCCGATGTTACGGTTCCCAACGGAACTATGCTGTCGGATGCATTGACGAACTGGACGATGTCCGATCGGCATCGGCGCCTCGAGGTCTCGATTGGCGTCGCGTACGGCACCGATCCGGATACTGTTATTCGTTTGCTGCAACAGGCGCTGGCAGAGCAGGATGGTTTGTTGGATCAACCCGCACCAATGATCCTGTTTACCGGTTTTGGTGACAGTAGCCTGGACTTCGTCGTGCGCGCCTGGGTCGAAGATAACGACATTTATGTTACGACGCAGAGCAATCTGGCACTCAAGGTGAACCGTATACTGACTGAGAATGGTATCGAAATTCCATTCCCGCAGCGGGATCTGCACCTGCGCTCAGTCCCGCCGGGAGATTCTGTTCCGGAACCACTTTCCTGACGCGCTTCATCCGAGGGCAAGTGTCAGTTAGCGCCTTTGCGGCGGCGTAAGACCTCTTCGAGCGACTTAAGACTCGCTGCTCGAGCGACAGCTCGGCGAATGATTCGAGCAGTGAACCGTCATGTGCCGATGCGCCAGCCTGTCGATGAATAGCATTATCTTGTTACAGAAGGCCATTGCCCGCGTGCCGCGGATACTTCAGAGTAGCGGCATGTCACCCAATCCACTGGCAATCCAGGCTCGCAATCTCTGCCGCCGCTTTCGCGAAGGCGCGCGCGATCACATCGTGCTCGACGGCGTCGAGCTCGACATACGCCGCGGCGAGACCGTGGCACTTCGCGGCAGGAGCGGCTCCGGCAAATCGACGCTGCTAAATCTCATCGGCGGCATTGACGCGCCCGATTCTGGCACCGTGACCGTCGCCGGAATCGACCTGACCGCGCTTTCAGAACGTGAACGCACACTGTTTCGCCGCAAGCACATCGGCTTCGTCTACCAGGCCTTTAACCTGGTGCCGACGCTGAACGTAGCCGACAATATTCGGCTCGTACTCGAGCTGAACAAGGTGCCCACTGCAAAAGCCTCGGCACGCATCCATGAGCTCCTCGAGGCCGTTGGCCTCGGCGACCGTGCTGAAAGCTTCCCGGACGTGCTCTCCGGTGGCGAACAACAGCGCGTCGCGATCGCCCGGGCACTGTGCCACGAACCGGCTGTGCTGCTGGCCGACGAACCCACGGGCAACCTCGATGACACCTCGGCCGATGCCGTTTTGGCACTTCTCGATAAACTCGTTCGCTCCAGTGGACACACGATGCTGATCGCCACCCACAGCACGCACGTCGCCTCGCACTGCGATCGTGTGCTCGAGCTGCACAACGGCCGACTCGACGCAAACGCGGTGCGATGATCCCGGCCACATACCGCGCAAGTCTTTCCTACCTGCTGCGGCACCCGTGGCAGCTGGCCCTTGCTCTGCTCGGCATCGGCGTAGGCGTTGCCGTTATCGTCGCCGTGGATCTTGCCAACGCCAGCGCGCGCAAAGCTTTCCTGCTGTCGATGGATACGATTACGGGCGAAGCGACACACCAGGTCATCGGCGGGCCACGCGGCGTCAGCGAAGACGTCTACAGAGCGCTGCGCGTCGACCATGGCATCGATGCAATCGCGCCCGTCGTCGAGGGCACGATCACGGTCGACGGTGCAACGCTGTCCGTGCTCGGCATCGATCTCTTTGCCGAACGCGAGATTCGCAGCTTCACGGGCAAAGCGCGTGCTCGTGATTCGGGCGAACTGGATCCCGGCACACTGTTCGCGGGTTTTCTCAACACGCCAGGTGCCGTCACGACTTCGAAACAAACGGCAGAAGATCTGGGGCTCGTCGTTGGCGACTCGTTCGAACTGCTCGCCAACGGCAAAGCTCGGCAGGCCAGGCTGCTCGCCACTTTTGCTGATGGCGGCAACGACGGCGCTAATCGGTTGCTCGTCACCGATATCGCCACGGCACAGGAATGGTTGAACCGGGGCGGCTGGCTCACACGCATCGACGTGCGTGTCGCCGACAGTGACGCGGATTCACTCGCCGCGCTCGATGCCGCATTGCCCGACGGCACGCAACTATTATCTGCCGCCGGGCGCACCCGCTCCACGGCCGAGATGAGCAAGGCGTTCATGACCAACCTCACGGCCATGAGCTTGCTCGCGCTCCTCGTCGGGCTATTCCTTATA
>CAMYIS010000263.1 GCA_947258485.1 uncultured Woeseiaceae bacterium
CGGCACCTCCACCCCCAGGTTCAGCGCGACATGGCCGCCGCGGGTCAGGCCTAGACGGACCTGCGGCAGGGCCGTCCACTCGAGATCTCCGTTGCGCGAGCGGAACGGGTTCGTGGCTGTGACCTCGAGAGCGGGAAAAATGCGTCGCGGCCACGGCGTGTGCACCCAGTGCACGATGCCGGCGAGCTCGGCCTCGCCGTTGCTGGCGCCCTCGAACGGGAACTTCAGCCGCAGGCTGCTCTGGAATATCCATGCATCCGACAGTACGCGCCCGTAGGCGAGATAAGCCTGCAGCTCACCATCGCCCTCGGCCTCGACCGGAATGGCCCAGACCGCCGCGGCTGAAAGAATATGCTGCTGGCTGAACGAAAGCGCCTGCTTGTAGCCAATCTCGGCCTCGGCGAGCTCCGACACAGCGCCTTCAGATTCATAGACCAGCTCCACTATCGCCTGGCCGGCCTTGCCGATGCGCTTTTCGAGTTCGAGCACGTGCTTTTGTGAGTTATCGCCATCCTGGTCGGTAAACCGGCCTTTGTAAACGACCTCATCCTCGGGGAATGCTTTTTTCGTGCGGGTCGGCAGGAACAGGTTCATTTCACCTGGCGGATACGCCAGGGTATCGACGAGCGACTTGATGTACGCCGTGACGTTCGCGATATCCTCATCGCTCAATGCTTCGCCCTGAGCCGGCATCTGTTCGGCGAGCCCCAGCGCGTGACCGCCGTGCTTGATCACCATCTCCCAGTCACCGGCGGGCTCGCGGCTGTTGAAAAGAGGATCGGAGAAATCCGCCGGCATGACACCGAGCCCCTTGACCACCGGGTTGTCTGGGTCCGGTCGGCCACTCGCTCCGTGGCAAACAGCACATTGCGCGGCATAAATTTTCTGGCCCGCGCCGAGGTCCGCGCCCTCCACCCGTGCGGATGACAACAAGACCATAAGAACGAAAAAGAGTGCTGACTGAAGTGCAAAAACAGAGCTGACTTTCACTGCTGTCTCCCGACTTTCCGAAATGGTGGTTTTAAGTCTTCATCTACGTCACTCGGCAAGCGGTATGAATCAGTGCTTGTACTTACCGAGCGAGTGCATAAATCGAGAAATCGAGGTAAAGGCGACGGATTCCTGAGAGAACCTAACGCGGCGGCATATCGGCGCAGTACATGTTCTTGGGCTGTCTTGGGCTATGTAGGGTCGTGAAAACTGTTCACTGAAAACCCGCGTGTCGGTGGTTCGGTCCGCCGCTAGCCACCACCTGTACCTAACCAAGTACACTGTCCGTGAACGAAATCGACCGGCCATCGAGCGCAGGTATTGGCGCCGCGGGCTGACGTGACAATACAGGCGGGACCCAATGGGCGATGAACTGCTGGTAAGTACCCTCGTGCCTTTATGGCTCAAAGTCGCGTGGACCGCGATGGTGCTCGTTATCGTCTTGATTTATTGGCGGCACCGCGGCCCGGCTAATTTTCTCTGGTTCTCCGACATCGCTTTCCTCGGGCTCGTCCCCGGTCTGTGGCTGGAAAGTTCGTTCATCGTCAGCCTGATGGCATGCATGGTGCTTGTTCCAGAGTTGTTATGGAGCGTGAGTTTTTTCGGCCGCCTGCTGCGCCTGCCGCGCCTGACAGGCATCGCCGACTACATGTTCGTCGAACAGAGCCCGCTGTGGCTGCGCGCGGTATCGCTGTTCCACGTCCCGTTGTTGGCGGTGGTTGTTTGGGGCCCGTGGCGGCTCGGTTACGACCCCGGCGTATATCCATGGGCGGTGCTGACCGCATGGCTCGTGCTGCTGCTGACGCGCTGGCTGACAAAACCGAAAGAGAACATCAATCATGTATACCGGTTCCCGGTCGCCGCGGGCGCAAAACTCACGCCGGTAAAACACATGCTGGTGCTGATGGCGGCGGTGCCACTGGTGCTGCAGCTTCCGGGGCATCTGTTGCTGTGGGCGATGTTCGGAAACTGACGAAGGTAAGAGATGAATCAATCACCTGGCGCTCTGGAAAACCTTCTCCGAACCGTGGCCTTCGGGCATTATCTGAATGGCCCCCAGGTAGGTTTCGTAGGCGAGCGCGTTTCGGTTCGACGCCGCCTACCAGGTATCAACGAACGTCCGCCGTTTGCCGCGCCTGGGAGTGGGTTCGGGTGCAGCGGCGATGGCCTTGATAATCGCTTCGCGCGTATCGATCGGATCGATCACTGCATCGATTTCCAAATGTGCAGCGGCCTCAGTGGCTTTACCCGCTTCGTACATCTTGGTGACCAGTTCGTCGAAGAGGGCTTCGCGCTCCTCTGAATCTTCGACGGCGTCAAGTTCCTTTTTGAAGCCGAGGCGAACGGCGCCCTCTAACCCCATGCCGCCAAATTCACCCGTGGGCCAGGCAGCCGCATAGAAGGGTGCGACAAAGCTACCACCCGTCATCGCCATGGCCCCGAGTCCGTAGCCCTTACGGAGAAAAATGGCCACGATGGGCACGCTCATGCTGGCGGCAGTAACGAATAAGCTGGACATGCGTCGTACGGCGGCCTGTTGCTCACTTTCCGGTCCCACCATGAAACCTGGCGTATCCGTAAGAGATAAAACGGGCAATTCGAACGCATCACACAACTGCAGGAAGCGAGCCGCCTTTACTGCAGATTCGGCATCAATGGCGCCGCCCAGTTGCTGACAATCATTGGCGATCACGCCAATTGGTTTGCCCTCAAGGCGCATGAACCCGGTGATGATCGGTCGCCCGTACTTACGCCGCAGCTCCGTGAAAGAATCGGAGTCCGCGATGGTTTCGATGATGGATCGAACCGGATAGCCCCAGCGTCGGTCCTCCGGTATGGCATCGCGGAGCGAACTTTGATCCGGACAGGACCACTCGCCGACAGCACCTTGAAAATATCCCAGCAGCTGTTTGGCAATGCGGGTGGCGTCTTCCTCATCTTCGGCGACGATATCAACCACTCCATTTTGTTCCTGAACGTCAATCGGGCCGATCGCCGTGGGAGGATGTGTCCCGAGCCCGCCGCCTTCGATCATTGCGGGGCCGGCCATACCAATCCATGAGGAACGCGTGGCAACGGTGATGTCCGCGCAACCGAACAGGGCCGCGTTACCGGCAAAACAGTAGCCGTTATTGATCGCAATACGCGGTACCAGGCCGCTCAATCTCGCCCAGGTTGAAAAAGACTTGATGTTCAGGCCGGCAATCTGGGTAGTCACGTCTGTATCACCGGGGCGACCGCCGCCACCCTCGGTGTACATGACCACCGGTAATTCCCTGTCTTCTGCCAACTCGAATATGCGATCGAGCTTCTTATGGTGGAAGTATCCCTGGGTGCCCGCCAGTACGCTGTAGTCGTAAACGACTATCGCCGCTCGCTTGCCGTTGATGGTGGCGACCCCGGTAATGACAGCATCTGCAGCGGTGCTCTGCTGCAAGTCTTCGTAGTCGCGGCGGTTACGCTGTGCCGCCACGGCTAACTGACCGTACTCGGTGAATGAGTCTGCATCAATGAGGTCGGCCAGGTTCTCGCGAGCGGTACGATATCCTTTCGCGTGCCTCTTGGCCGTGGCGTCGGCGCGAACTTCATCCGATGTGTTGGCGAGACGTCGTTGCAGTGCCTCGAGTTCTGGTCTGGGTTTCTTGCTCATACTTCAATAGGCTATTGTGCGACTCTTCATACTAGTCGGTCGCGCAGCTCTTTTCACCGGGCGCCGGTGGATAATCGTTGGGTGATCGTTACGTCTTCGACGTATTTGACCTGGCAAGGTCGCCAATCAGGTTTCTGATCTTGTTATGAAACAAGTGGCTTGGGAGTTGTTATGAAACTAAACATGATATTCCTCATCGGTCTTGCAGCCGGCATGGCCGGTTGCACTGAGAAAGAACAGGCGACACCGGAGCAGGCGGATGAAATGCCACCGGCAGTGTCAGCCGTTGAATCGGAAGCGATCCCTGCGCCGACCGAGGATTGGCGGGCCTCTAAATTTTTGGATCACATGCATGCGCACGCGGAGCATCTCGACGATCTCAATTACGCCCTCGACGATGGCGACTTCGATGGCGCGATGACGCCGGCGTATTGGTTGTCGCGACACGAAACGGTGGGTGGCCTCCCGGCAGACCTTCAGCCGTTCCTGGTTCGCATGCGTGAGGCGGCCCGCGCCGTCGAAGAGACAAAAGATCTTGCAGCCGCACGCGCAGCGGCGGGGCGCATCGGCAAAGAGTGCCAGAGTTGTCATACCGCGGCGGGGGTCGGTAACGAGTAGCTGCGACGTCCCCATATGCATTAAAGATGTAGCTCGACAAGATCGCCATCAGATACGAGGTGGTCCGGACCAACTTGCTGACCATCAAATACCTCGGCGCCCCACATGCGTGCAAATTTCAGATCCCGGGCTATGTCTTTGTGCACCAGGCTGGCGACGTCGAGCACGGTGCCACCACGACGCACCGTGAAGGGCTTGTCGTTATCCGCCGGTTTACCTGGCGTTTTGGTGTAGACGCGGACGATCTCCAGCGCGCGAAAAAGAAAAGACCCGAGCTCATCCAGACCATCGCCGGTCTTGGCTGACGTTGTCAGGGTGGGAAAACGCAATCCGAGCAGCTCTTCGAGAATCTCGACTTCCTCGGGATCGGGGTCGAGGTCACTTTTGTTCGCGATCAACACGGTGGGCAGGTTGAGACGGAACGGGTCGTCTGTCTCGCTCCTTTCTGCTGACCCTGTCGACTCCAACCCCGGCCACGCCGCTGTAAGGAAGATCTTCTTTTCCGACAGGCGCTCAAGGATCGTGGGAACCTGCTCCAGGCAATCGGGGTCGCTGATGTCAACAACGAGCAACACGCCATCGGCTGGCTGCACCGCGTTGACCATCCACGGTTCCATGAAGTCATTCGATACCGGGGGCAGATCCACCAGCTGAAAGTGGATGTCTTCGTAAGGAAGCATGCCGGGTACCGGCAGATGCGTGGTGTAGGGGTACGGTCCGATGTCACTGTGTGATCCGGTCAACCGGGCGTGCAAACTGGATTTGCCGGCATTGGGCGGTCCCACGAGGCAAAGTTGTGCGGCACCTTCGGGACGCACGACAAGCGACGGGCCGCTGCGGCGACCGCCCTTCTTAGGCCCTGCGAGTTCCTCGGTCAGCTGCTTGATACGGGTCTTGATGTCGGCCTGCAGATGCTCCGTACCTTTGTGCTTGGGGATCGTCCGGAACATCTCGCGCAGGCAGTCCAGACGATCCTTCGGCTCGCGCGCCTTGCGGTAAGCCTCCTCGGCTTTCTTGTATTCGGGTGTGACATTGGTCGGCATATGAATGAATTTTACCCGAGCAAGCTCTCTCCGCATGAGATTCTGCGAGTTGACGCGCGGAAACTGCGGTTTGACGCCGTTCTTGCGCCCCTCGGCTATAATTAGGGATGCAGCTGGACGACTGCGAGATAGGGTTACCGATTGACGGAGGCTCTGCTCATGCAAGACAGCGCGACTCGCGGGGCTCGACCCGAGGCCACAACATGCTGGCACTCGCGTAGCGCAGACCAGGTTTTCGTCGAACTGAGGTCTGTGCGCGATGGGGTCAGCGAATCCGAAGCGCGACTTCGGCTTGAGTCGTATGGGCCCAACCGACTTCGTCCGCCGGAGCGATCCGGACCGCTCGTTCGATTCGCGGCGCAGTTCCGCAACGTCCTCATTTATGTGCTCCTTGCCGCGGCCGGCTTGACCGCTCTGCTCGCGCACTGGGTTGACACGGCTGTAATCGTGGGGGTCGTGATCGTCAACGCGCTGATCGGATTTCTCCAGGAAGGTAAGGCCGAGCGCGCCCTCGACGCGATACGCAATATGCTATCGATTCAGGCTTGCGTCCTTCGTGACGGGAACCGGCTGCAGATACCCGCGGAGGAACTCGTGCCCGGCGACGTCGTGCTCCTCCGATCGGGTGACAAAGTGCCAGCGGATGTGCGACTGGACAAGGTCAAGACGCTGCAGATACACGAAGCCCTGCTGACCGGCGAGTCGCTCGCCGTCTCCAAGGACGTGCAGCCCGTGCCCGAAAACACGCCTTTGGGCGATCGGCGCTGCATGGCTTACTCGGGAACCCTCGTCACTTACGGTCAGGGTAGCGGCGTCGTCGTCGCCACAGGCGACGCCACCGAAATCGGGCGCATCAGCACGCTGCTCGCCGAGGTCGAGGTGCTGACCACGCCGCTGCTTCGGCAAATGGCGACGTTCGGCCGCTGGCTGACCCTGGCGATCATGATAATCGCCACGCTCGCGTTTCTGTTCGGCATCCTTATTCGTGGCTTCTCGGTCGAGGAGATGTTCCTTGCCGCCGTCGGCCTCGCCGTGGCCGCGATTCCCGAAGGGTTGCCCGCGATCATGACCATCACGCTCGCCCTCGGCGTGCAGCAGATGGCACACCGCAGGGCGATCATCCGGCGCCTGCCGGCCGTGGAGACGCTCGGGTCGGTGACCATGATCTGCTCCGACAAGACCGGCACGTTCACGCGCAACGAGATGACGGTGCAGACCATCGTCACCGGGAACAAGGTCTTCGAAGTCACGGGCGTCGGCTACGCGCCTACAGGCGCACTGCATCTCGATGGCAACGAGGTGGCGATGACCGAGCATCCGGTCCTCGGCGAGATGATAATGGCCGCCGTTCTCTGCAACGAAGCGAACCTCAGGCAGGAAGGCGGCACCTGGGTCGTCGACGGTGATCCCACCGAAGGTGCGCTGCTGACGGTGGGGATGAAAGCCGGCTTCGATCCGGAATTCGAGGGCAAGGCTCTGCCATGCACGGACCTTGTGCCGTTCGAGTCCGAGCACCGCTACATGGCAACCCTGCACCATGATCACCTCGGTAACGGCTTCATCTTCGTCAAAGGGGCGCCCGAGCGCATTCTCGAGATGTGCGATCGGCAGCGGACGCCGACCCCCGGCGAGGACGTGGCGCTGGACAGCGACTACTGGCACGGCCTCCTGGAGGAGATCGCCGCGCGCGGCCAGCGGGTCCTCGCGGTGGCAACGAAGACGGCGGCCTCCGATCACCTCGAGCTCACCTTCAGTCACGTTGAGACCGGGCTCAGTCTGGTGGGCCTGTTCGGCCTCGCGGACCCGCCCCGCGACGAGGCCATCAAGGCGGTGCAGACCTGTTTGACCGCGGGCATACAGGTCAAGATGATCACGGGAGACCACGCGGCTACGGCGCACGCCGTCGGCAAGCAGCTCGGCTTGCAGGTCGATGGGGGCGTGCTGACGGGCCAGGATATCGACGCGATGAGTGAGACGATGCTGCGGGCGCGCGCTCTGGACGTGGATATCTTCGCACGCACCAGCCCCGAGCATAAGCTGCATCTCGTCACCGCGCTGCAGGCCTCGGGCCACGTTGTCGCGATGACCGGGGATGGCGTCAACGACGCGCCAGCTCTCCGGCGCGCCGATGTCGGTGTGGCAATGGGCCTGAAGGGCACGGAAGTGGCCAAGGAGTCTGCCGAGATGGTGCTCGCCGACGATAACTTCGCCTCCATCGCGGACGCGGTCGAAGAAGGACGCACGGTCTACGAAAACCTCAAGAAGGCGATCACCTTCATCCTTCCCACCAACGGCGGCGAGGCGCTCACGATCATTGCCGCGATCGTTCTGGGACGCGCGCTCCCGATCACACCGGTGCAGATCCTATGGGTCAATATGATCACGGCCGTCACTCTCGCGCTGGCTCTCGCCTTCGAGCGCGCCCAGCAGGACGTCATGAAACGTCCCCCACGAAGCCCAAAGGAGCCACTGCTCTCCGCATTTCTCGTCTGGCGGATCGTGTTCGTCTCGGCGATTCTCGTCGGCGGGGTGTTCGGGATTTTCGTGTTCGAGCTGGAAGCTGGATCCGGAATCGACCGGGCGCGGACGGTGGCGGTGAACACGCTTGTGGTCTTCGAGGTGTTCTACGTCTTCAACACGCGCTACCTCTACGCGTCCGTCCTGAATCTGCACGGACTGACAGGAAGCCGCCCAGTCCTCGTCGCGAGCGCGCTCGTCATCCTCATACAGCTGGCCTTCACGTACGCGCCGCCCATGCAGGACCTGTTCAAAACGGTGTCGCTCGATCTCGCGACCTGGGGCCGCATCGTGCTCGTGGGCGCTTCCGTCTTTCTGCTGGTCGAAGCCGAAAAGGCAATGTTCCGATTGATACGGGGACGGGGACGGTGACGGTGCAAGCCCCGTGTCAGCGACTCGCCGGACGAGAACATGACAACGGAAATCGTCATCATGTTTTTCGAGTAGTCTCGCGACGCTCTGATGATTTTTGCGTACAGTTCGGTTCACGACTGTACTGCTAGGAACAATCAATGGATAACCTGATCTGGGCGGGTATTCTCCTTTGCCTGTGTCACTCCGCCATGTTCTCGGGTCTGAACCTGGCGTTTTTCAGCCTCAGCCGGCTGCGGCTCGAGGCGGAATCGGCGGCGGGAAACACGGCGGCGAAAAAAGTGCTGGCGTTGCGCGAGGACTCCAATTTCCTGTTGACGACCATTCTTTGGGGCAACGTCGGTATCAACGTGTTGCTGACCCTGTTGTCGAACTCCGTCATGGCGGGTGTCTCTGCGTTCGCTTTTTCGACCGTTGTCATCACGTTCGCCGGCGAGATCATGCCGCAGGCCTATTTCTCGCGTCGGGCGATGATGATGGCGTCGTTGCTGAGTCCCGTGCTGCGATTCTACCAGTACGTCCTTTACCCGGTAGCCAGACCGAGCGCATGGATGCTGGACAAGTGGCTCGGGGCAGAGCGCGTGGTCTACCTGCAGGAACAACAGCTCAAGGGCGTGATCGAGCAGCACATCGTTTCCGATCATGCCGAGATCGACTTTATCGAGGGCAGGGGCGCGCTCAACTTCCTGGACATCGACGACGTGCCGATCCAGGACGAGGGAGAAACCGTCGACCCGGCAAGCGTTATCGCCATGCCGGTGAAAGTCGACCTTCCGGTATTGCCGCAGGTCGACTCGTTAAAGGACCCGTTCGTCGTCGACGTCAACGCATCCGGCAGAAAGTGGACGATCATCACCGACAACGACGGTAAACCGCAGCTGCTGCTTGATGCCGATTCCTACCTGAGAGCCCTCATGTCCGATCCGGCCAGCGTCGACGCGTATGCGCACTGCCACCGGCCCATCGTGATACGCGACCCGAAGAGTCCGCTGGGTCACGTCATACTCGCACTGAAACGGGGCATGCAGGCGAAGAGCGACGCTGCCATAGAGAAAGACATCGTCCTTTTGTGGAGCGACGACCGCAGGCAGGTCATCACCGGCGCGGATCTGCTCGGCCGGTTGCTGAGCGGCATCGAAGCGGAATTGCCGGCGACGACGTAGATAGGATCAGGTGTCCTGATCCGGCGTGTCGCCGCTCGTCGACAGCGACAGCCTACGCCCCTGGATCTGCATGCAGCGCATTGCCGCAATGCGGGCATTTCGCCAGCGTCGCCGACTTGGCCTCTTGCAGCATGCCGTGCAGAAGGCGCAGGGCTTCGTCGCTGTGCAGGCCCAGTTCCCTGCGCAGTTCCTCCAGTCGCCAGCGGTCAGTTTCGTCAAGCATGCCGTCCTTCATGAGGTTCGCAATGTACTGGTTATATTTCTCGCGACGCTCATGGACGTTTGCTGCAAAGCCGGACGCCATGATGCCGGCGGGCAGCGCGATCATACCGATGCCGATCAGGCCGATGACGCCACCGAGTATCTTGCCCATCGGCGTAACCGGCACGACGTCGCCATAGCCGACGGTCGTCAGCGTCACTATGGCCCACCACATCGAATCGGGGATGCTGCCAAAGACCTCCGGCTGGAAATTGTTCTCCAGCAGGTAAATGCCGCCGGCGGAAGCTACGAGTATCAGGAGCAGCACGACGAAGGCGGCAAGCAATGCCTCGGATTCCCGTTGCATGACATCCAGCATGGCGCCGAGCGCCGGCGAGTAGCGGGTCAGCTTGAACAGTCGCAGCAGCCGCAGCACGCGCAGGAAGCGCAGATCGACCGGCAGGTACAGGCTCAGATAAAACGGCAGGATGGCGATCAGGTCGATGAGCGCGAGCGGGCTCAGGATGTAACGAATCCGGCCGATGATCGGGCGGTCGTCTTTGATCTCTTTCAGGTCGATCGAGGACCAGACGCGCACGACGTACTCGATCGTGAACACCACGACCGAGAAAACCTCGAAGTACCAGAATGCCGCCTCGAACCGCGCGTGAATGCTACCGACGGACTCGAGTATGATGGCAATCACATTGAGGGAAATCAGCAGGATCAGCAGATGATTGAGGATGCGGCTCTGCCGGTCCGTGTAGTGCCCCTGCTCGAGCAATTCGGCCGCACGTTTGCGTAGGTTCATTGCAGGTCCCCTTTTTCAAATGTTCACGTCTGTAGCGTCGCCCGCCCGGGACACGCGATACAGGGGACGAGTGTCGGTAACCGCACAGGGGGGCGCAATACGTAATGCTCCAGAAACTGCGGTTCGACCCCGGTTTTTTAATGCTCCGGAAACTGCGGTTCGACCCCGGTTTTTGCGGAGCTGATATGCTACGGCGACGTTAAATTACACACTGTTGTCCATGACAGATATTGCGAACACGATAGTCCTGGTGACCGGTGCCGGCGGCGGCTTCGGTCGGCACATGGTGCGCCAATTTCGTGCTGCCGGCGCGAAGCTGATACTGACTGATGTTACCGATGGCGCGCTGCGCGCCGTTTCTGATGACGCCGGCGACGACCTTGTCGCCGCGATTGCCACCGACCTCGCCACAGAGGAAGGCTGCGCCGCCGTCGCTGAAGTTTGCAGGTCCCGTAACGTCGTACCCGATATCCTGGTCAACAATGCGGGTATTGGTGTCGCCGGGCGGCTGGACCATGTTCCGAGAGACAGCTGGGAAACCCTCATGCAGCTCAACCTGCTCGCGCCGATGCGGCTGTCCAGCGTGTTTCTTCCGGGCATGATCGAACGCGGCAGCGGACACATCGTCAACATATCGTCGCTTGCCGGGTGGGTCGGCGCCAAGGGGCTGTCCTCATACTGTGCGTCGAAGTATGGGTTGCGCGGATTCGGTGTATCGCTGGCAGGCGATCTGGAGGGCACCGGCGTTCATGTGACCAACGTCTACCCGTGTTTCAGCCGGACCGCGATTCTCGACTCTCCACAATACGGCTACGAGGAGCGGCGGACCGTACCGGAATACCTGATCTCGGAACCCTCGGACGTCGTTGCACGGATAATCAAGGGCGTCCGCGGCAACAAGCTTCATGTCTTCCCGGACAAGCACGCGCGTCTAATGCATTACATCAGCCGGTTCGCACCTTGGCTCGTGCCGGTGCTCGACCGCCGCATGCAAAACGAGTCGATCGAGGCGGCCAGGACGGCAAACTGATTCCAACTACGGCGCGTAAATGATAGGTTATTCGGTGAAATCGGGATCGAACGCCGCATAACGCAATCAGATGGCGGACCAAGATTCCATGGTCGAACAAAAAGTTTCAGATGAAACAATAACGACCAACGCCTTCGTGAAGGCTTCAATTCATTATTTTGGGGGAGATAATCATGCGCAAAACCATGCTTGCTGCGTCCGCACTGTTTTTGATCGTCGGGCTGCCGACTGGTGCGCCGGCCCAGGACAACCAACAGGAAGGCTCTCTACTTGAAGAGATCGTCACGACCGGCTCCTATATCCGCCGGAAGACCCAGTTCGACTCGCCGTCGCCGATCGAGATCATCGGAGCCGACGATATCGCGGCCACGGGCGCGAAGAATATTGGGGACATCGCGCAGACGCTGACGATCAACACGGGCTCGGAGAATAACCCGGATGCGTTCACGCAGAATTCGACCACCGGCTCCTCGAACTTCAACCTGCGCGGACTCGGCGTCTCCTCGACGCTGGTGCTGCTGAACGGGCAGCGCCAGGTACTGATGGGTCTGCCGACGAATTCGGGCCTGAACTTCGTGGACACGAGCTCCCTCGTGCCAATGATCGCAGTGGCGAGTATCGAGATCCTGAAGGACGGCGCAGCCGCGCTCTACGGTTCCGATGCAGTCGCCGGCGTGGTGAACTTCAAAACGCGTGATGATTTCGAGGGACTGGAACTGTCCGGCGACTATCAGTATGTCGCCGACGAGGGCGACTCCAGCGAGTTCGTGGTGCAGGCGTTGATGGGCGCCCAGGGCGATCGCGGCAGCCTGATCGCGGCCATGAGCTACACCGAGCGCACCCCGCTCACGACACTAGAGAAGCGCTTGAGCCGTCCGATCGACGACGCCAGCGTCCTCGGCATGCCCGGCTCCTATTTCGGCGTCCCCGGCATACCGCCGGGCGTACCGCTTATCGACCCGACGGGCTGCGAGTCTGTCGGTGGCATCCCCGCCCAGCTGGCGCCCACACTGAGCCCGCTGATCGGCTTCTGTCAGTTTGATTTCGGTGATTACTTCAACTTGATCCCCGACGAGACCCGCTTTAGCGGCTTCGCGCGCGGCACGTTCGACATAGTGGATAACGTGCAACTTACCGGCGAATTCGGCTACGGTCGCAACCGCGTGATCCGCGGCAACTCGCCGACATTCCCGATCCTCACGTTTCCGACAGTACCGGCCTCGAACCCGGGCAATCCCTTCGGTGTCCCGGTCGCATTCTTCGGTCGCGCTATTGGCAACGGCGGCGAGGTGTCCAACAGCTTCAACGAGCTCAACACCTGGCGCGGTTCGGTGGGGCTGAGCGGCGATCTTGCCAACGACTGGTACTGGGAGATGACGTACGTTGGCGCCAAGAATGAGTCCGTGAACGACACGCGCGACACGCTGGCGCAGGAGTTTCAGGACGCGCTGAACGGCTTCGGTGGCGTGGACTGCAGCGGCCCCACGAATCCCGCGACTCTGCCAGGTGTTGGTGCCTGCGAATATTTCAACCCGTTCGCGACCAATTTCTCGGTGCTGCCGAATTCCCAGAACGTCCTGGACAGCATTTTCGCGCGCCAGGTCCTCGACACAACCTCGGAGTTGCAGAGTGCGCAGGCCGTCCTTACCGGCGATATCTTCGAGATGGCGTCGGGCCCGGTAGGTCTCGCCTTCGGCGCCGCTTACCGTCAGGAAAAGCTTAGCCACGACTACAACTCGCTCGCGAATCAGGATCGCTTCGCATTCGTCATTGGCAACCCGGATTTCTTCGATGTCCGTGACGTGACCTCCGTGTTCGCGGAAGTGGCGGTGCCGCTTGCCGAGAGGCTGGACCTGCAGCTCGCGGTGCGCTACGAGGACTACGGCGGCTCCGTGGGCAACTCCACCGACCCGAAGGTAGCGTTGATCTATAGTGCGACCGATAACCTCACACTGCGCGGCTCTTTCTCAACGGCATTCCGCGCACCGTCCCTGTTCCAGAGCTCCGGTGGCAGCACCTCCCTGAATCAGGTGAGCGATCCGCTGAATCCCGGCGGAGCATTCTTCGCCTCTATCCGCTCCTCGGCCAATCCCAGCCTCGTGCCGGAGGAGTCCGATGCCTATAACCTGGGCACCTCCTTCACGCTGGGCGAAAACCTGGAGATCGACCTGGATTACTGGCGCTTCGAGTTCACCGACGTGATCATCCAGGAGAGCTTCCAGGCCGTGATCAACGCGGATCCGAGCGATACGACGCGGGTCGTGCGTGCGGCCGGTCCGGGCACCCCGATCATCCAGGTAAACGTCGGCTTCGTGAATGCGAGTTCCGTGGAGACCGACGGCATCGACTTCAAGGTGCGCTACAACTGGGATACGGGCCTCGGGACTTTCCAGCCTTTCGTCGAGGGTACGTACATACTGTCCTACGACCTGCAAGACCCGCAGGCGGGCAGCGTGGACGGTGCCGGCCTGCGCAATTTCAACAATTTCGGAACCTCCACGCCGGAGCTCCGCTTCAATGCCGGCTTCGGCTGGCTTAACGGTGCGCACGCGGCGAACCTGTTCGTGCGTTATATCGATGGTTACGACGACGATCAGAACTGTTCCGATGGCACCGGGAGCAGCGGCGGCTCCTGTCCTGCGGGCGTCAGTTTCTTCGAGGTCGAGGACCACGTCACGGTCGATGCCCAGTACTCGCTGGATCTGCCGACGCTGACCGGCAGAGATTATCTGCCCACACTGACCGTCGGCGGCATCAACCTGACGGGCGAGGACCCACCGCAGCTGTTCACGAACGGCGGTTTCGACTCCAAGGTGCATGACCCGCGCGGACGCATGGTTTATGTACGCGCCGTGGTCTCGTTCGAATAGGGCGTAAGGCAACCGTAGAGCTGCAAGCCGTCGGCCTTCGGGCCGGCGGCTTATTTATCCGCCTCGCGGGATATCTTAGCTCGCAGGCGATGTATCCCGAGGAACGCCAGAACGGCAACAACCGGGATGCTTGCCGCCGTTACGATCGTGAGATTCATCGGCACGCCCATAGACTCAACACCCTTCGCCATCGTGCCGACCAGTCCGACGACATAGTAGGTCACCGCCGCAACTGACAGTCCCTCTATGGTCGCCTGCAAACGCAATTGCGTTTTGGCGCGCCGGTTCATCGATTCCAGCAGCGACTGGTTCTGCTGCTGACGCGAGATGTCGATACGCGTCGACAACAGCTTGGTCGCACGTGCCATTTGTTCGAGCACCGATCGCTGCCGCTGCGATACCGCGCGATACGTTTTTACGGCGGGCGTCAGTCGTCGAGTTGTAAACTCGGCAAAGGTCTGCACACCGTGAATGCGGGTCTCCCGCAGTTCATTAATACGTTGCAGGACGATCTCGTAATACGCATCCGATGCGGCAAAACGATAGTTGCTGCGCTGGTGGCGCGCCTGGCTGCTTGCCGAAAGCCGCGTCAGTCTCTCTAGCCAGTCCTGCTCGTGATGCGATTCGGCGTCGACCAGCGCATTGCCAATAGCTGCGAGCTCCGCCTCGTCTTCGTCGAGGGCTGGGGACAGCTCGCGCGCCAGTGGCAGCGCCAGCAGCGCCATCATCCGGTACGTCTCGAGTTCGAGCAGTCGTTGCATCACGCGGCCGGATTGCTGCCCGGACATGTCCTCGTTGACGAGCAGCAAGCGGCTGAAGCCATCTTCATGAATGCGGAAATCGGTCAGCGCGACGGCGCTGTTATCGGCAATGCGTGAACCAATCACGGTGTTGCCGTTAAAATAATCCGCGCTGAGTTCATCGATAGACTTGGTGCGTGCCTCTGGGCCGATCACCTGCGCTTTGACACCGACCAGCACCTCGCCTTGCATTTCCTCGAGCCAGTCCTCCGGAATGCACTTGCCCTGCCAGTCGGTGGCGGCATCGCCGGCAACGAACGTGTAGCGATTATATTCGGTGTGCCTTTCCCAGCGCAGCCGTCGATCGTCAAGTGTCGTCGTAAAATGATTGGTGACCCGATCAGGGCGTTCCTTGCCGAAGCGGCGCAACAGGTCGCCGAGCAGATCTTTGCCTTCACCGCTCAGCGGATCGCGCTTTGGTAACCGCGCTATGTAGCAAATGCTGCTCGGCGTATGCAGAGTGTCGGGTGGGCGCGCGTGCACCTCGTCATTGAGTTCACGGCGCCACACATGTTCAACGGACGGCTTGATTTGTGGCATTCGTGAATTCTACACGCGGACCCGGCAATGTGCTTTTGTCATGGATGCAGCGATCTTCAAAAAACAATTCTATTCGGCCATCACCGTTTCCAGCACCTCCGGGTCCCGCCAGCGTCCGCTTCTTAGGCGTAGCGCATAAACCAGGGCAATGGCGAGAACCAGCGCTACAAAAGCCATCCACGACACCTTCGGACTGAGTTCGAACACCCTTATGATGAAGAACTGAGCGACGAGCATCGCCCAGTGCAGGGATACCGAGGCGACCATGAGCCAGCGGGTGTCCCCTGCGCCTCGCAGGATACCGCCGGACACGAGTATTACTGCATCAGCCATCACGTAGCTCGACAGGCCTATCATCATGAACGCAGACAGTTCCCGAATGGCGGAAAAATCACCGCTCGGCGGCGCGAACACCTCGACGAGCGGATATCGATGCGTGATGTAAACGACCGCGAGCACCGCAGAATAGGCAAAAGCGACAGCGAACGCGGCGGTCATGACTTCGTTGACGCGCGTCATGTCTCGTGCGCCGACGAAGCGGCCGATCAGGCTGATGACACCCACATTGAGGCCAATCATTGGAACGAAGGAAAGAATATCCCAGTTGAACACGATGGCAGCCGCGGCGCCCTCGGCAACGCCATAGGACTGGAACATGAGCAAGAACAGGTTGAATGCTGCCACGTTCAGGAACAGTTCCAGCCCGGATGGAAAACCGAGACGCCAGAAGCGTCGCAGGATCTTCAGGTCGAGAGAAAACGAGCGCTGCACACCGAACGTGTCGCGGTGCTCCTTACGAAAATAGAACGCGACAAAGAGCAGGAAGGCGAGGACCGTGGCGACAACGGTAGAGATACCGGCACCGACGATTCCCAGTGCAGGAAAACCCAGTTTTCCGAACACCATCACGTAGCAGAGTGGCACATTGATGACGAGGCCGAACACGTCGCAAATCATGACCACGTGGGTCCGGCCGATGCCGGCAAAGTACGACGAGATGCAGACCTTGGCCAGCGTGACAAGCACGCCGGACATCAGGATCAGGTAGTAGGTGCGCTCCAGCTCGACCTGCGCCGGCTCATGCCCCATGCCCTCGAAAATTCCGGCGACCAGAAACGTAATCAGCGTCAGAAAAGGCGCGCTCATCAGGGTCATGATCATGCCCTGGGTAACGACTTTTGGGCATTTCTCCGGCTCGCCTGCGCCCAGATACTGTGCGGCCAGCGCGTTTGCGTAGGCGAACAGTCCAATGAAAAAACAAAACGAAAAGAACGACGCCACACCGCCACCCAGCGCCGCCGCCATGTGAGCGGGATCGATTTGTGACATGAAGTAGCGGTCGGTAAAAATCATCACTGCGAAGGTGCCCTGCGATACCACCATGGGCAGGGCAAGCCGCAGCAACTCGACCATCGTTTGCCGGTTGAAATTGCGGAAAAGTGACAGCATAGATCCTTGCGACGTAAGTACTAACCAGGGCAGGCAAGTCTACCCACTACGCGAGAAACCGGAAACCGGGGTCGAATCGACCGGTAACATGACCAAGGATACAGTGAGCCCTATACAACGCAAGACCGGTGGTATTGTGACGCCGTTATGGCCGTTGCACGTAGTTTTACAGTGAGGCATCAATACAGTGCGCGATAACAGCACAATCATTCGGCATGGCGATCTGCAAAATGGCAATCACTTTCTGGAAACGGCGACGACTTTGCCGCTGCCTGTTGATGAAGTCTTCGCCTTTTTTTCGGACGCCGGAAATCTTGAGCGTATTACGCCGCCGGAACTCGCGTTCCAGATTGTGACCGGGATGCCGATCAAAATCGAAGCAGGCACGATCATCGAATACCGCCTGCGACTGTTCGGGGTGCCGTTTCGATGGCGGACGCGGATCGCAGCCTGGGATCCGGTCGTGCAATTTGTCGACGAGCAGATCCGTGGCCCGTACAGCACCTGGCGACATCAACACACGTTTGAACCTGTTGAAGAAGGCACACGCATGATCGATCGGGTCGAGTATCGCTTGCCGCTCGGGCCCATCGGCGGCCTGGCGTTACCATTGGTGCGCCATCAACTCGATCGAATATTCCGCTACCGTGCCAACGCCATTCAGATGGTAGGGTCTTGAGTGTTTGCTACTGACCCATAGCGGCCTCTCGGCCCACCATCTTTGGGCAGCTACCAAGTCACTTCTGTCCAGCCGACGCGATGCGGCCAGTACATTCCACGATTGACACGAATCTCCCGACGGCGGCGTAATGGTCGGGATTATAACTAACGGGCCACGCGGCCAAGCGAGCGGCGCTATGAAGAGGTTGGTATACCCATATGGCGCTCTCTATATTCTCATTGCACTATCTGCTTGCGGTGGGAGTAAAGTCCTCAAAGAGCCTGAACCGTTTGTAGCCACGGCGCCACTAGCGGCGGCTTCTGATCAGACGCTTTCCGTAACACTCGACTGGGTAATTGTTCGAGATGGTCCGGGAACCTGGGCAAGAAAAGCCGACTGGGACGAATACTTGCTGAGAGTTAGGAACGACTCTGATCAACCCATACGGGTAACGCGGTTAATCGTAGTTGATTCGCTCGACGAGGCGGCTGAGTCACAGCCCGGACGAAAACAGCTCGTCAAGAGCAGCAAGAAGACGGCCCGCCGCTACAAGAAATCAGGCATCAAGGTCAAAGCGGGATCGGGCAGAGGAACACTGGGTGTCGCGGCAGCTACCGCAAGTGGGGCGGCGATAGGAGCCGCAACCGCTACGGGTGGCTTTATGGGCGGAGCCGGATTAGGGGCGGCAGCCGGTGCTACGCTTGTGCTGGCTCCGGTTCTCGCAGTCGGTGGTGTAGTTAGAGGCGTCAATCAGAGCAAAGTCAACAAACGGATCGAGTTGCGACAGACAGCAATACCGCTCGATCTGGCGGCACGCGAAGAGCAGACGTTGGATATTTTTTTTCCGATTGCGCCATCGCCAACAAAGGTCGAATTGACCTATACCGATACTTCTGGCGTGCGCCGCCTTGAAATAGATACGCGCACGGCACTCGATGGCCTACATATTGAGGCCGTTACCAGGTAGCAATGCCCGCTAGCGCTAGCTTTACTGTGAAGTCGCAACACCATTGCCGATTTCACTCAGGCTGAAATTTTGCTAATTTGTCGGCAGAGGATTTGAAATTGCGGAACCTTTTCACCAATCTCGTAGCGCTCTGTGCGCTGATCGGCCTCTCGGCCTGCGACCGGGACAACCAAAGGCAAGGTGAAATCTACTTGCCGGAGGGCGATGCGGCCAAGGGCGCGATGCATTTCGTGTCTCTCGGCTGCGTGAGTTGCCACAGCGTTATTGGCGCGGAGCTGCCCGAACCTGCCGAAGCAGGTCCCGTACGCGTCCTGCTTGGTAGCCGCACTGGCCCAAAGCCAAGGATGACGTACGGCCACCTCGTCACGTCAATCGTCAATCCTTCGCACAAGCTGTCGGCCCGCTATCGCAGGGACGAGGTTTCCCAGGAGGGAGAATCCTTGATGACCTTCTATAACGACGTGTTGACGGTGACGCAGCTGACGGATCTTGTCGCGTTCCTGCAGGCGCATTACGAGAAGGCCGATCGTCCCGGTTACAAGTACCCTACTTACACCTACCAAGCCGATGACGATTCCGAGAATGCGGATTCGCAGTAGTAATATCGCGTGATTGGCAATTTCTCTGTCGAGGGCGTATCAGTCCTGAGTAATCGTTAGCGGCTCCTGTCATGGCGCAGCTCGACAATCCCCCGCCTGTGGCCGGGAGCAGATCTACGTATTATTCCGCATTGTCGATACGTACCGTCGTAGCAATTTAGGTACAGCCTTTCTGAGAACAACGTAGAGGATGAAGACGACGATGGAATTTGAGCTGAACCGGGATACCGTGCGATTCATCATCGACAAGGCCCACGAATTTCATGCCAGAGATGATGTGACGTTTCCGGAAGAACCCGAAGTCGCCGACGAATTCTGGTCCAGCCAGGTTACAGCCGACTTCGGCGGAGATCCCTATTATCAGGAGCTTAAAATCACGATCAACGACCTCGAACCAGACCAGCAAATCTCCCTGGTCGCACTGATGTGGCTTGGCCGGGGCGACTTCTCGATCAAGGAATGGAATGAAGCGCTGCAAAACGCCGAGGAAAGCTGGAACGATCATACGGCCGACTATCTGATTGGCACGGCGTTGCTGGCCGACTATCTCGCAGAGGGATTGCAGCAGGTCGAAGAAGCGTCTTCCGAGTAAGCGAGCCGGCCGGCCGCGGCCCTCCTCGACTAACGCTGAATTTGAACCTGGTTGCTAGTTCGTCAGGGCACGACACTCGGCCTCGCGGCCGCGGATCACGCGCTCGCCTGTCATTGGTCCCTTTGTCTCGGTGACAATCGTATTTTGACCTTCCTGGTGATCATCGTTGTAGAAATACACGACGACCCAATCATCTGTCCGCCCGAGCTCGTGCGCCCTCGCGGTGTTGGAGAACAATGCCGTGAAGTGCCATTCTTCGCGGTCGGTATGCAGGATGGGCAGCCATGCAAGTTTTTCGGGATTGAATCGTTTCGGTGCGATCTTCGGCAGTTTTCCGGCGGCCGCGCTTTGCCGATACTCGCGATCGACATCCAGCAGTATTGCAGCCGGAGGTGATGCTTGCGGCGCTTGCCGCCGGCTGCGACCGCGACCGAGCAGCGCGGCGAGGCTCGCCTGGATTGCCGCTACGCGACGATCGCCGATTCCAGCGACCGCGGCGAGCCGACCGTCGTGTGCAGCAACCTCCAACTCCTCGAGCGTATCCACGTGAAGCTCATCGTGAATGGCATGAGCGAGCTTCGGTCCTATTCCCGGGACTGTTCTGAACAGGTTCTCCGGTGCCGCTTCGCCACGCAGGCGCTCAAGCTGCAGAAGGCGCCCGGTCCTGGCGAATTCATCGATGGAGGCAGCCAGGCCCCGGCCAATCGCGGGAAGTTCGATCAATCCTGCGACGCCGTCGTCACGCAGAATGTCCCGCGCATCCACTTCCAGAGACTCAAGCGTCTGGGCCGCCCGAAGGTAGGCGTTTACACGAAATGGATTTGCCGCCTGTTGCCGCAGCACTTCCGCGCACTTGCGGAAAATACCAGCCACTTCCAGATTAAACGCTGCGATTTTCATGTTGCGAGTCCGAAATTCCTACTCCAGGTGATTCTCCGTCTCTGTCGTGACATCCTCTGCATCGACGAGCAGGATCCGGCACTTCAACTGAGTCAGCTCGCTATAGAATGGCCGCCTTTTGAAAAAAGACGGCGCTATAACGAGGTCCAACTCTGACCTGACAAATTCGTGAATTCTCGTCGCCTCTTGTTCGGCGAGAATTTCAAAGGCCAGCTGTATCTCGGACTCGGTGGCAAGTTGTTGCAGGCGACCCTGCGTCCGCGTGACCGCATCTCTGTCAACTTCTTCGGCGCGCTGCAGCGTGAAGTTCACGCTGCCGCCACTGGCGCGAGAGATCTCCTCTGTAAACCCAAGGCTTGCCGCCCGGCGCCACCGGTCATCACGAACAAAAACAGTAATCAGCTCAGCGTGTTCACCCGCCAATTGTTCCATCGCCGCACGCCAGAGATCGTGCAGCGAACTCGTCTCGGTTACCGCCAGCATGATGCGGCGCGTGTTACTTGTGTCGTTTGTCATCACCAGCGCCCTCAGAAAACTGTTGCCGCCTGCTTGCGAACTGGATCAGTTTGTCTTCTACCAGTCGATTGAGCGAATCCGCCGGGAATTTGCCGTCTTTGCCGCGCTCACCCGCGGCGATGCCCGTCAATGTGGCAACGGCTTCATCAATGGTTTGCACTGCATAAACGTTAAACAGGTTATTTTGAACAGCTTCGACGACTTCCTCTGTCAGCATCAAATGCTTGATGTTGTCACGAGGAATGATGACCGCGTGCGACCCGTCAAGACCGCGCTCTTTGCAGACCGCAAAAAATCCTTCGATCTTTTCATTAATGCCGCCAACTACCTGCACGCGGCCGAGTTGATTGACTGAACCGGTGACCGCGAGATTTTGCCGAATCGGCACACCTGAAATAGAAGACAACAGTGCGCATAGCTCGGCAACCGACGCGCTGTCGCCCTCCACACCGCCGTAGGATTGCTCGAATACAACGCTACCGTGCAGCGACAACGGTACGTCAGGCGCGTAACGAGCGGCGAGCGCCGCCGACAAGATCATCACGCCCTTCGAATGGATCGCGCCGCCTAGCTTTACTTCGCGTTCGATGTCGACGACATCGCCTTTGCCAACCCGGGTCGTGGCGGTAATTCTGACAGGGTGCCCGAACCGGTACTCGCCGAGGTCTACAGACCGTTTACTTGTCCGACGCGTTCGCCCGATGTATCGATGAGCAGCGTGTCTCTCTTAATCGCGTCGATGATCTTTTTCTGGATTCGGTCCTGTCGGTTGTCACGCTGGCGAATAGCCTCGATAACGTCTTCAATGGCAACCTGATCCGCATCGCGTTGCCGGGCCCAGTAGTCGGCTTGCAGTAAAAGGTCATCGAGTGAACGCATGTGCATTGAAAGGCGCTCGCTATCGTCGGCGTACCTCGCTCGTTGTTCGATGACCCTCGCAATAGCTGCGGCGCCAAGTGGCAGTAGTTTGATTTCCCGCGCGCGCTCGGCGATGAGCCGGGCATACGCCTCGACATTGTCAGTCGAGCGCTCGACATCGTCATCGAAATCGGCCGCGACTTTGAAGAGGCTGCCGAACTCATTGTCATAGACACACAACAAGTAGTAGAGCCAGCGTTCCCCGATCAACACTACTTTGAGATCGAGAGGAATGGGCTCCGGCTTCAACGTCGTCGTGCTGGCAAATCCCAGCGTTTCCGCCGGCGACTCGATGCGTACCTGCTTCGTAAGAAGCGCTTGCTTTAGTGCTTCCCATACGAAGGGTCGGCCCAGTACACGATGCACGTCCAATACCAGGTAACCGCCGTTGGCCTGCAGCAACGCCCCGGATCGTACGAGGCGGAAGTCCGTCAACAGGGCACCCATCTCGGCCCGGTGCTCGACCTTGCCAACCAGGTTCGGATAACTGGGATTCGGCTCATAAATAACGGGCGCCGCCGCATCGGATTCGTTACTTACGACTAAATTGACCTCATACGATGCGAAGTGTGCCGTCGAATCGTGCGAGAGAAACGGCAGCGCCGGCTCTTCAGTGCGGCGAAACTCCTGCGCATTCTCGATGATGTCCCGCTGCACTTCCTCCAGGTAGCCAAGCACAGCCGGTAGCGCTTTATACTTTTGCTTGAGGTCTTCCAGCAACACGCTGACTGCGTGCGCTGTAACGTCCCGGTCCAGTGCACGGACTCGCTCATGATGGCGCTTGCGCAGCTTGGGCATGGTTTCGATTCGGGTCTTGAGCTCCTCACTCAAGCGTTGAATCGATTCCTTGATTTCCTCACGTCTTTTTTCCGGGAGTTTGTCGAATTCCTTATCGTCGATAACTTTGTCATCGCTCAGCGGCGCCAGCACGTAACCGGTGGGCGTCTGCAGTAACGCAATTCCTTCCTTCGCCGCCTGTTCGTTAAGGCTGCGCCACAATCCTTCGACCTCCTTCTGCGTCTCGGCTTCCAGGGCTTTAAGTTGGTTTCTGTAGTCGTCGTTTTCGAAGGCGGCCGGGATCGCGAGGCGTATCTCTTCGATAAGCGACTGCATGTTGTCGCGAAATTCGGCGCCTTTGCCCGCCGGCATCCGCAGTGCGCGCGGTCGTTCGGGATCTGAGAAGTTGTTGATGTAGCACCAGTCATCTGGCGCTCCCTTTGCGCGAGCCGGCTCTTTCGCCAGTTCTTCGACCAGGCCATGTCGGGCGCTACCGAGCGGCCCCAGCACGAAGACGTTGTAACCATCGTGCTCCATCTGGATACCGAAGCGAATGGCATTGATAGCGCGGTCCTGGCCCAGGTAGGCCGACGTCGCGGGCATCTTTTCGGCTGGCTCCGGCCTGACCGAAACGGGCGCGCAGACCTTGCGAAGCTCTTTCACAGGGACAGGCTGGATAGGGGTTTGCTCCATGACGCTTGCCACAGCTGTTCTCCCAACCGCTAACTGGGAAATTTATCAAATCACACATGCAACGTAAGATGGCATTAGGGGTAACCCGAATTCCGCCCCGGCACGGGGTGTGATCTACTTACCCGTAATTATTGAATCAAGACCGCTGGCCCATGCCGCCCGGTGCTGTTGTGCTGGCCCCGGTGCTTGTAAACCCCGAGGTGACATATGGACTCGAACGTAGCCCACGGTACCCATTCCATTTTCGATGAGCGTAAAACGTCGATTCGAAAAATTTTTGATGCGCAGGTTGCGCGCGCTCGTGCGGAACGCGGTGGCAGCCGCCAACAGCGCCTGGAAAAACTGGACCGGCTGGAAGCGGCCATTATTGCGAATGTCGATGCGTTGCGACGAGCCTCTGCCGCCGACTTCCGTAAACCTGTAACGGAGATCGAGCTGTCTGAAATTTCACCCGTACTCGGCGAGTTGCGTCATGCGAGAAAGAACCTGAGAAAGTGGATGAAATCGCGCCGGGTTCGCCCAACGCTGACGATGCTCGGTAACACCGCGGAAATCCGCTGCGAGCCAAAAGGCGTAGCTCTTATCATTTCTCCCTGGAACTACGCATTCAATCTGTCTCTGGGACCGCTGATTTCGGCCATCGCTGCGGGTAACAACGTCATGATAAAGCCGTCGGAGATGACGCCAAACGTCTCCGGGCTGTTGTCCACAATGCTGCAGGATGTGTTCGAAGAAAGTGAAGTCGCGGTGATTGAAGGCGGTCTGGAAGAGTCCCAGGCGCTGCTGGAGCTGCCCTTCGACCATATTTTCTTCACCGGAAGTCCGCAGGTCGGACGAATCGTTGCCGAGGCCGCATCAAGGCACCTCACGTCGGTTACGCTCGAACTTGGCGGCAAGTCACCGGTGGTCGTCGATGAAACCGCAAATATTGCGAAGGCAGCCAAGAGAATTGCCTGGGGCAAGTTCATCAACAATGGACAGACTTGTATCGCGCCGGATCACGTTTATGTCGAGGAAACCGTCTGCAGCGAGTTTGCTGACGAACTACAAAAAAATATCGATAAATTCTTCGGGCAGTCCACCGAAGCACGTATGGCGTCAAAGGATTACTGCAGGATCGTAAACCTTAAGCACTTCCAGCGCGTAACGTCGCTCATCGACGAGGCGATCGATGCCGGGGCACGATGTTTGACACTTGAGAAGCGCGACGAGGATTCGCTTTTCATATCGCCCACCGTACTCGAAAACGTTCCGGACAATTGCCGCATAATGAGCGAGGAGATCTTCGGACCCGTACTGCCCCTCATTCGCTACCAGGAACTCTCCGATGTCGTACGCGACATAAACTCTCGTCCAAAGCCCCTGGCTTTTTACGTCTATTCGAAGAATCGTGGCAATGTCGAGTACTTGCTGCAGGAAATTCCATCCGGTGATGCGGTGGTCAATCACAATCTCATTCACTTTCTGCACAAGCGTTTACCGTTTGGTGGCATCGGGAACAGCGGAGTTGGCAAGTCGCACGGTCATCATGGATTCCTTGCTTTCTCACACGAACGTTCCGTCGTAAGCAACCACATTGGCCTGGTTGATCAACTGTTTCCGCCGTACACGCCGATGGTGGAGCGAATGGCTGTATGGATTCGTCGTTTCCTTAGCTGACTCGTGTTTCTCCAGGAGGGCGATAAGGAGCATTCGTAGTGGACTATGACTGGTTGATTGTCGGGTTCGGCTTTAAGAACACCGAAACGGGGTTTCCAGTTCGTTACGTGGTCGATTCAATTCCTGTTGATCAACCGGTTCCCGGCACGGCTGTTGCTTCATTTGCACGACTGTGCGTAACGGTGCACACCTCACTCACACAATTCTTTCGCATTGAGAAGAGCCAGGAGCGTAACAGGCAATGACTAAAAAGATTCTGATTGCAGTTGATGGGTCCGAGTATTCCACAAAGGCCCTCGAATTCGCCTGTGAACTGGCGGAAAAATTTGCTGGCGAGCTTCACATTCTGCACGTACCGCAGGGATCGGCCGCCGATCGCGTAATGGTCCTTGGCGGCGCGGCGGTCATGATTCATGCTTCCAGAGACGAAGTAGAAAAAGCCGGGGAAACACTCATAAAAAGCGCGGCTGAACTGGCCGAGAAGTCGAACTGCGGCACTGTCTCCAGTGAGTTGCGTGGTGGAGATCCAGCACAAGAAATCGTCGCATGTGCCAAGGAAATCGATGCCGACTTCATTGTCATTGGCAGCCGGGGACTTGGCGACTTTGGCGGCATGTTGCTCGGCAGCGTGTCGCACAAAGTCAATCACGACGCACCGTGTACCTGTATTACTGTGCATTAGGCTACCGTGACGACCCAGAACTACAGTAGATTCTGCATAAACGTTGGAACTGATCTGCTGACCGCTTTGATCAATCGCGTAAAGCAATTCGCAGCCTTCCAGGGAACTGACATATTGAGCCAGCAGCTTGTCGGGCTTGCATTGGTGGTAGTTAAATGTCCTTAACATGCTGATACGACATACGAGTTTTTTCTGCAGGCAGCGTCTTGGATTGAACGTTTGCTGTTATCGCGGCTCTTACTGACGGACATCAAGGTGTTGACATAGATATTGCTCTGCGTTATTTGCACCATTACAAGAATCTGATTCAGGGCTCATGATTGCCCGGAGGAACCACACGATGCCTACAAATAGCCGTTCGACAAAATCAACCAGGAAAGCCAGCAAGAAAGCCAGCAAGAAGGCCAGCAAGAAGGTTGCCAAGAAAGCTGCCAAGAAAGTCGCCAAGAAAGTCGCCAAGAAGGTCGCGAAGAAAACTGCCAGACGCCCGCAGGGCTCCCGGAAAACAGCTGTCCAAGTCTCTGCAGAATCACGCCGCGAGATGATTGCAAAGGCCGCGTACTATCGTGCAGAAAAGCGCAACTTCCAGGACGGTGATCCTGTGGCGGACTGGTTATCTTGCGAGAAAGAGGTTGACGGTCTTCTGTCGAGAGCTGCTCGCTAACAGCTGCGCTTCAATCAGTCCACCGAGTCAGGCGCATGCACGCGCGAACGCTCGGCAATGTCGCGAACGAACTTGAGTATCTGCTTCGAGGAAAAACGCCGCGACGGTTCCAGCTGGCCCTCGTTCGTTGTGCCGATGACCTTGCCTTCCGGATCGAAGAAGACGGCAACGGGAATACCTCTTGTCAACGAAACGCCGAGGGACTCGGCGACATCGCGGTTCTGGTTGAACTTACCGACATCGACATTGACGAACCGGAACAGGTCGCGTGCGTAGCCGGCGACCGGCTCGCTGTTGAGGTGGCGATGTAGTGTCCGGCAATCCAGGCACCAGTTGGCGCCGAAGGTCACCATCAGGAACTTACGCTCTGACTGCGCCTCCATTCGCGCATTGCTGACTAGCGCAGCGGCATCCGCTTGCGCATCGTATGGCAGTTCGTCCTGGCTAAAGGAAAATTTTCCCGGAACTCCGGGCCGGAAAAGCTCCTCGGTGAGTTCGTGGTTCTCTTGCTGCAACAGGTCCAGCCGGGCCTGCTGCTCATCGAGAAGTTCGCGTTGGACAGGAGTCTGCCCGCTCACAAGCAGCGCACCGTGGTAGACGACCAGGCCCAGTATCAGCCCTGCCAAGAATGCAAATATCGTTGTCCGCGCTTGTCTCATGGCACCGTCTTGATTCTAAATGACTCGAACAAATTTACTGCAGATCCCTCTGATTTCGCAATATAAGCGCAATATCAATGACTTAGGGGCGGCATAAATTGACCAACTTTAGGGCTTGTGCTAAGTACTTATAGATAACACGACAAAATCAGCTGTGCAGGAGTATTCGTTATGCAATCACCCTTGAGATTTCTGGTCGCACTGGTCGCCATTTTGTTCTCCATGGATGCTATAGCCTGCGGCGACAGCCTCTACCGTGTTGGCAAGGGCGTCTCCTATCGCGTCTATACGGCTCCATTGCCGGGCAGCGTGCTCGTGTACGGGCAATCCGAGGGCGCCAAGCTGTTGGCCGAAGCCCTGGCCCAGTCGGGTCACGGCGTGCGCTTTGTCGAAAATGAGCTGGAGCTGGCCGTTGAGCTCAAGACGGGAGACTACGACGTGGTCATCGCGCCTTACAGCGATCATAGTGCGGTGGAGGGCAGCGCCGGCGCTTCGGGCAGTGTCAGCACCACGTATCTGCCCGTCGCTCTGAGCAGCGACGAGGCTGAGGCCGCCAGCCAGAGCTATGCGAACGTGATGGTCGCTGAACGGGACGAGATCAAGCACTACCTCAAAGCGATCCACAAAACGCTGAAAGACAAGACCTAGGCCTGACAACACGCAAAGCGGGCAAATGAATTCGAGAGGAAAAGCTCTACGCGGGTTCGCCCCGGTATCCTGGGCGATTTTGCTCGGCGTGCCAGTCTTGCTCGGTGGCCTTTCTGCCAACCCGGCGCTGGCGCAGAGCCAGACGAAGGGCGACGCCAGCATTCGGCTGGAACTCCAGCACATCAGCACCGGGACGTTTGAGTTCGATATCGGTGAGGCCGATTACTGGACCACTGATACGCAGGTCGTGTTGATTTCTGGTGACTATGCGATTTCCGATCGCATGACAGTGTTTGGCGCGCTGCCTTACGTGCGTAAGCGCTTCACCTCGCTGGTAGACTGGGGCGGCGATCCGCACAATCCCAACGATTTCTACTGGGTCGACTTCGTGCCGCCGGACAAGCGCTTCTGGGATGACGGGGAGTATCACGGCGATTTTCAGGACTTTTCCATTGGCGTTTCCTATGTGCTCACGGAGGAGGGCCCGCTGACTGTTACTCCGTTCATGAGCTACGGGGTTCCGGTGAGCAACTACCCGTTCTTCGCCAAGGCAGCTATCGGGAAGAATCTCTGGACCCTCCCGGTCGGCGTGTCGCTGAGCTATGTACCGTACTTCTCGGACTGGCATTTTGCTGGCAGCATTGCCTACGTCTTCTCCGAGAAACCGATCAATGTCAACGTCGACTATTCGGTGCTCCATTTATCAGCGGGTTACTGGTTCAAGCCGAATCTTTCGATAAACGCCTTTCTTGCAGGCAAGTACACATGGCAAGGTTATGAGTTCCTGGATTTCGTGGACGATCTCGCCACGTTCGTTTACCCCGACGATGTCGGCACCGAGGCGTGGTGGCATCACGATCGCCTGTTCGCTGCGAGGCACCTGAATATCGGTGTGGGCTTTGACTATTTCCTGAACGAGAACTACAAAGTGTCAGGCAGCGGTTATACCGGGATCTGGGCGGAGACGACGAACGTAATCGACTCCGCGTTCACACTTGGCGTGACCCGCTACTTCGGCGGCGAATGACCACAAACTGACGTCCTCTACTGTTCAGGCGCTTGCGTCGCAGCGTAGACTTCTTTATCAATTGTCGGCCCGAGATTGCTAGCGATGCCCGAGCAGTCCTTCTTCGCTGAACTTCGAAAACGCAAGGTCGTGCAGGTGGCAGCGATCTATGGCGCCGTGTCCTGGGGCGTGACCGAGGTCGTCGTCACCGTCACTGAGCAGCTGTTCCTGCCGCAGTGGATATCAACCCTGGCCGTCATCGGTTTCGTTGTCGGATTCCCGGTGGCAATGTTCCTCGCCTGGATCTTCGATCTGACTGCCGAGGGTATTCGCCGGACGGAGGTTACGAGTCGCCGCGGGACTGCGAGCATCGCGCTGTCGATGCTGCTGCTGGTCGCCGGAACGGCTGGACTGTTCTTTCTCATTAAACCGGCGATACAGGAACGTGGCCCGGATTCCGATATACCGATCCTGGCGAACAGCATCGCCGTGTTGCCGTTCGATAACGCGAGTCGCAATCCTAACGACACGTACCTGAGCGCGGGCCTAAGCGATGAGTTGCGCGACCAACTCGGACGCGTGTCCGGGCTGCGCATTGCGGCGCGATCCTCGTCGATCGCCATTCGTGGGCTCCAGGGCGATGCCATGTTGAGTGCGGCGAAGCTCGGCGTCGCGCACCTGGTCGAAGGCAGCCTGCGGCGTCAGGGCAATGTACTGCGTGTGTCGGTGCAACTCGTCGACGGCGCAAGCGGTCTGACGATGTGGACGGACTCGTTCGACCGTGGCCCTGCCGAGTTTCTCAGCCTGCAGCAGGAGATCATGGAGAATATCGTGCACCAACTGCTTCCGGGTTCGACGGAAGCACTGCCGGCGCCAGCGACGCGCAACGCAACTGCCAATGAAGCTCTGCTCCTCGGCCGTTTCTACGAGCAACAGGTTCGCGCAACCGAGGAAGTTGACACCCGGCTGTTGCTCAAGGCAATTGGTCATTACCGCGACGCGGTCTACCTCGATCCTGAGTCGGCACTGGTGCACAGTCGTCTGGCCGGTGCGCTCTTGTATCTCGGCGATATCGATGCGGCGGAGGCGCCGATTTTTAAGGCGCTTTCACTCGATCCGAACCTGTCCGAAGTTCAACATACGTTGGGGCTATACTATTTCGCCCGCGGACTGCCGGAAGCCTATGCGGCATTTGAGCGCGCCGTGGAACTTGACCCGGACAATGCTGACGCATTAGAGCATTATGCCTTCGTGCGCTGGATTCAGGGCATAGACGATAATGTTGCGGACCTTTACCGCCGAGCGCTGGAGATCGATCGGCAATCATTGTCGCGCTACGGCAGTCTCGGCCAGATTCTCGGCAATGAGGGTAAGACCGGGAAAGTACTGGAGTTGATCCGTCGCATCGAGCAGCGCTTCGAAGGTGCCGATGCCTACCGCCTGATTTCCCTGCTGCTGGAACTGACTGGCAAGGTCGATCAAGCTATCGCCTGGGGTATTCGTGCGCGCGACCTTGAGACCGGCAATAGCGATCACGTCGAGTGGCTTGCCGAATTGTATGCCGAAATCGGCGATTATGAGACTGCAAGGAAACTGCAGCCGACGCCCGGCATTGGCCTGCTGTTCAATATGCGCCGCTACGACGAATTGATCGACGCTGCCGAGTTTCTGGTTATTGAAAATCCGGATGATATAGAAATTCGCTATCTGTTGGCGTTCGCTTACAACACCGTCGGACAGTACGAAGCCGCGGTGCGGATTCTTAGTTCAACCGGGCTCCCCGAGTCCGTAATGATATTCCCGAGAACGGACCTGGAATGGAAGGGCTACTTCACGCTGGTCAACGCGACCTTCGGCCTCGGCGAGCTTGAAACCGCGCAGGGTCTGGCGGCCTGGTATTTCAATGATCCGACTCATCACGACAACCCCGACTGGTGGATTGAAACCCACCTGGCTTGTAGTCTCGCCGTGCTCGGTCGTGATGTGGAAGCGCTGGACAAACTCGAACAAACCCTGCGCAGTCCACGCCTGGCCCCCGTATATGCGCTCGAGGATTCCCTCTGTTTCAAGAAGTATGCCGATGATCGCCGCTACCAGGCTGTCGTCAGGCATTTCCGGGCAAGGCGTGCCGAGTTGCGTGCGCGCTTGCCGGCGACACTGGCGAAATTCGGTGTCAGCCTCTAGCTACTCGCCGGTTTCAGATCAAAGTTTGACGCCGAACTCGGCGAGCGTGGTCGGTAGTTTCTCCCTGATCCGGGCGCGGCGCTCTTCCTGGTCACGCAATACGTCGAGATACACAGGATCCTCGGTGTAAGGCTTGAAACACCACGAGTCGCGCAACACGGGCATGGGCGCAAGGCGCGCGCTTTCCTTGATGCGCGGCAACAGCTCGAGCGCCTCCTCATCCCGCCCCATGGCCGCGTAGATGCAGCTCCCGTACAGCGCGATCCAGCCGATGTCGCCGTGTAACCCGGTTTCAACAGCATAGGTCGCGAGGGAATGTCCGGCTTCATTGGCATCGGGGAGGTCGGATGCAATGAGCGCGCTGATAAGTGTCAACGCTGCTTCAACCTCGGATACAGAGCGGTAAATATCATCGACAAAAGTTTTTGGTAGTCCGGTAGAACTGTATACATGGATAGCGGATTCGTGCGCGCCTGTATAGTGGTATGCCCGGGCCAGCAGGTAACGGACCTCCATGTCGCCCGGCCTGTCGATCATCAGGAATTCCGCTTCGTCGATTAACTCAGCGTATCGCCGCATCTGGAACAGAACTCCCAGCGAAGGCGAAGGATCGAATCGAAGCAGTGTTTCCTCGTCGCCAATGATTGCGTACAGTTCTGCGAGCCTTTCTACATGATCAGGGTTGTCAGGCTCGAGTTCCCGGGCGCGCAGGGTCCACGCAATCGACCGGTCAACGTCACCGATCAGTTCGTTAAGCCAGTCGAGGGCTCGGTAGGATTCAGCATCGTCAAAAAGCGTCCGAATATTCTGGATGACCGTCGGGACCTCACTCGCGCGGCCGGCCCTGCCCAGGAATCCGCCGAGAGAATAATGCCTCTCGAGGGACAATGGATCGAGTTCCAGCGCACGCCGCAACAGCAGGGCCGGATCGCCGAGTTCCCGACCGGCAATGGTAGTGCCAATCCAGTTCGCGTAGTTCTGCAGCGCATCGGCGTTGTTCGGGTTGAGCTCCACGGCTCTTCGCCAGGCGGAAGCCACTTCAGGCATGCCGCGTGCCCAGTAGAACTCGCCGAGGGTGTTCTGGACTTCCGATAGATTGGGCTGCAGTGAGAGCGCCCTGAATACGTGCGACTCTGCAGTCTCGATCTCGCCCAGGTACAACAAGGCGCCGGCCAGCCGGCTGTGGGCGAGCGCGGACGCCGGATCCGCTTCCGTCGCCTCGCGGTAAAGACCGATGGCCTTACGCAACGTATCGTCATCACGGACCTGTCGGTCGCGAACCTGGCGCTCGTAGTGCTGCGCGAGCAGCATTAGTTCGTTGGCGTTTGCGTCCCGGGTGGCCGGCGCGGTGACCACATCCTCGGCGTGTGGCAGTATGCGTCGCACGATCTCATCGGCAATGGTCTGCTGCACGTTGAGCAACTCGTTTTCACCCCGTTCGTAGGTGTCGGACCAGACGGCGAGCCCGGTGTGGCCTTCGATCAATTGCACCGATACCCGCAGTCGTCTGCCCTGGCGGCGCATGCTGCCTTCGACCAGGTGTGCTACGCCGAGCGTATTTGATGCAGCGAGCGCGCCCATGCCGCGTTCGCGTGCAGCCACGGAGGACGAGCGTGCGGCGATGCGGAGCTGTGCGACTCGACCGAGCTGGTCTCTAAGCTCATCGCTTAAGCCCTCGCTGAGATAGGCGTCGTCTTCATCCTGGCTGGCGTTCTCGAAAGGCAGGACCGCGATACTGTTCACCGAAATACCCGGTCTCGAACCAGCCCCGTCGAGCGAGGGTTTTATCAGGAGAAAAAGCCCCGCGGTTCCGGCTACCAACAGCACCATCGACAGCGCAATGCTCGCCGTCCCGCGGCGGCTCGTTATGTCTGTTCGCTGGATGCCTTCCGACGTGATGTCGAATGTCCACGACAGGAACATCGCGACCGGGAAACCGACGACGAAGCCGATAACCGCAAGCGTCGATATCCACTGCGGCAGGAACAGTTGCTCGACGACAGTAACAACGATTTCGGTGACGCCCCAGGCAACGGCGCCATAGATGGCAGCAGCCTGCAGCACCTTGCGCTTGCGCAATTCGGCGAAAAAGGAACTGCCGCTCATGGTTCAGTAGTCGCGTAGTTTCGCCGTAAAATAATCAAAGACTGACCCCGTAAGCAGCCAGCGTGGCGGGCAATTTTTTCCGCATTTCAGCACGGCGCTCGTCGACAAGGCCGAGCATCTCCTCGTAGACAGGCTCCCCCGCGAGCTTCTTCATGCAGACAGCGTCACGAAGGAAAGCATCCCAGGGTAACTGCGGACTGCTCGCGATGCGGGCAATGTAATCCAGGGCCTCTTCCTTGCGTCCCATGATGGCGAGACCGCAGCTGGTGTGAAAGTTATACCACCAGCTGCTTCCCTTACCCTGGCTAGCACCGTGTGTACTCTCGGCGAGCTCTACCGCATAGCTCTTGGTCTCCTCGCTGCCGACACCCTCAAGGGCGTTGATCAGGGTGTATTTTCCCTCGACGTCTGCGCCAGAGCGAATGTGGCCAAGTGGTTGGCCTGTCGTACTGAGAACGTACAATGCGTCTGTGAACTTACCAACGGCGTTGTAGCCGAAGGCAAGGAGGTAACGGACATAGATGTCGTCGGGTTCTTCGATCATGAGATCCGCGGCCACATCGATCAGTGCGGGATAGCGCCGCATATGAAACAACAGGCCGATTCCGGCCTCCGGCTCCAGCTCGAGCGCTGTCTCAAAATTCCCGATGATCGCGTAGAGTTCGGCCAGTCTGCCGATATGATCAGGATTGTCGGGCTCGAGATTCCTTGCCTTGAGGGTCCAGGCGATCGCCTCGTCCACCCGACCGATGAGTTCCAGAAGTGAGCCAATCAGCCGATAGGCTTCGACCCTATTGCCGGACTGATCGTTGTCGAATAGCTCCCGCACGTCACGAATCACGTCGAGCGTTTCGTCAATGTAACCTTCCGCCGCGAAGTAACTGCCAAGGGCTCCGTGCCGGGAGAGAGACAAACGGTCAACCTCCACCGCTCGACGCAGTAGATCGGGCCGTCCGTCACGGTCTTTCCGGGTCCAGTGCCACGTCGCGTAGTTGTTCAGGGCGTCAGGATTGTAAGGGTTGAGTTCAATGGCACGTGCCCATGCGGGACCGGCGTCGGGGAGTCCTTGTGCCCAGTAGTACTGACCCATCGTATTTTGTACTTCCGAGAGGTTCGGGTCGAGATCCATCGCCCTGTGGGCCGGTCCGGCAGCAGCATCGAGGTCACCCAGGTACAACAGCGCGCCGGCGAGTCGGCTGTGAGCCAGCGCGGAGCCGGGACGTGGTTACACGGTCAAGTACCTGTTGCTCATAGTGTCTTGCGAGCAACAGCAGCTCATTCGCCGAGGCATTGCTCGTCGCCGGCTTCACAACAATTGGCCCGCCGTCAGGAAAAACCTCCATGGCGATGTGCTCAGCAATCATTTCCTGCATGGTCAGGAGTTCACGCGGGCCGCGTGAAAAAGTTTCCGACCATAGAGACAGACCGCTTTTCCCCTCGATCAATTGAACAGAGATACGCAGCGTATTGCCTTGGCGACGCACGCTTCCCTCAACGAGGTTGGCGACGCGCAGTTTTGTGGAAATGGCCAGCGCGTCCATTCGCTGTTCGCGAGCGGCGACCGAGGAGGAGCGAGCGGCGACACGCATACCGGACACGCGACTGAGCTGGTCGCGAAGCTCGTCGCTGAGCCCTTCGCTCAGGTACGCGTCATCGGGATCCTGTCCGGTGTTTTCGAAGGGCAATACCGCAATGCTGTTGGGCATAACCTCCGGAGCTGCCGGACCTCGCTCCGTTTCCTGAATAGACGGCTTGATCAGGAGGAACAGGCCTGCGGTTCCGGCGACGAGCAGCGTTATCGACAGTGCGATGCTCGCCGTTCCGCGGCGGCTCGAGATCGCGGTTCGCTGGATGCCTTCCGACGTGAGGTCGAAGGTCCACGACAGGAACATGGCCACCGGGAAACCGACGACGAAGCCGATGACGGCCAGCGTCGATATCCACTGCGGCAGAAAGAGCTGCTCGACGACAGTAACAACGATTTCGGTGACGCCCCAGGCAATGGCGCCATAGATGGCAGCAGCCTGCAGGACTTTGCGCTTGCGCAATTCGGCAAAGAATGAGGCGCCAGCCATGATTCAGGTGGTTCGTGCGGCACTGATCATGCAATAAAGCATAACCTATCCGAGCGACTGAATATCCGTGTCTATTTGCTTCGGTAAATGTCTTTGCGATCCCCGATCTTTATGACGTGCACGATCAACACCGTATCCTCGATCGTGTAGAGAATGCGATAGCGGCCCTGGCGGAGTCGGTAGCGTTCGAGGCCTGACAGTTTCAGCGCGCCCGGCGGCCGCGGATTGTCAGCCAGTGACTGGATACGTTTAACAATTCGGCGTCGATCTGCCTTCGTAGCGATCGACTGAAGTTCTTTGCGAGCAGATTTCTTTATTCGCAGACTATATTTTGCCACGTCGTTTCAGGTCCTTAACGACGTCCTCGAAAGCATAGTCTGGCTCCGTTTCGCGAACCTCAAAAGCCTCGATGTCACTGGCATCCTCTGCAAGTGCGGCTTTGACGGCCTCATTGACGAGTTCCGAAATACTGCGATCCGTCGCTGCGGCTTTGAGCCGCAGCGCACGATGCAGAACCGGTTCAAAGTAGACGGTGGCTCTCTTCTGGGCCGTTTCACTCATGGCAAAAGCATAACGTTGTAACGTTTTGACGTCAAGACGTTCGAAAATTAGAAGCAGTTTCAGGATCGGCGGTCAATACCTGCCGGACTTGCCGGTGCCAGTCTCCGTGTGATGAACTGCCAGCGGTGGATACCGGAATCAGATTTTTTTGGCTGCTGGCGGGCTTGACGTCGGTCGGCATAGGCGCCGCCGGTGTGGTAGTGCCATTGTTGCCGACGACGCCGTTCCTGCTGATCGCTGCCTTCGCGTTCGCGCGTTCTTCGACGCGGCTGAATCGCTGGTTGCGAGAGCACCGCTCCTTCGGGCCGTTGATCGACAACTGGCACCGCGACGGCAGCATTGACCGCAAAGCGAAACGGATCGCGATCATTGTTCTGTTGATGACACCGGTGATCACCTGGTTGTTCGGTGTACCGCTATGGATCATTGCGAGTCAGATTGTGGTCTTGGGCGCTGTGGCTGTATTTATCCTGACCCGCCCCCTGCCGTCCGAAGGCCATCGCTAGCAAACGTCACGAACAAGGGTTAGAAGGACAGGAATCTCTATGAGCAGAAAGACAGGAAGCGAACAAGTGAACGCGGAGACCCGCATCAGTCGAACGAGTCTCATTGCAGCTGCCGTCGTGGTCCTGGTGCTTGCAATCGTGGCAGCGACGTTCCTGTACGAGAGTGACGACACTGGGTCTTTGCAAGCGGAGGCCGCGGCGCGCCAGGCAGCCCTCGCGAGCGAGCACTCGCCAACGCTTGGCGACCCGGGTGCCAAGGTGCACATCGTGGAGTTTCTCGATCCGGCGTGCGAAACCTGCGCCCTGTTTTATCCAATGGTTAAACAATGGATTGCCGAGGTGCCGGGCGAGATCCGTCTTTCGGTTCGCCACGTCGCATTCCATACCGGCGCGGACTATGCCGTCAGAATCCTGGAAGCAAGCCGAAAACAAGACAAGTACTGGCAGACCCTGGAAGCTCTGCTGGGGTCGCAAAATCAGTGGACGCAGCACCATACGGTCCAGCCTGACAGAATCGGGCCAGCCATCGCGGGGGTAGGCTTGAATATGGAGCAGCTGATGGCCGACATGAATGCGATGGAAGTACTGCTGCGCATCGAACAGGACAAGAAGGACGCCATACTCCTGAAAGTCAGTGCGACGCCGGAATACTTTGTCAATGGCCGGCAGTTACCCAGTTTCGGCCAGCAACAATTGGCTGACCTGGTCCGCGAAGAGTTACGAAAATAGAAGAAATAGACTGCGCGCTATTTATTCAGGAAGTGCTTTTCGAGAAATTCGGACCTGAAGTTCTGCGGGGGGTTCATACGATCCGGCCGTCCTTCGGGTGTAAAGTCCATCAGATTCCAATAGGGCCAGACCGTGTCTACATGGTTTGCCTGTAGCTCGGTGCCCCAGAAATGGAAGATCTCGCCATCGTGCTTTTTGAACACATGCAGGATAGGCCACTGCATGTCATCGTTCTCACCCTGGCACCTGTAGTCAGCCTGGTAAGTGGTGCCGTAGCCCGATACCAGGCCGATTTGTGTCCAGCCCCGGGTCCTGGCCCAATCGTCGATTTTCTCTGCGGGGGCCTTGGCAATTCCACAGAAAGCGGCGTCTTGGGATACCTGGTAAGCAGTCCGGTCAAATCCATCCATCAATGACGTACACGATAAACACGGATTGTCCCAGCCGGGGCCATACATGAAGTTGTAGAGCAGCAATGTCGGCTTGTCGCCGAAGAGCTCGGACAATTTGACTTCCTGACCGACCTTGCCCTCGTTGGCCCACTGAAACTTATAGTCTTCCTTTAACTGACCACCCAAAGGCAGCTGGCGGCGTTTTTCGGCGACCGATTTGACTTTCTCAACCAGCGCCTTTTCTTCTTCAAGCAATTCATCGCGGGCTTTTCGATAGTCCGGAGATTCGTTGGGATATCGTAATTCACTCATATCAGCACCACCCATAGCATCACCAAGGTCGCAAAAAAGCCGACCGACCAGATCAGCGAGCGAACGAGAAAAATACCGGATGCATACGCGGGTATGTAGAGGACACGTGCCGCAAGATAGGTCCAGGCACAGGTCTCCGTAATCGACGAGCTCGCGTCGCCCAATACGACGACAATGACGGCGATCGTGAACAGGATCAGGCCTTCGAAGTGATTGTCCATTGCTCGCTTGAGTCGACCAGCAACACCGGCAGCTCGTTTTTCCTCGTCACGATTGCCTCCCGTGTATTTCGGGCCCAGCTGGATATTGACCGGAACGGCCATGAGTACGAACTGGACAAACTGCAGCAGTGCTGCAAAACCAAGCACCTTGATTTCGACTGGCATCGAGAAACTCCTCTTTTTCTAAGCCCGGGCGCCCGTGGCGGGTGGCTTCGGGATCAGCACCGGGGTGCTGCGCTTGTAGTTCTCGTAATCGTCCTGGCCGCCCCAGCGCTCGTCCGCCTTTTCTTCCAGCAGCGGGATGCCGCTGACCCTGGTCAGCAGAAACGTCACAAACACTGGTGAGATAAGTGTAGCCCACTGCCAGCCCTGCAGCACCGGCATTGCGATGATTGCCATGCCAGTCCACAGCACGATCTCACCGAAATAATTCGGGTGGCGCGACCAGGCCCACAGGCCGACGTTGATAAACTTGCCTTTGTTGCCCGGGTCGCCCCTGAAATTCGACTTCTGCCGGTCTGCAACTATCTCAATGAGTATGCCGATCGACCAGATAATAATCCCGGTGATGCCGACAGCACCCAGCGGCTCGCGCACACCGCCGGTGATAATGGCGAGCGCCGCCGCCGCGGTCAGCAGAACCCACAGGCCCTGTATGGTCCACGCCATGAAGAACCGCAGCGGCCGGTTTTTGATGTTGTCGAAGCGGCTGTCTTTGCCGTCGCGCGAGATGCGCCGGAACAGGAACGTCGCCAGCCGTAGCGACCAGAACATGACCATGGCGGCAACCAGCGTCGCACGCATGTCGAGCTCGCCGGACAGCAGCACGGCGACCACCGTCACGGTGATGTAGGTGACGCCACCGGTCAGGTCGTAGTAACGCTCGGTCTGTGTCAGCGCCGAGGGGATGAAGGCCAGCCAGTTGACTGCGAACGCGAGCGCACCGCACAGCGCAAATAACGGTACAGCGCCGACACGGTCGCCGCCGTCGCTGCCGGCCCACGACATGAGCGCGCCTAATACGATTGCGATTGTGACTGCGACTATTATTTGTGTGTTACTGCGCTCAGCCATAGTGGCGTCTCCCGGTTGTATGTCTGGCAGTCAGGATTCTTCCTCTGCCGCATAGGCGTGCACGCTGGCCAGGCGCAATTCAAAAGGCCCGTCCTGCTTGTCGTAAATCATCAGGCCCATGCCCCTGATCTGTCGGGGATCGAGCGCGGGTCCATCCAGCTGATAGCCGCGGTACTGTGGCATGAAGTTCGAGAATGGAATGTTGACCACACTCCATGTGTCGCTGCGGGTTTCGAAATCAGCCCAGTAGCTGATCTGCCTGCCACGCCAGCGCGCGTTGCTCGTCAATCGCCAGGTGTAGCGGCGGCCATCGCCCTTTACATGTAATTGGATTCCAGCGTGATTCGACAGATCCAGCTGCATGGGTTTTGTACGAATCGAGCTGAACCCGCCACCATTCGTGTTGGTGCGGCCCGCGAATCTCAGCTCTCCTTGTTCTTGTTCGAAATCGCCCTCGCTTCGACCTCCCATGACGTTATCGTTTACTACGTACCACCCCAGGTCGGAACTGCTCGTTGTGAAGTCGGTGAGCAGGAGTTCTCCGTTGGGATCGGAATCGGAAGCGTCGAGTGGCGTGCCGGGAACGGTCATCAGCAGTAGTCCGAAAATCAGCGAAAAAGGTATCACGTTGGCCTGCATCCCGCTTAGCCCCTGTAAGCCAGCAGTGTGTTTTTCTGTTGGGGAAGCAGCATCTGCCACTGCCGGCAACTGGTTGCAGCCTGGTTGCCCAGCGTCACTGCAGCACGCATCGAGCGGCTTAGGGCGCTGGCATACAGACGCTGGTAATAAGGAGCCTTACGTGCGTAAAACGGCAGTATTTCTTCGAGCGTAAGATCGGTATCCAGCGTTTCGGCGAAGGCGTCATAGAATCGGCCAATCGCGTCCGACACCGGGTTGTCTTCGGCCAGCAGGTCGGACGGAGCAATCGTCCAGGTCATGTCGCGTTGCAGTACACAGGTCCCGGCAAAGCCAGCGCGTC
>CAMYIS010000264.1 GCA_947258485.1 uncultured Woeseiaceae bacterium
CGTCTGCACGATGTTGTTCTCGATTATGCTCTTGCGCCGCAGCATGCCGCGCAGGATGCCGAAGCCGAGGATGGCGGCCAGCTCCGAACCTTCGATTGAGAATCCCAGGATCAATGCCGCGTAGCCAATGGAGACGGCGATGATGACGCCGAGAATCCAGCCCACGATGACCGCGACCCAGGTCAACTCCGGATACGGACGGGCTGGAGTAGATGGTGATTTATCCACCGTCTGTGTCCCCTCTTTTATTATTTGGCCGCCAGACTACCACAGCGGTTGCAGGCGTGCCGCCAGCTGATCGCGCGCCATGACTTCGTTGAACTCGTCGGCGAGTTCTTCGCAGGCTGCGACACAGGCACGCCAAGCTGTCACACGTTCCTCCGGCGAGTAGTTCACAAAATCCGTCCGGTCGGGGATCTTTGCGTTTGGCAGTCGCGAGACAAACTCGGCTGACGGGCTGATCAGGATTGTGCGGTCGACGTTGCCCGGCGTCGGCTTGCGCCACTTGAGCTTTTTGTCAAACCAGCCGGGCACGATGCGATCGTAGAAATGCGGAAATAGCGTCAGGCTTTCGTGCGCGCTGTGCGGCAAATCCAGGTGGTAATCGATGACACCGCCATCACGATAGACGCCGGGTCGTGCACCGTGAATATCCCGAACGCCCGAGAGCACGAGTGGTATCGAGCCGCTCGCTACGACGGCATCCTGCAGGTTCCCGGCTGCCAGCTCTATCCGCTGCAACGGAAACCCGGACACGTCAAAAAAAGGTGGGACGTCCCTGTTATCGAAGAACAACGCGCGTTCGAAAAACAGGCCGAGCGACTTGCGGCTCACCGCATTGAGGGCGGCCGCCGTGATCAGTCCTGCGGCGAGCAGCCAGCGGTTCTCAAACGCCGTAACATGGCGGCTGCGAACGGCCATGACGTGCATCCTGAACAACGGGTGCGTCAGGATTTCATCTGCGCCATTCTCTCCGAGCACGAACGCAAGAATCTCGCGGCTCTTGGTCGTAATTTCATGAATGTCGGGTCGCTCGCTGTAAGTCTGTTCCAGGTACGCCCGTTCAAAACGCTCGATCGCTGCGACGGGGTCTTTTTGTGCATAACAGGCGAAGCGCCACGAGCCAATCGACGACCCGATCAGGTGCACCGGACCCTTCATGTTCGGGACCAGGTTTTGCAGGATCGCGCGGTCCAGCTGGCTCAGTACGAGCCACTTGGCGCCTCCCGAAGCGCCCGCAATCGTCCCGACGGACCCTATATCGAATCCCTGGCTTCGTATCGAGTCCAGGGCACCCGCGCCGGCTCTGAATGTCAGGGAGTGCTGCTTCACAATATCGGGACTTGGGGCGCGCGGCGCGCAACTACTCGAATGGATGCGTCTTTATGATGGTTTGCTCGCGGTCGGGGCCGGTTGAGATGATATCGATCGGCACGCCGGCAAGTTCTTGTATGCGTGCCAGGTAATCACGAGCTTTCTGCGGCAACTTGCCGAAGTCGGTGATGCCGACCGTCGACTCCTGCCAACCCGGCCATTCCTCGTACACCGGTTTGCAGTCGGCAAACCGATCGACAACAACGGGTACTCCGGGGATCGGTTTACCATCGATCGCATAACCCGCGCAGATCTGTATGGTCTCAAGTTCGTCGAGGACATCGAGCTTCGTGACACACAGTCCCGATACGCTGCTGTTGACGATCGATCGTCGCAGCGCCACGGCATCAAACCAGCCGCAGCGACGCGGACGACCGGTCGTTGCGCCGAACTCGGCACCTACTCTCGCAAGATGTGCGCCCTGATCATCGAAGAGCTCGGTTGGAAACGGCCCCGCGCCCACGCGCGTTGTATACGCTTTCACGATACCGAGTATGTAGTCCAGGTTGCGCGGGCCTATACCGGTACCGATGCTGGCGGCAGCCGCTACGGTATTTGATGAAGTCACGTAGGGGTAAGTGCCGTGATCAATATCGAGAAAAGTGCCCTGCGCCCCTTCGAACAGGATACTTTTGTCGGACTTCGCCAGGTCCTGCAGTATTTGCGTTATATCGGTTGTGATTGGCGCGATAATTTCAGCGTAGCCCAGCGCCTCGTCGAGCGTCTGCGTAAAGTCGACCGCCTGCGTCTTGAAATAATTCTTCAGGAGAAAATTGTGATAGTCGAGAATTTCACCGAGCTTCGCAGCAAATTTCTCTCGAACGAAAAGGTCCGAGACGCGCAATGCCCGCCGCGCCACCTTGTCTTCATAGGAAGGACCGATGCCACGACCTGTTGTGCCAATGGCGCTGGAGCCGCGCGCCTTTTCGCGCGCCGCATCGAGCGCTACGTGCGACGGCAGTATCAGTGGACACCCCGGACTGATCCTGAGGCGCTCATACACAGGGACGCCGCTGTCGATCAACGCATTCGCCTCCGTCACGAGCGCATCCAGCGCCAAAACGACGCCATTGCCGATGAGGCAGCTGACGCCGTCACGCAGGATTCCGGAAGGGATCAGGTGCAGAACCGTTTTCTCACCGTCAATGACGAGCGTGTGCCCGGCGTTGTGCCCCCCCTGAAAGCGGGCAACGGCCGCCGCGCGATCGGTTAACAGGTCAACGATTTTTCCTTTGCCTTCATCACCCCACTGGGTGCCGATGACAACTACGTTCTTTCCCATGTCTTTCCTGCTGTCCGCCTGTCCGCGTCGCGGGCCTAGCCGCGCACCATGAAAAGCACGAGTAATCCGACAATCATTACTACCAGCCCGATGTTTCGTATTTGGCTGTCACCAAGCCGCGTAATCTCGGCCACCATCTGTCGGTATTTTGCCGGCGAAATGAACGGCAGCATGCCCTCGATGATCAGGACGAGCGCAACAGCCGTCAATATTTCTTGCCAGTACATTTCGTGCGGCTGCCCGCTTCCCTATTGCTTGCCGTCCGATTGGTTCAAATAACGGAAGAACTCGTTTTTTGGATCAAGAATCAGGACATCGCCCGATTTGCCCATCGATTTGCGGTATGCATCAATGCTTCGATAGAACGCATAGAACTCCGGATCCTTGTTATAGGCTGTCGCGTAGATCTCCGCTGCTTTTGCGTCGCCCTCACCCTTGATTTTCTGACCGTCCCGGTATGCATTAGCTAGAATGACGGTGCGCTCCCTGTCGGCTGCGGCGCGTTTTTCCTCGGCTCCTGCCCTGCCCTCGGCGCGACGCTCCGCCGCAATTCTCTTACGCTCTGCGCCCATTTGCAGGTATACCGAGTTTCGCACTTCGTCCATGAACTCGACCTGCTTGACGCGGAAGTCGATCAGCGAGACGCCCAGGTCTTCAGATGCGGCGGCGGCGGTATTTCGCATGTCACGCATGAGCTCTGCGCGCTCCACCGAAATCGCCTCCGATACCGAGCGCTTGCCAAACTCTGTGACAATGGCGTTCTTGATGATCTCCGAGAGGCGGCCGTTGGCGACCGTCAGTGCACCACCGGTCGATGTATAGAATCGAACCGGATCGACAATACGAAACTTGACGAAAAAGTCGACCTGCACGGCTTCGTTTTCCGCCGTGAAGATCCGATCGGGGCGGTCACTGATTGTCAGAATCCGGCGCGGGAACTTGCGAACGTTCTGAACGAGCGGCCATTTGAAATGCAGGCCAGGATCGTAATCAGCGGTCACTACTTCACCGAGCTGTAGCTTGATGGCCAGTTCGCGTTCATTCACCGTAAACGCCGACAGGCCGACAATAACCAGGGCGAGTCCGAGTATCACGACGCCTGTGAATTTTCCACCGTTCATTCCCTGATCCTCCGTTCGCGAGCGTCATCGGTATTCGCGGACTGCGCCGGCAGCGACTGTGAGTCAGCAGCACGGTTTGACTCGCCGCTCGCACCCAATCGATCGCCACGGTTCATGAGTTGATCGAGCGGCAGATACATCAGGTTGCCGCTGGAATCCGAATCCACGAGGACTTTCGACGAATTTCCATACACTTCTTCAACGGCTTCGATATACAGGCGATCCCGTGTGACGCGGGGTGCCTTCTTGTACTCGGTCAGCAGCGCTTCGAATCGAGCGGCCTCACCCTGGGCGTCTGCTACTACGCGATCGCGATAGCCTCGCGCATCCTCAAGTATGCGAACCGCGTCACCGCGCGCCCTCGGAACGATGTCATTGGCATAAGCATCAGCTTCGAGCCCGTATCGCTCGCTGTCGTTACGCGCCTTCTGCGCGTCATCCACCTCAACCTGTACGGCTTGTGGATAATTAACCGTTTCAAGGGAGATCGAGGTTACTGTAATTCCGGCTCCGTAAAGGTCGATCGTCGCCTGCAGCACTTCCCGCGTTCGTGAAGCAATCTCGTCACGACGCGCGGTCACCAACACGTCAAGCAAGGTGGTGCCAACGACCTCGCGCAGCGCGCTTTCCGTGACGTCCTGCAAAGTCAGATCCGGCTCGACCACTTCAAAGCTGTATTTGACCGGGTCTGCGCGTCGATACTGCACCACCATGTCGATAAACACGTACTGCTCGTCTGCCGTGAGCATTTCCGTACGATACGCGTAGTTGGATACCGCGATCGTATTCACGAGATCCACCGTTTCGATGGGGAATGGCAGGTGCCAGTGCAGCCCCGGTAACGTAGTCTGGGTATAAGCACCGAAGCGCTGCACGACGCCGCGCTCGGCCTCGTCGACACGGTAAAAGCCTGTCAGGCCCCAGGCAACCAGCAGCACAACAAGCAGTACAAAGCCGCCTGCTCCACCGCCCGCGCCGCGCCCGCCGCCGCCACCGCCAAAAATGCCACTGAAGCGTTTTTGCCAATCCTGAACGATCTGATCCAGATCATTAGGCCCATCCCCATCGCGCTTCCAGGGGTCTTTACCGTTTCCTGATTCGTTCCAAGCCATAGTGTCAGTACTTCTCACTCGTTTGCCGCCGTCGCCGATGAGCTCATCGACAACGGATCCAGTTGTTGTTCCGCGAGATTTTCACGCTTTAGGAATCTCTTCAAGTCCTTTTCGGTCATTTTCAAGTCCAGCGTCCAGCCGCCTTCTTCCAGGGTGACTTCACTTGCGACCGCTCCCAGTTCAAAAAGTTTGGCTCGCTGCCGTCCCTGCTCAGGCAAGAGATGAATAACGCGCTGAACTGTTTTTTGGCGCAGCCGTCGGGCGATGGCGTCCTTGAGCATCGGAATACCCTCGCCTGTTATAGCTGAAAGCCAGACGGCGCGGCCTTCTCCCGCCCGATTATTGGTGATGCGCGGTTCTCTATCCAGCTTGTCGATCTTATTGTACACGCGGATCTGTGGAACCTGGTCGGCTTCGAGCTGCTTTAACACGGAGTTGACCTGGCGTACGCGTTGCCAGCGATTCGGATCGCTCGCATCGATGAGATGCAGGATCAAATCCGCTTCGCGCGCCTCCTGCAACGTCGACCTGAACGCCGCAATCAGCTCATGCGGCAGGTCGCGGACGAATCCGACGGTATCTGCCAGCACGACATGCTCGCCCTCCGGCAAGTCCAGACGTCGAACGGTCGGATCCAGTGTCGCGAACAGCTGATCCTTGACGTATACATCTGCATTTGTCAGCGCATTGAACAGCGTGGACTTGCCGGCATTTGTGTAGCCAACGAGCGCGACCGTCGGGATCTCGGCCCGTACGCGATTACGCCGGTTCATCGTGCGCCGCGTGTCGACATGTTCCAGTCGCTCTTTCAGCTGCCGAATACGGTTTCCGATCAGGCGACGGTCTGTTTCCAGCTGAGTCTCACCCGGTCCGCGTAAGCCTATGCCGCCTTTTTGCCGCTCGAGGTGAGTCCAGCCACGAACCAGCCTGGTCGACAAATGTCTGAGCTGGGCCAGTTCGACCTGCAGCTTGCCCTCGAAACTGCGCGCTCGCTGCGCAAAGATATCGAGAATAAGGCCGGCCCGATCCAGTACGCGACAGCGTAACTCACGCTCGAGATTGCGTTCCTGGCTGGGGCTGAGCGCTGCCGAAGAAATCACAAGTTCGGCACCGCTCGATTCTATGAGCGATCGAAGTTCGTCCAGCTTGCCTTTGCCGATGAAATAGCGAGGGTCGGGACGGCGACGTGAGCTGACGAGCTCAGCCGCGATGACAGCGCCCGCAGAGCGTGCCAGCTCGGCAAACTCCTCGCGTTCGGAATCATCGGGTAATCCGTCGGGACTCGCGTGGACAAGCGCTGCGCGCTCGCCGCTTTGCGGTCTTTCAAACAAACACGTCCTCCTGACGGAGTAACGTCGTGGCTCGCCTAGTCGTCATCGTCTCCCTGCTCATCGTCCGGAAGCGGCAAACGAACATTGCGCGACGGCACAACCGTCGAAATGGCATGCTTGTAAACCATCTGATTTACGCTGTTCTTCAGCAACACCACGAACTGATCAAA